>JBDLTL010000014.1:0-25851 GCA_039799085.1 Candidatus Parcubacteria bacterium | reverse complement strand
CATCTAACGCGTACCATCGGTTCACTATGCTCCACTTTCGTGTCTGTTCGGCATCTACGCCTTACAGTCAAGCTGGTTTATGCCATTACACTATCGCCACGGTTTCCATTCGCGGCTAACCAACCTTGAGACCCCTCCGTTACGATTTGGGAGGGTAGCGCCCCACTAAAACTGCCTGCCACGCACTGTCTCAACTAGGTTTTTCCTAGCTGGTTAGAAATTGCCAAAATAAAGGGTGCTATTTCACTGGCGACTCCACCATACCCGAAAGCTGGCTTCAAAGTCTCACACCTATACTACGCATTAATTCAACAATCCCAATACGAAGCTACAGTAAAGCTCCTGGGGTCTTTTCGTCTAACTGCAGGTACCCGGCATCTTTACCGGGATTGTATTTTCACCAAGCAGGTCCTCGAGACAGTTTCCCACTCGTTACGCCATTCGTGCACGTCGGAACTTACCCGACAAGGAAATACGCTCTATATTCCCTTCTCCTACAAATAAATTGTAGACATTTCACAATAGGACTCTATCTTCACCACCGCCATGACGCGCTGAGGTGCCTAGCATTTGGTCTCTTGTTGGCTAGGTTTGGACAATTCTTTCTTTTAAGAAAGATTAGGTAACTATGGCTAGGCTGTTCAACCTATAATCGTTCCAGTCCGTTCAGCGTACTTCCTAAGAAGCGCGCTGAACCTTAGAACGATTATAGTTATCGCTGACATTTACTGGGGCTTATACAGTCCAGCATAGCAATCCGAAGACCACTACACCCCCCGTATTTAACCTTCCAGCATAGGTCAGGCGTCACCCTCTATACATGGACTTACGTCTTCGCAGAGAGCTGTGTTTTTGTTAAACAGTCGGCAGGAAATCTTTCGCTGCGGCCCCCCTATCGCTAGAGGGGCGGGCCTTATCCCTAAGTTACGGCCGCTATTTTGCCGAGTTCCTTGAGGACCTCTCACTTGTTCGCCTTAGTCTTCTCGACTCTACCACCTGTGTCGGTTTGCGGTACGGAACCATTATGCTTAACCCAAACGAAGTTTTTCTCGGAAGCGTGCTCTCTAAAATTTGCTTGGCCGTAGCCTCACATTTAGACTCTACTTGGACTATTGTTACCCGGATTTGCCTAAGTAACGTCCTCATAGCTCCTACCCCAATCCAATAAGGGGCTCTAGATACAACACTCCGTCCCTCCATAGGAACATAACAGTGTGCAGGAATATTAACCTGCTATCCATCGGGTCCCCCATTCGGGATTCCCTTAGGACCGACTAACCCTTCGATGATCACCATCGCGAAGGAAACCTTGGTATTTCGGCGGATGGGGGTCTCACCCATCTTGCGGTTACTTGTGCCGGCATTCTCACTTCTGTACGCTCCAGGTAGGCTCCCGCCACCCCTTCATCGCAGAACAGAACGCTCTCCTACCACTCGTATCATAGATACGAATCCGCAGTTTCGGTAATATGCTTGAGCCCCGATCATCTTCGGCGCAAGGACTCTCGACCAGTGAGCTATTACGCTTTCTTTAAAGGATGGCTGCTTCTAAGCCAACCTCCTGGCTGTTTGGGAGTCCTCACCTCCTCAAGTTGCACTGAGCATATATTTAGGGACCTTAACTGGCGATCTGGGCTGTTCCCCTTTCGACCAATGGAGCTTCTCCCCCATAGTCTAACTGCCGAGCTATAACCAACAGGTATTCGGAGTTTGATAAAGAAGACGAGATTTCTCCCTGTTCTTCTTTTCCAGTGCTCTACCCCCTGTGGGACCACTCGACGCCAACCCAAAAGCTGTTTCGGAGAGAACCAGCTATTACGGAATTCGATAAGCTTTTCACTCCTTACCACAAGTCATCCGAGAGTTTTGTACGGCTCACCGGTTCGGGCCTCCACGACCTATTACAGTCGCTTCACCCTGCTCATGGCAAGCTCATCCCGCTTCGGGTCGTACCCCTACCCCCTATATGTCGCGCTATTCACGCTCGCTTTCACTGTGCCTCCGTGGGGTTGCCACTTAGACAAGGGATAAAGGTACACTCGCCGGCTCATTCTTCAATAGGCACGCCGTCACCCCTTTCGAGGCTCCGACTCCTTGTAGGTGTATGGTTTCAGATCTATTTCACTCCCCTCTCCGGGGTTCTTTTCACCTTTCCCTCACGGTACTTGTTCACTATCGGTCTTCAAGAATATTTAGCCTTACCAGTTAGTGCTGGTGGATTCATCCGAGCTATTCGTGTCTCGGACTACTCAGGAACGGAATCAAAAGAGGCTGATATATTTCGAATACAGGACTATTACCTTCTGGGGTCACGCTTCCCAGCGTGTTTTCCTATATATCAACTTTGTAACTCTCCGCAACTAAATGCAGACTCCGCCCTACAACCCCATACATATAAATACGTATGGTTTGGGCTGTTCCCGTTTCGCTCGCCGCTACTCAGGGAATCACAAGAACCTTCTTCCTGAACATAATGGAGCTTTCGCACCAAATGTTCAGAATAAATCCTGAACATGATGCTAAGCATCTGTTCAGAAAGAAAATTCCGTATATTGTTTTCTATTCCTCTAGGTACTGAGATGTTTCACTTCCCTAGGTACGCATCCTCATACAAGGATTCCTGCCGATGACAGGAGGGTTTCCCCATTCGGACATTTCCGGGTCAAAGGTTAATTGGCACCTCGCCGAAACTTATCGCAGCCATTACACGTCCTTCATCGCTTCTTGAAACCAAGGCATTCACCATACACCCTTCAGTTCTGCAAGGAACGTTGCATACCACGAGGGTCTGCGTTCACTTGCGAGAACGTTTGTACACCGCTGTACATTTTAAGTGTCTTCTCCTCACACCCTAATTGCTTGGTGCGGTGTGAGGAGTCGTCGTATCACCTACGATACGACTTTTGATGTTTACCGGGGACGAAAAGACCTGAGCGGTTGCAACACCAAACTCAATTCTTAACCCGGTAAACTTACCTGTGTTGTGTGTATCCGCTTGCTAGGGATACACAACAACGTGCCTGGCGGGCGTCGATTCCACACCAGGACTTTTCGAAGACAGACCTTATCAATCTGTCTTCTGAGTTATGCAATTGTATGGTCTTGCGGACCATACAACCCCCATTCGTTCGGTCATACGAAAATAAATTTTCGTGCGACGCTCACTCATGGGAATTGTCAAAGAATCGCGTACCTCCTTGAACTTTGGAAGAAAAAAGCCGCAGTCTCGCGGCAAGTCATTTCGCTTATGGCGAGATGACTTGCTACGCAGGTGCTTCTACTCCAAAACTCATAAATACGTGGCAAGAGTATATACGAACAGAAAATAAAGTCAAGCGTTTATTCTGGATATTTCAGGCTTATTTATCCTCGTTTTTATACACAGACTTTTCCCCAGCTTAAGTGGGGTGTAGAGGCACGAAAAAGGCCGTCGATTGACGGCCTTTTTCGTGCCTCCCCTACCGAAAACTCGCACTCCGCACCTCGTCCTTCACGCCGATTCTATCAACGAGTACGACATGCTGGTAGTCAAAGAAATCACGGGTGAGTTTGTCATACATACCAACACGGTACATGAGATCTTCAGACGACATTGCAGCAAAGCGAATCTCAATACCAACCTCTGCCTCGAGTGATTTGATAGCCTTCTCAACCGCAGAGAGTGAGAACTTCTTCATCGCCAAAAGTACATCGAGACGTTGTTCGAAATCTTTCACAAACACCCCCGCCGTACCCACAAAGTCGAGTGTTCCTGCCTTACGCAAATGTCTCAAGAGATTCTTGCCATCGATCGGCGCTGTTTCAAAAAGGAAGGTTTGGAGGGCTTGAAGTTCCTCAAAATCCTTATTGAGAGTGTATGCTATCGCCTTCATCTTTTTCTTCTTGCCGGGCACTTCCATCAACACATTCTTCTGGCGGACTACCCCGGCTCGCTCAAGTGCCTGCACCTCGGTGCGAGCTGTACGCCGTACGAGACGCGCACGCTTGGTAAGGTCATCAAAAAGGAATTCTTTTGATGGATTGAAGAGGAAAAAGCGAAGCAATTTCACTCGAGCAGTACTCCCAAACAGAATAGAAAGCGGATCAGCCATATCAGTCTTCTGATTATATCAAAAAATGACTTTCCACAGGTCTCGACAGGCAAAGCCCGGCGTGTTTGAAAACTGTTTACAATAGACAGGCTTTAAAAATGAACCTATCCTAAACAAAGAGGAGTACAAATCATGGCTTCACGAGAATGGGAAATCGACCAACAGCTCGGCACCCTTGCCAGCAAGATAGTTGCGCAGACAAACACCCCTCAGGAATTTACCGCATACCAACATCTAACAGCAGAGCGAGCAAACCTCATGCGACCTCCCGTCGCGCGTCGTCGTCGAGGCCTCTGTGAGCGTTTACGAAGACGACTTGAAAGCTTCTCCTGAAAGCCAAAACCCCGCTTATTAAAGCGGGGTTTTGTGCAAGCAACTTTTATACTTACTTAAGTGTAACTTTCGCGCCCTCACAAGTTACTAAGTGTTCTCATTAGCTCCGCTAATTGCGAGCACTAAGTACTTGCGAGCCCGCCTCGCTGCCTCATCGCCCTAGGAAGGGGCGATTCGTATCACTGCGGCTCTGGCGCGAAAGTAATAGAAACATAGTTTAAAAAACACCCCTTACGGGGTGTTTTTTAAAACTTATTTCAAAGTTACTTTCGCGCCAGCCTCTTCGAGCTTAGCCTTGAGAGCTTCAGCATCTTCCTTCTTCATTCCTTCCTTGAGAACTGCTGGAGCACCGTCTACGGCGTCCTTAGCTTCCTTAAGACCGAGACCAAGGGCTTCCTTTACTACCTTGATAACTGCAATCTTCTGAGCACCAGCATCGGTAAGCTCAACTGCAAAGTCAGTCTTTTCTTCTGCTGCGTCACCGCCAGCTGCTGGACCTGCTACTGCTACTGCAGCTGCAGATACTTCCCACTTCTCTTCAATCGCCTTTACGAGGGTATTGAGTTCGAGAACAGTCATTTTTTCTACTGCCTCAATAATTTGTTCGTGTGTCATAAATTTTAATTTAGGTTTGATGTTTCTACTTAGTCTCTGCTACCTTGCTGAGTACCACAGCGAATCGCTGACGTGGTGAGTTAACAAGCTGAGCAAACATACCGCGGAGAGTTTGGAGTGGTGGGATAGATGCAATCTCAGTCATTTCTGCCTGATTCTTGAATACGCCCTGAAATACTCCACCAACAATCGCAAGATTGTCCTTGTACTTCGCTGCAAACTCCTTGATGTTCTGCGCTGGCGCAATTGCATCAGCACTGTATGCGATAGCAATTTCACCGTCGAGTTGTGGCATTTCGCCTTCGTACGCAGGACCAAAAGTTCGTTCCATAAGTGTCTTCTTGGCAACAAAGTACCCGACACCCTTCTGGCGAAGCTCTTCACGCATTGCTGTTGTGTTGGCAACAGTCATGCCCTTAAACTTCACGAATACAATTGAATCCGCTTCCCCTTTCACTCCTTCGAGCTTACTGAGGATGACTTCTTTCTTGGCTTTAGTAATGGCCATAATAGTGTATGAACAATGAGTAATCTATCAGACCCACGGCGCACGTGTGCGCCCTAGGCTTCGACCCCACTTAACATAAAGAGTGGACCTCGGCTGGCGTCCCAATCGGAACATTACCGGCTAGCCTTTTCGCTAGACGACCAACTGTCATGAGCCTGATGTCGGAGATAATACCAGATTTCAAGATATTGTAAATGAGATGAGTTAAGTTACGCTTTTTACACCTCGCTACAGCCTATTTCTCCCTCGGGGTCGAAATATGCTAAGCGCCTGCTGTTGCTTTGCATACAGAAAACATATTCCTTTCAGTCATTGTTTTCCAGCAAAATTCACAATAGTCGCGCTTCGCGCTCGTTTGTTCATTCAAAAAGAAAAGAGGCGCTCACGCGCCTCTTTTCTAGCCTTCGTTTTGGTTTTTGGCGTATTCGGCCTGATGGCCGACGAGATTGGAGAGGATTTGGAGGAATGAAGCTACCGCTCCGACAGCGAGTAATACAACCGGAAAAACCGCGTACGGTGTGAGGAGATAGAAGAAAATAACCGTCGCAGACGCCCACATGCCGAAGCACCAGGTGCACGAGAGCAGGTCGGCAAGCGTCCGGCGCGGACCGACCTTTGGCTTCTCTAGCTTGAAGCCCTTCCCTGCCTTTACCACATCCCAGAATTGCTCGCGGAAGAATTTGGTAATCGCATCGTACACAAAGAGTCTCGTAAGGCGCCACGACGCGAGTGTGACCAATACATAGTCGGTGAGAGAAAGTTCGGTGAGCTTAATCCGGGCTTCGCTCTCGAGAATGATTGCGCCCATGACCACAAGGACCAAGAAGAACATCGAAAAAACGAAATTCCAAAAGTACTGATCGGTCAGACGAATCATAACGACTACTATTGTATACCACTAGCGCCGACGATAAGGATGAATAGCAACACCCCACCGACGACCGCAACGAAACTGAAGAGGAACTTGTAAAACGTTTTGTTGAACATGTGCAAATAGTATAGCAAATGAATACCACTAATTTAAAAACACCGCGCCTGTGGGCGCGGTGTTTTTAAATATACTTCTGAATCAATGAGCTAACAAGAGTCTGATACGGCACTCCCTCGCGGGCAGCGGCTGCCTTAAGGTGTGCTAAGTTACGTTCAGTTACTCGTATCGTAATTACTTTATTTTTGGCAGTCGTATTACGAGCGATTTGTTTTAACCTCTCTTGTTCTTCGGGCGTAATTGGTCGCAACGAATCCCAGTCCACAGCATCATGCATTGCCTGTTCTTCTGGGGTGAGGTTAAAGATGGGTTTAATTTTTTTCATGGTTATTTTTTAGATATCTCTTGGTAGCTTCATGAGATGGATAAATAGTTTTTAAGAAAAACTTTTCATCATCTTCGACAAACGGCACTTCGTAGACATACTCATCAATCAATACTAGGTAGACTTTTTGATGTTCGTAGGGATGATGATTGACTATGATAGCCAGCACCTGCCCATTTTCTATACACTCTTTGATGAATTCAAACGAAATACCACGTTCGCGCATGAGCCATTCGTTCTTCTTGTTATCCCAATCAAAGTACTTCATGCGATATTTATATGATATACATTGTATATCATGTTGTCAAACAACACATTCCCGGGAGGCTTGACTTGCTTCACAAAGGGGTAACAAAAGAGATTGACAACACCGGTGTCGGTGTTAGAATAAAAGTATCTTATGGTTTCCATAACTGTAAGGGTTTCACATCCAAGGGCTGCCTTCCGCAAGGAGGGCAGTTTTTATTTCTGTGAACGATGTTTCAGTGGAGATCCCCAAATATCATCTTGTGACTGTGAGAATATCCGTGTACCCATCAGACCCATTTCTTAACTCTGAAGACACATTATTTCGAGAAGAATAAACAAATACTTTCTTCCCGGCATTACGGAGATAGGTAATAAGCGCAAGAAAATCTGAGTCTCCCGTAAAAAATAATGCGATGTCAAAACTATCTTTATAGTGAATTGCGTCAATGGTCATCTCCACATCCATATTGCCCTTCTCCTGAATTCCGTAGCCTGTATCTGTCTCTATAGAGATACGCTTTAATTCCTTTTTGCGAACAACAAACCCTAATTGTTTCTTTAAAAAGATGAAGAATTTATGTTTTCCGTCGACACTGTAACTTCGAGTGTTTGCTGCTGGATAAGCAGTGTAGTAATAACATTTGATCTTACTTGCGCCATGTTTTGAAGAAATAAATGTTACAAGCTTCTCAAAATCAAACATCTTTCCCTTTACTTTCTGTGCTTGCCAAACATTTGAAGCATCAATAAAAACAGCTACCAATCTTTCTACATTGCTCATATATTTATTATTAAATTGTAGCATGGGTTATAGTGTGGGATGAAAACAAAAAACGCGGGACCTACGGTCCCGCGTTTTTTGTTTACTCTTTTCTCTCCCCTATTTTCGGACAAAACAAAAAGCCCCCGAAGGGGCTTTCTGTTTTGGTTAGGTTTTCACCGACCAACTAACGAATGTTAGTAAGTAAGGCTCATACCAGCTGAAGTTTCATCAACTTCAACACCACCAATTGTGTCGAGAGTAACACGGTATGTACCGTTGTCACCTGAAGCAGCAGTTGTGAACGCTACGTCAAGAACGAATGTTGCCTCATCACCATCAGCGATAGTCCATTCACCACCAGCGTAGGTAGCGTCACCAGAAGTCTTAGTGAGCTGAGCTACAGCGATTGAAGTGTCTGTACCTGAGAGTGTGAATGCAATGTCGTCAGCTGAAGTAGTTGATACATCTGCATTGTCAGCAACAGCGAGTACTACATCGTCATCGTCAGCACCTACAGTGAATTCGAATGAGATAGTACCAGCGTCACCAGCTTCGTTACGATCAACCTCTGATGAAACATCTGAGATTTCAGGAACTACAGTAGCAAGTGTCATGTCTTCTGAACCGTCTGTACCGGTAAGTACATCGAAGTCACCAGCAAGACCTTCTACTTCCCATGTTGAACCGTCAACGTCAGTTGTAACAATCATTCCGTTTTCGTAAACACCATCCTGACCCTTGAACACGATAGATACAGTTGCATCGTAATCAGTGTCAGCGTCGAGAGTCATGCCATCGAAGTCGAATGAGTAAGTTACAGTTTCTGAACCAGACTGGTTGATAGCATCATCTTCGTCTGCATCGTCTGTGTCACCTTCGATAGTTTCACCATCGATTGTGAGGTATACAGCGTCGATAACGTCTTCAACAGCAGGATCGAGAGTTGTTGTAGATGGGTTAGCTACAGTAACATCAACGTATGCTTCATCGTTGAATACGAGATCTGATGAATCTTCATCAACCTCGATAGTGAAGGTATGTACGTCGAATTCATCTGACTCAGCAGTGTCTTCATCTACCTTGAGAGTAGCTGCGTCTGGAGTGTCTGAGCTTGAAACGATTTCAGCGTCATCATCTACACCTTCTTCTACGATATCAACACCAACAGCTGCAACAGCGATTGTATCATCTGAAGCAACACCATCAGCGTCAAAGTAACGGATGTCAGTTACATCAACTGTCCAGTCAGCAAGACCAGCAGTGTCAGAGCCATCTACTGCACCAGCAACGTTACCAGCGATAACGATTTCTACTTCTTCATCTTCTGGGAGTACGAGGTCAAGACCTGAGATACGGAAAGTACCGTTATCTTCGTCAAGGTAGTTGTCCTCATCTGAAGAATCAAACTCACCGATCATATCACCATCTACCCAGAGAGTGATTGAGTCAAAAGTTTCCCAGAGATCAGATTCGTTATCTCCAGCAACTGTTACTTCACCGTCTACTACAGTAGCGTCGACGTCAACAATCTGGAACGCAAGACGTGATACTTCGATGTCACCATCCTGTGCAGCGAGAGTAAGAGTACCGAGTTCAGCATCTTCTTCACCTTCCATGATTGAGTCATCTGAAGCGTCATCGAGGTCAGTTTCTGAATCATCGAGTGTACCTTCGCCCTGGAGCTCAGTATCCTCGTCAGTTGTGTCCTCATCTGTGTCTTCTCCGTCTTCAGCACCTGCACAAAGCTTGTTAGCCTGAGCACGTGAACCTGGACCAAAGAAACCAGTTGGGTTTACGAGACCTGCTGGAGAAAGAATCTCAGCACGGTACTTAACCTGGAACTTAGAAACAGCAGCTGCAGTCATAGGACCGAAAGTTGTAGTTTCCATACCAGCTGAACCTACGCCTGAAGCAGCCACCTGAGTGTCAGCGTCAGAGTTGAGGAACTCCTGGAGAGCCTTTACGTCTGCACCTGTTGAGCCAGTCTTGAGGTCCATTGAGAACACTCCACAAGCCTTTCCTGGTGTAGCTACTTCTTCTTCATCGCCCATTCCTGCCTTGAGAGCAGCAACCTGTGCGAGGAGGTCGTTGATAGTCTTTTGCAAGTCTTCTGCAGTCTCTTCAGCCTGTACAGCTGGAGCGATAGCCATGAAGATCATTGCGATTGCTACGAAAGCTACAGCGAGCTTTGAAGCAAAATCTTTTGCAATAGTCATAATTATAATTAACTTTTGTTTTGTAGTGTGCGTGGGATTAACACGCGTGCTGTTTTGCAACAGCTTACTAGTTGATAAGAACTAATAATATGAATTAATTCATATTAGTAAACGATTTATCACGTCGCTTACGTAATATCACTAAACTCTACCCTCGAGGTAGTTACCTACCCTTTAGTAGAGGTTAGCTGCGTAGTCGGTCTGTGTGTCTGTGGGGCGGTAGAAGAAGTACGAGACCTCTTAGCGGAACAAAATCTGTGGGGCGGTGGTCATATATATGTAGCGAGGAGCTTGCGTTGCCTTAGCAAGAAAGCTCGCCGTCACGATTATGACGAGTATGTTTGTTTAGATATGTAAGGCGGTATTCAACCAACCTATTATCAAAGTACATAACAGCCCTGAGGTTTTTCCTAGCCGGGGTGGGTGTCTGCGCTTAGCAAACTGCACCAGCCGTATTTAAGAAAAAGCGCATCAGCGCAGTCCCTAAAGTGTATCATCAAATTCGAAAAAAGATAGGGTTCACGGGGTGTGGATACATTGCACACGAGGCGCAAGCGTATCAAAACGTGACCGAGAGACACCTCATCCATGAGATGCTTTTTCGCATGATTGACACTATTAAGGCTCTGTCTGTGTAAGAAGACGAGGTATATTTCACGGTCTTACAGCCTAAAAACTACAAAACAGATATAAAAGATGGCAAGAGAGTGCTTCCGTCCCTTCCCATCCCACCTTTGCTTCGCACGCTCCGATTATGTATCGGATTGGTGAAGCGTCACCCCCTCCGCGACTCCCCTCTCCACTTATTTCTCACACGCTCCGATGTATCTCGAACTGGTGAAGCTAGGACACCCCGCGGATGCTCGAAATAAGTGGAGTGAGGAGTCACTATCTTGCTCAAGTGGTGATATATCGACGTACCCCCTACCATTAGGGGAGCGCTTGTATTGCTGCTGCGTAGGCTGAGCGTCCGCGGGGAGAACTCGCTCAAGCTATCCGACAAACATCGGAGCGTGCGAAGCATACGTAGCAGCGAGACAAGCGAAGACGAGTCCTGACCTTTAATGTCTTTTATATTTCTATCACCTTCAGCTCAATGCCTGTCTAGCCAGTATTACTATTTATGAGACACCAAAGTGAGTCGTGTCTTTTACTTCTTTACAGAGTATTTAGACCAACGTCTTTCTCCTTCTCTGATTACTTGTCCCTTATCTATGAGACTATTTAGTTCACGCTGAATTGTCTTTTCACTCACGTCTGTGATTATCTCAGCAATGTCTCTGATGGTAGCTTGTGGCTTTGCCTCAAGGACTGTCTTTATGCGCTCTGCTCTATCGGTCAGCTGACTGTATACGAAGTAGGCGTCGGAGCTGATGTCGCCTTGTGGTATCTGTACGTTGCGACGGCGAGGAGCGGCGGGCGAGCCCCCCTGTGATGCCTTCGGCTTTTGCGAACGTTCTACCTTTTTGACCTCAAGAAGTGGCTTGTCTTCAAAGCTGAACTTCTCTTCTTCTAAATAGTGATTGGAGATGTATCGTTCGACTCCTATCAGTTGCTCAAAAATGAGTTGGGTGATGTTCTGTGGAATCACACCGCCGGCTTCAGCGACACGGAGCGTGCTCTCTAGATCGACGAGCGCATACTGAAGAGACAAGACGCCGTCTTGGACTTCATGTGCCTGCAAGCGGAGTGTCGCTAAGGCGGTCTCGTGCGTCTTTAACGCTCTGTCCTTAATCAAAGAGACGTATGTATCGGTCACCTTTGATGTGTTTGTATGAGACAAAATATATAAGATAACAGATACAACCTTCTCAGTCTTTTTAAAGACATTGTTGAAGTAGTCTGTCTCATTAGAAAGTCTTTTAATCTGTATGCTTGTGTCCTTTTCTGGTGTCATAGGTTTGTCCGTAATGTCTGATAAGTAGTCTTCTGTCCTACATCCACTATAAAGACATTTGTGACTTTTGCAACTTGCCAAATGGCTTTTTAGCTAGTATTTTCAAGCGTCTTTTACACTGTCTCATAAAGCAGACATGGTATGATAGTGGGTGTTCACACGCATGTTTTTGTATTTATGGCTAAAAAGAAATTAGAGAAAAAACCACCCAAGCAACCCCTCTTTGACGACCTCTCACCACACGCCCGCCAAGCTATTGGCGCAGTAGTTGTAGGCACCCTTGGTGTCTTCTTTTTGTTCGCACTCTTTGAAGCAGCAGGCCCTGGTGGTCACTACACTGAGATGGCTTTGCGGTACCTCTTTGGTGGTGGTGCCTGGCTCGCACCGATTGCGTGTTTCCTCTACATATATGTACTCCTCAATCCAAAGGAGAATGAGTCGGTAAGTGCAGCCAAAGTCACCGGGACCATCCTTCTCTTCCTTACCCTCCTTGGCAGTCTTGAACTCTATGAAGAAAAGCTCGGAGGTGTTGTAGGCCTCGCACTTGAGTGGCCGATGACAGCACTCATGGGAAGCGCTGTAACTGGCGTGCTCTTCTTCGGCACGATACTCATTTCTATTTTCCTCATCTTCAACACTGGCCTCAAGCTCCCTTCTCTTGCCGGTACTAAGGCACTCCTCAAAGAAGGAATGGCGAGTGACAAAACAGACGAGGAAGATGACCTCGAAGACTTCGACGACATAAAAGAAGAACCTCAGAAGGAGGCTCTTAAAGATGAAGACGAAGATGAGGATGTGCAGGTAGCCGGAGGCTTCGCTTCAATGGTGTCGAACATCACGAAGTCAAAACCAAATGACATCATCGTGAAGCACTTCAGTGGCACCTACCACCCACCGTCTCTCTCACTTCTTAATAAAGAAAGTGGCAAGGCAAACATTGGAGACGTGAAGGCAAATGCCAACACCATCAAGCGCACTCTTAAAGAGTTTGGTATTTCTGTTGAAATGGATGCTGTTGAAAGTGGACCGACCATCACCCGCTACGCACTCAAGCCAGCGCAAGGTGTGCGTATTGCGAAAATCGCCGGACTTCAGCAGGAGCTCCAGCTTGCACTCAAGGCGAGCTCTATCCGTGTCGAAGCCCCTATCCCTGGGAAGTCTCTTGTCGGTATCGAAGTACCAAATCAGACTCGCGCGACTGTTGGTCTCGCCTCCCTTCTCGCTACCCCTGAGTACACTGACTCACCGCACCCCCTCATCGCAGCGCTTGGTAAGGACGTGACCGGTAACGTGCACTTTTCTAATATCGCTCGCATGCCGCACGGCCTCATTGCCGGTACCACTGGTTCGGGTAAGTCGGTGGCGATCCACAACCTCATCATCTCACTTCTCTTCCGCAATTCACCGGACCAACTTCGCTTCATTCTCGTCGACCCAAAGCGCGTTGAGCTCACCCTCTACAACAAAATCCCTCACCTTCTCACACCAGTTATCACTGATGCCAAGAAGGCTATCCGCGCCCTCTCATGGGCGGTAAAAGAGATGGAACGACGGTATGACATCCTCGAGGCTGAACAGGTCCAGAACATCGCTTCCTACCACAAGAACGTCTACCAGCCAGCCAAGAAGGAGTTCGAGAAGAATGGCTCCCCTGATGAGGAGCGTGCCGGCCTTCCAGAGGCGATGCCGTACATTGTGATTATCCTCGATGAGCTCAACGACCTCATGCAGGCCTACCCTCGCGAGCTCGAAGGCTGTATCGTCCGTCTCGCGCAGATGTCTCGAGCGGTTGGTATTCACCTCATTCTCGCTACCCAGCGTCCGTCGGTAAACGTCATCACCGGTACTATCAAGGCCAACATCCCGACTCGTGTCGCTCTTGCAGTAGCGTCTCAGATTGACTCACGTACCATTATTGACACCGTCGGTGCCGAAAAGCTTCTTGGTCAGGGTGACATGCTCTACCTCTCAAGTGACTCTCCTCGTCCACACCGTCTCCAGTCAGCCTTTATTTCTGAAGATGAAATTAAGCGCGTGGTGGAATACCTCCGCAAGCAGGACTCTACTCTTGAAACCCTCAACTTCGATGAAAACTCAAACGATAGCGGTGGCGACAGCTTCTTTAAGAGTCTTACCGGAAGTGACGACGGCGTAGATGATGATCTTTACGAAGATGCAAAAGCGGCAGTTATTGAAGCAGGCAAGGCTTCAACCTCTTACCTCCAACGCAAACTTCGAGTGGGATACTCAAGAGCAGCCCGCCTCATGGACCTTCTTGAAGAAAATAGCGTCATTGGCCCGCAAGACGGATCAAAGCCAAGAGAAGTCATCTACGGCAAGGGTGGCGACATGTCGGAAGAGCGCCGAGAAATGGAATAGTCCCTATGCTGTACCTAACCGATACTGACAGCTACCCTTTCCGCACCCTCATCCTCTACTGGGCTGGCACAATTGCTGCTCTTTTGATGCTGCTCTTTGTACTCTTTCAGGCACGATTTCTCATCATCGGGCCTCAAATTGTCATTACCGAGGCTCCTGAAGGACCGCAAAACGAACGACAAATCACTCTCTCTGGCACCGCGTACAATATCTCCCACCTCTGGCTCAACGATAGACCTATTTACACCGACGCCAAGGGGAATTTCAAGGAGACAATTGTGCTCGAGAACGGCTATACTGTATCGACCCTACGCGCACAAGATAGGTATGGTCGTAGCACCGAAGTCGAAAAACAACTGGTGTACGTACCCGCGAGTTTTACCCAATAAATAACATAACTAGGAACTATGGCAGTAAAAAAAGGAGCTAAGAAGGCACCCGTTGTCGCTCGCAAGACCGGCGACAAAGGCGACATTAACGATATTGCAGAAACCCTCCGTAGTATCAAGACAAAGTTTGGCGATGAAGCCATCATGACACTTGATGAAACCAAGAAGGTAGATGTGGAATCTGTATCTTCTGGCTCTATCGGGCTTGATGATGCGCTTGGCATTGGTGGCTACCCACGTGGTCGTATTATTGAAATCTTTGGTCCTGAATCATCAGGTAAGACTACCCTTTCCCTGCACGCTGTTGCTGAAGCGCAAAAAGCTGGCGGTATCTGTGCGTTTATCGATGCCGAACATGCAATGGACCCTGAGTACGCACGTAAGCTCGGCGTAAAGCTCGACGAGCTCCTCATCTCACAGCCAGACAACGGTGAGCAGGCGCTTGAAATCGTTGAGTCACTCGTTCGTACGGGCAAGATTGATGTGATTGTTGTCGACTCTGTCGCTGCACTCACTCCTCGAGACGAAATCGAAGGCGAAATGGGTGCACATCACGTGGGCAAGCAAGCTCGTCTCATGAGTCAGGCGCTCCGTAAGCTCACAGGTATCGTCTCAAAGTCAAAGACAGTTATCATTTTCATCAACCAAATCCGTATGCAGGTTGGTGTGATGTTTGGTAACCCTGAGACTACCCCAGGCGGAAAGGCGCTTAAGTTTTATACCTCTGTCCGTCTTGATATCCGTCGCATCGCGCAAATCAAGAAAGGCGAAGAGGTCGTGGGTGGTCGCCACCGAGTGAAGGTCGTGAAGAATAAGGTCGCTCCCCCATTCCGCGCCACAGAATTCGATGTACTCTACGGAGAAGGTATTTCAATTGAAGGGGAGCTCCTTGCTCTTGGTGAGAAGTACAAAATGGTAAAGAAAAGCGGTGCTTCATACAGCTATCTTCCACCAGGCGGCGATGAATCAACTGAAATGAAGCTTGGACGTGGCTACGATGCTGCTCGCACGACGGTCCGCAATGACAAGAAGCTCAAGACTGAACTTCTCAAGAATATCCGCAAGTGTCTCAAAGACGACGCAGCTGCTGGCTACACCGGCTCAGTCGCCTCTGCATCTGAGGACGATGAAGTAGAACCAGCTGAGTAAGTTGTATACAAAAGGCCGGTGCGCTCCGCGCACCGGCCTTTTTGCTACCAACTCCTTCCTCCACCGCCACCACCTCCCCCTCCAGAAAATCCTCTCCCTGAAGAGCCAGAGAAGCTCGAACCAGATGAACCAGGCGAGACTCTCGCATACGTAGCAGTAGTGGTCTTGGCAAAATCAGACAAAGAGTCGGCAAAAGCGCTGCCTGAGAAGCCGTTTGTAAATACCCCGTCATACCACGTCGGTGGCACCGTATAGATATCAGCAAACTCCCCTGCCCACTTTTTCTCCAACCCAAACACCATCGCGTATGGAAGCAGCTTCTCAAAAAGTTCAATGGTTTTTTCTGGGGCATTATGGAACTTGATACGTTCCTCCTCCGCAACAGCAATGTACTCTCGCAAGCCGCGTAATTTTTGCTCAGCCACTAATCCTTCTGGTGAAAGCGTGTACCGCCGTGGTCTAAAGACTGCCGACACAAAAGCAATAACAAGACAGGTGCCCGAAAATGCAATCCCGGCCTGCGTTCCAAGGAGAAGCCAGATAAAGAGCCCCGGATTTACTGACATGAATAATGCCAAACCGCACACAGCACCAGGAGCAAGCTTGCTCTTGGATGAGACGAATCCCTTAGATACCAAAAATTCATCTTCAACAACCTTTATGACAGCCTGGATATCTTTATAAAAGGCGTACTTTAAGTCTTTTGTGGTCTTTCCGGCAATTGCTGACAGCAGAGCCTGATTATATGTACTTAAATCACTTACGCTCTTCTCAGTACTTTGAAATGAGTACATCTTCTCCTCTCGCTTAATCACAAGGTAACCCTTTATAGCTAGATGAATAATCTGGGCTGAAATATCTTTTTGCTTAAGAGTTCCATTGGCGATACCGGCTACTTGAAGCGGATCAAATTCCCCTGCATCGTATTCAGCCACAATTGAATTATTCTGGTAGAACAGTTTGCGACTACGCCAAGCTGAAAACGACCGTCTAAACCACCAGTACACAACGAACGGTATTGGAATGACTCCCCAATAGCGGAAAGCATAGTGCGCCAACCAATCCTGCACACCAGGAGTCGCCACAGCATCACTTGGAAAGCCGACAGCAACGGTAACACCTTCCTCGGGCTCAAACCTTTCAGTTGGAGCATAAGAAATCGTGGTGATGTTTTCTTTCTCGTTATAATTTATTTCTGACTCACCACACGGCGTACTCTCAGCAAGCTTGCCACAGTATGAAGCTGGTATTGCTTCGGCTTTTTGGTCGCCAGGTAGCGTTACTCGCACACTGGCACGTTCGATTGGAATAAGCCAGTCATTCCCAGTGGCATTCCAATAGATTTCACTTCTGTCATCAAAATACCCGATGGCATTTTTGACATCATAAGAAATAATATAAGTATTTTTGCCAGTAACGTACTCAAGCGGAGTGCCGATTTTTATTGTTGCTACGTCAGTATACGTCAGCAAACCCGAAAAAATCTTTCCCCAAAGTGGCACCTCTCCTCCAGTAAAGGTAAAGGGACGCAAGAGACCCTGTCCGTCTGTCACCCGAATGTTTGAGATGGACATTTTTTCAAACGTCCCCGGAGCATCAGATAAAGGAATGTCACGAATGATTCCTTGTCGCTCCTGCGTGCCAAAGTTGTACTCAATTCTCTCAACAACATGGACAACAGCATCCTCACGGACAATAATTTCAACCTGGAAGCTAGAAATAGATTCAAGTGGCTTATATGACTGGGCCCTGCTTACAAACGGAACAACGGAAACGAGTAATGTTGCAAAACATGCTGTGAAGACTCTTTTTTTCATAAGGTGTATTCTATTGTATCAGGTAGGTATATAAAAAACCGCCGAAGCCAGAGCTTCGGCGGTTTTTACGCAAACCGCGGTGAGCGCAGTGACTGCAGAACTCCCCCAAACTGACGTGCAAAGGAAATTGAGAGTAAGATCATAGCGAGGGTCACAAGCACCGTGAATACTTCCCCGTGGGTGAGAGCGTTGAGGAAGCTATTTAGAATAAATTGTGGTGCATTCCCAACACTTGTCGCTTCAAGATTACGAGCGATTGCTGCTACATGAGTGAGTCGTCCAAAGAGTGCCACGCAGACACCGAGCACCATTCCCTGCCAGAGCATCGGCTCAGTTACAAAGCGAATGGCGTACGAGTAGTACACGCGGCGCATGATTTTTTTGTGAAGGGTATTTTGCATACACCTATTATTACAACTAATCTCAACAAGAAGTTACATTCTGCCCTCGCTCCAATTCGCACCTATTCTTCACACGCTCCGATGTAAGGTACCCAAGTGTGGCACGTGACCCCCGCGGACGCTCAAAATAGGCACGAATCCTAGCTGGTTGATTTTTTGTTACAGCAAGGCTTCCGCTTCACCATCAAGACTCTCTTTCTTGAACGCAGCTTTTGCCCTATGAATACGCGCTTTAATAGTGCCCACATTCTCCCCTGTTTCGTTGGCAATATCTTCCTGACTCCAGCGCTCGAGGTAGTGAAGACGAAGTACGTAGGCTAAATGCTCCGGCATTCGCGCTAAGATACGCTCAATACCATCGCGCTTTTCTTCAAATCCAGAATGCTCCTTCTTCTCTCCAATAAACTGCTCAAACTCGGGGTCGATATGCGTGAAACGCTGACCTTCTTTAATGAGCTTTTGATACCGAGTAAAGGCGGTATTCATGAGAATACGGTACGCCCATGAGGAGAACTTGGCACCTGACTGTGGTTCATACTTATCGGCGTACACGTATATTTTCGTAAACGCATCTTGAACAATCTCTTCAGCATCCAAGGGATTACGAACAATACCTCGTGCCTTACGCAAAAACGGCTCTTGATAACGATCGACAAGGACAGAAAAAAGCCACGGCTGGGCTCTTGAAGCCATAAGCACACGCTCATCATCCCAATCTGCAATATCTCCTAGTGACGTGATGCCGAACATATAATACTCCTATGGTACCACCCCACCCTCGGTTGGGTAGTTTTACCTTAGCCTTAAAATCTGGTATAAATGGGCGCTTATTAGTACTTAATCTCAAATACCGTGGCCGTACTCTCTTATAACGAAATCACCCTTAAAAAAGTCATCCTCCACGAAGGAGAGCCTTACTTGGTTGTAGCTTCTCACGTTTTTCGCAAGCAACAGCGCAAACCGGTAAACATTACCAAGCTCAAAGGACTCAAGTCTGGTCGCGTACTCGAAGTCACCTTCCACCAAAATGAGACGGTGGATGAAGCAGACATGGAGACTCGCACAGTGACCTTCATCTACCGCAAGCCTGGGGAGTTCTGGTTCCATACTGCCGGTAAGCCAGCTGACCGTTTTACGCTCTCTGAAGATTTGGTCGGTGATCAGGGTCGCTTCCTCAAGGAACGTACTGATATGGACGCAGTCGTATTTGAGGACGAAGTTATCGGACTCAAGTTCCCTATCAAGGTAGAGCTAAAAGTGAAAGAGACAATGGATGCTGTTAAGGGTAACACTTCAAACAGTGCACTTAAGGAAGTAACTCTTGAGACAGGCGCGACTATCATGGCACCAATGTTCATCAACACTGGCGACATCATCAGCATCAACACTGAAACAGGTGACTACTCAGAGCGAGTTGAGAAAGCGTAAGAAAGTATAAAAGTGAACGACCTACCCATATAGGGTAGGTCTTTCAATATTCAGGAATTCCTTGATTGGCTCAATCCAACCGAGACAGCTGAGCAGCTCATAGAGCCCCCACAGCTCGAGTAACACAATGGCTGGCAATAAAACGAGCCACATGAACGCAATTCCCCAATGAATTTTTGGCTGCACTAAAGCCATGAACAGTCTCCTTACTTCCCCCACAAGTAGCGTAGCACGAAGTGGGGAAAACAAAAGGGCGGCCGCGAAGCGGCCGCCCTTTTGTTTTTGATTAGTGCTTGATGTACGGCATGAGAGCCATGAAGCGTGCGCGCTTGATTGCAGTTGCAAAGTTGCGCTGTCCCTTGGCGGTAAAGCCAGTACGACGACGGTTCATCATACGAGCGTGTGGGTTCACGTGTGAACCGAGTCGGACGATGTCTTTGTAGTCGATGTGATTATTTAGCGTAGAAGCTTTAGTTGTTTCTGTCATAACGATTTATGTTTTAGTTTGACCTAGTGTTCCAGGAATTTGCTCTAGGAATTGAGCAAATTCGGAACTAAATTCAGAATAGTCGCTTGCGCTTCTTTCTTCATTTATTCCATAGTGATTTTGAGTGCTGGTAAGTATTTCAAGTTCTAAATGGTGCACAAGGCCTCAGGGTGACCCAATAACGAGGCAGTCGAGAAATTTCTTGCGAGTCGTACGTCGGTACGGTGAGCGAGAAATTATCGAAGACTAACGAAGTTAGTGGGTTACATCTGTGGTCTTGTGTCTAGAATGGGATGTCTTCTGGGTTAATTTCCTCTTCTGGGTAATCCGGGAGAGCCGGTGCTTTATTTCCTTCTCCATCTTGTGGGTTGGTTCCCATTGCTGGACTTGGAGCGCCACCGCTCTTTGGACCAAACTGTACTCGGTCAGCAACGATTTCGGTGCGGTACTGCTTCTGGCCATCCTTGTCCCATGAACGAGTCTGGAGACGACCTTCTACGTATACGCCACTTCCCTTTGTGAGCCACTTAGCAGATGTTTCTGCCTGCTTACCGAAGACCACAACATTGTGGTAGTCGGTATTTTCTTGCTTCTTGCCATCGCGATCCATGTAGACACGATTGGTAGCAATCGACAGTGAGCAGACCTGCATGCCACTTGGGAGGGCTTTCATTTCTGGGTCACGGGTTAGATTCCCGTAAATCATTGCTTTGTTGAGGTACATAAGAAGAAATTATTTGAGTATAGGGTGATTATACCGTTTCTTCGGTTGCTTCACCATCCTCGACCTTTTCCTCAGTATCTTCTGAAGCAACCTCTTCGGCCACCTCTTCTGAGCTGATTTCGATAGTTTCTACCACACGGTCAGCGATAGCTGGGTGGAAGTAGAACGGATTTTCTTCCTCTACCTTAGTAAGGCGAGTAACGAGGTAGCGAAGGATTTCCTTCATGTGCTCAACTTCAGTAGTGAGAGTAGCCACCTTTTCTGCATCGAGCTCAAAACGAACCCAACCGAAGTACGCGCTTGAAAACTTACGATTGCGACCTTCAAGGTGCTTTACGATTTCGTACGCGAGCTCAAAGCGAGCTGGTGCTTCTTCTTCACGGAGAGTTCCGCCAAGCTTGGTAATTTCAGCTTTGATAGTATCAAAAACTGTCTTCACTTCCCCTTCAGCCACCGTTGGAAGTACGTGGAAGGCAAGTTCGTAGGCCTGAGCTTCATGCTCTGTACCTACCACCGCCTCGGCGACTGGCATATTTGATTCTGACATTTTTATTGTTCTTATGAGGAACCCTTTGCTCCTCAATTGATAACGGCCAAATCTACCACAAATATCCACCTCATTCAAGGTTTGGCACCGTGCTAGAATATCGCTATGTTTGAAAAGCTCCCGACCTTCAACAAAGCCACCATTGGCATTTCTCTTATTGTTCTCGCAGCTGGCAGCTACCTCACCTGGCAGCAATATACACAGCAAAAGACCATCGAATCTCTCACAAAGGAGCGTGAGGAATTTCTCTTAAAAAACGCCTCATCAACCCAAGCACTCGAAGAAGCCAGCAGCACCATTGCAGCACTTGCGGGAGAACTGTTTGCTCTCAAGGAAGAATACGGTCTCTTAAATGAAGACTACGCGAGCGAACTCGACCGAAATGACGATTTCGAAAAGCAAATTCGAAAGATAAGCAAGACGGTTGGCGTACTCGACAAACTCTCAAAAACCGATGAGGAACTTCTCCAGAAATATTCAAAAGTGTACTTCCTCAATGAACACTACGTACCAGAAAAACTCACCTCAGTTGAAAAGACCTACCTATACGACGAGAGTCGCGACTTTCAGCTTCACAGCAAAGTCATTCCCTACTTCAACAAAATGGTCGATGCTGCAAAAGCAGACGGTGTCGACCTCTGGGTGACCTCAGCCTACCGCTCTTTCACTACACAGGGACAACTCAAGAGCGCATACACCGTGAGTTACGGTAGTGGAGCTAATGCCTTCTCTGCCGACCAAGGATTCTCTGAACACCAACTCGGCACAACAGTCGACTTCACCACCAAGGGTCTTGGAGGCGGACTAGACGGCTTTCAAAACACACCAGCATACCTCTGGCTCCAGTCCAATGCTCATAAGTACGGCTTCACCCTCTCCTACCCTGAGGGAAACGCTTACTACATCTTCGAACCGTGGCACTGGCGCTTCGTTGGCGAGAAGCTAGCAGATGATCTCAATGACGAGGGCGCACACTTCTACGACTGGGACCAACGAAAGATAGATGGGTATTTGGTAAATATATTTGACTAATAAAAACGGCCGGCGCCTAAGGCGCCGGCCGTTTTTTATAACCACTCATGTATATGCGTACAAGCTTCAATATACTTCTGACCAACCTCCTCTTTTCCCTCAGTTGAACCAAAATGAACGGCTGAAATGACGTACGCGAGTGCTTTGGTAAATGAATACTCTGGCTCCGGGAGTGAGACAAGACCATGGTAGTCGAGGAATCCTCGCTCGACGTGCGCGGCGGCTTCGCCGCCGCGCAGTGTCTCCACGTTCACCACAATATTCGCGAGATTTATCCACGACACACCGTACCACCAGCTCTCCATCGGAGGCACGACGTCGATAAAGACCGGTCCGCTCTCACGTAAGAAAATATTCTCGTCGTGATTATCCATACTGATTACGAGTTGTTCACTAGTGATGGCTTCGTAGGCACTCTTATGTGTCTCGAGGTGCTGACGTAGCAATTCCACACACTTCGCTTCTTTCAGTATTTTCCCCTTCTCTTCCGGCATCCAGTCAATAAACTGCTCAAGGAAAGAAAGGCGCTTCATAGCTAGTTCATACCAATTCAAACCCTCCGGTACATCATTCGGACTCTCCTCTACTGACTTTGCCACATACTGCCCAAGCTCATAGAGCTGTCCATCCGTTACCTCCCCCTTACGCAACTGCTCATGAAAATTCTTTGAAAAATCAAGCCGTTCCATTTCTACCAAAACATGTGGCGTACGACGCTCATATGGAAGAATCTTCTTTTCAATGGTGAGAATGTTCATTGTCTTGTACACACCCTGACTAAAGTGCTGATTGATAGCGAAGTCTCGCTCAATAAAAATATGGCGACGTTCGGTTGGGGCAAGTACGCCTTTAATGAAGTGATCGTGGTCATTCACAATCTTGTACTGCTTAAAAACCCTCTCACCAAAAAAGAATACGTGCGCGAGGCCGGTCTCAATGTGATGTTCTGGCTCATTTAGCTCAGGGTGGTCTAACTCTCCACGCTTAATAGCCTGTACAATTTCTTCCTCATCATCAAGATGCTTTTGATACATGTGCCGAAGATTGTACCGCGTCAGATAAAAGCCACTCATAGTGACAAAATTAAAATATGTGATTTAATGCGAACAGACGCACAACCAAACACGGAAGGATAAAACGATGCACCTACCCTCTATGGGCGAACTCATCGCCGCTGTCGAAATGGCCGGACACACCATGACCAACCGTTTCTCACACGTACACGATGTCACTGACAAGGATGACGGTACGCCCGTCACACCTGTCGATATCGAAATCAATCGACAGCTCGCTGGCTATGCCAAGCTCTGGAAGCTCGGCTTGCTCGGCGAAGAAGGCAACGGCGAAGAAAGCGCCAGTCACTATCTCTTCGTCGACCCTCTCGACGGCACTGGCGCCTACGCTCGAGGTATGGCCACTGCGACAGTTATCGCTTCGATTATGGAGGATGGTCTGCCGATAGCGGCAGTCATCCACAACCCCATCACGAAGCAGACCTGGGCAGCGACCAAAGATGGTGGTGCATGGTACGCCTACGGACACACCACACTCACTCGTGCCAATGCGGCAAAGAAGTCGGAACCAAGGTGGAACACCGCCATCTGCGTCTGGCCCGGCGTCGATCAACCCTTTGCTGATTTTCAGAGGAAGGTGCTGGCAAACAGCGATTACTCGGATCAGCAGATGGGTGCTTTCGGTCTCGGCGGCGGTCTTATCGCCTCGGGCCTACTCCATGCCACTGCCATCAGTGCTACGAGCGCGGTCGAGACAGCGGCGATGTCGCTCATCGTGCGCGAAGCTGGTGGTATCGCCATCGACCTTCATGGCAATCCGCTCGAACGATTCGAGCTCGGCCAACATCGGGGCAAGGCGGACTTCCTTCTGCCGCACGGCGCGATTATCGCCTGTGGCACGGAAGCAGCGGAAGCTCTCGCTACGCTCTACTGACCGCATTCAAAAAACGTTCTTCAAACTCTGCGACCTGTTGGCTCTTGCCGACAGGTCGCTCTTTTAAAAACGTTAGCTAGTCTTCAAGTTTTTGTATGACCACTTTCCACCCCCAGCTAGATGAGTTGAACGTAAATGTAGACTATGATAAAGGCAGAGCCCTTTCACATCTGGAGACACCTCGTGACCAACATCAAGCACCTGGCGCACATCTCGCGCGACCAAGACTTCCGTTGTATCTACTGTCAGATACGCATGCGGTGGCCGCGTCATACGCATGCCACCAAACCGACCACTGTCACCAAGGAGCACGTACTCGCTCGGCACCACAAAGGTGGTGACGAGCGCGAGAATCTGGCGGCTGCCTGCTGTCGCTGCAACGTCATGAAGAGCGATATCGACACTGAGCTATTCATTGCGATTATCGACAAACTCTTTGAAGTTGCCTTCATTCGCAAGCACTGGCATACAACCGACAAAAACACTTTCCGTTTCATTCGGAAAATCTTTCGGTACGAAGTCGATGCCACAATGGCCACCAGGGACAAGGAAGCTGCCTTTCGAGTCGCAGAGCAAGCGCCGAAGTACAGCCTCGATGTTCTCATCGCGACTGGCGTTCCCCTCCAAGAGCAAGTGCCACCCGTGCACTAATGACCGGCCACTGCGGTGGCCGGTCAACTGCGTTTATATCTTGTAAAACTTCTTAGCATTTTCCAGAAGCTGAACACGCACCATCTCTTCATCATCACCGCGAATAGCCGCGATTTTTTTGTAAACTTCTTGCACCATCCACGGCTCGGCGCGCTTACCGCGGTGTGGTACGGGCGCAACATACGGACAATCAGTCTCTCCATGCATAAGCTCTAGCGGTACGGCTTTTACGATCTCTTCATAGACCTTCGCAAAGGTAATCACACCCGTAAAAGAAATTGTCCCGCCAAGCTCAAAGAATTTTTCTGCTTCTTGAATTGTTCCGGCATAAAAGTGCACATTAAACGGGACTTTGGCGTACTGCCTGAGTACATCGTGCACGTCGTCGTAGACACTGCGTCCGGTTGGACTTTCCTCCCCCGACTTTGGCCCACGGGTATGAATCATAAGCGGAAGATTGTGCTCGTTGGCAAACGCTATCTGGGCGATAAAATTTTCTTCCTGCACCGCGTACGTTTCTGGCGGACAGTGCCAGTAGTCAAAGCCACATTCGCCAACACCCACGACTTTCTTACTCTTTGCGAGTTCGTCGTAAAACGCTTTGTTGAAAGATTCGCCTTTGCTCGTAAACGGCTGTGCACCTTCGCCAGTCTCCTCCTCGTCATGTCGCCCTGGCACCGTCTGGATTGGATGTAACCCAATAATCGCGTACATGTGCTCATGCTGTGCAGCTAGTTCCACCGCGCGCTTACTTGTCGATTCCTTTGTACCAACATTAATCACCGCCACCTCACGGTCGGCGCATTCTTTTGCCACAGCCTCAACGTCCACGTTAAAAGCCGAGAGATTTAAATGCGCATGTGTATCAATGTATTTCATTTCCATAGAGTTCTTCATGACGTCCTTTTAATTCGG
>JBDLTL010000013.1:0-26351 GCA_039799085.1 Candidatus Parcubacteria bacterium | reverse complement strand
CCTTTTGCTGAGGCTGGTGGTGAGTAGGTATGGACCCACTCCAGTTATTGCGTGAGAGAGGAGGAGTCGAACCATCCTTTATTGAAAAGGTGGCTGCTACAATGCGTGAAAAGACCGACGCCTCACTTGAGTCGATTCTTGTTGAGCAGGGAATGTCAGCTGACGAAGTTCGAGATTTCTTCGCTGACTACTATCAGGTGCCGTCATTTAAGATCAATGAAGGTTTTTCGGTGCGGCAGGAGATTCTTAATTATATTCCGCAAGACTCAGCAGTACACTACCGAATGGTGCCATTGATGGTAGAGGACGACGTCCTCGTTGTTGGTGCGAGCAATCCTGACGATTTGCAAATGCGCGACGCGCTCAACTTCATCGGGACTAAGAATAATATTCCATTCAGGATCGTATACATGCTTGATGCAGACATCTCAAAGATGCATCAGTTTTATGCAAACCTAGAAGGCGAAGTGGGTGGTGCGCTCGAGACTCTTGAGACTGAGCTTGATACTGCCATCGCTGATGCCGAGAGTGCTGATGGTGCTCTTGGAAAGACAGATGAATCAGTTGAGCATATTCAAGAGGACGCGCCCGTGACAAAAATTGTGGCGACGATTCTCCGCTATGCAGTGGATGGTAAGGCTTCTGATATTCATATTGAACCTGGTCGCAATAAGATTGGGGTACGTTTTCGTGTTGACGGCGAGCTACAAAAAAGTCTTGAGTTGCCGAAAAACGTCCATATGGCGGTGGTGGCACGTGTAAAAATTCTTTCCTCGATGCGACTTGATGAGCGCCGCAAGCCACAGGACGGGCGTTTTTCCGCAACATTTGATGATCGTAAAATTGATTTTCGCGTCTCTGTTTTACCAACTTCTCACGGAGAGAAGGTAGTAATGCGTATTCTTGATAATGACAAGGGAGTCAAAAGTCTTCCTGAGACCGGAATTTCAAATGAGAACCTGGAGATTATTCGCCGTCTCATAAAAGAGCCTTACGGCATCATTCTTATTTCAGGTCCAACTGGTTCTGGTAAGTCCACGACACTCTACGGCATGCTTGGTGAGCTTGACCGAGCCGGCCAGAATGTACTTTCACTTGAGGATCCGATCGAGTACTCGATTGAGGGGGTCAGTCAGTCACAGGTTCGGCCGGAAATTGGCTACACGTTTGCGGCTGGGCTTCGGGCCGCGCTTCGTCAAGACCCTGATATCATCATGGTGGGAGAGATTCGCGACAAAGAAACTGCACAGCTTGCTATCCAGGCGGCGCTTACGGGTCACCTTGTGCTCTCTACCATACACACCAATAATGCCATTGGTGTTATTCCACGTCTTATCGACATGGGAGTCGACCCGTACCTTATTGCGCCTACACTCAAGCTGGCCATTGCTCAGCGTTTGGCACGAAAGCTCTGCCAGGGAAGTGGTATAGAAAAAGAGGTCGATCCAAGCACGCGGATTATGATAGACGAAACTTTTAAAACCCTTCCAAAGAAGTTCCATGGTCGCGTTCCTGAAGCTCGTACTATTATGCACCCAGAACCAACGCCACAGTGTGCTACGGGTCTCAAAGGCCGTACTGCAATTACTGAAGTGCTTGAAATCACTGATGATATCCAAGAGCTCATTTTGCGCAATGCATCAGAGGAAGAGTTTATGCAGGCAGCACGAAAGAATGGCTTCTTCACTATGTATGAAGATGCTATCGTAAAGGCCCTTAAACACGAAATTCCGTACGAGGAGATGAATGTCTTTAGGAGCAAGGTTGGCTCGGATGAGCTTATGATTGAAGAAGATGTTCATCCTGTCGATAACCTTTTCGAAGATTATATCCTAGAGGATATAATGGGAGGTGATGAAACTACTTCTAGTTGACGATGACGCATTTTTGCGTGACATGTATGCCACCAAATTTGCAGAGTGTGGCCATGTTATTGATGCGGCTGATAGTGCCGTTGGTGCGCTTAGTAAATTACAGCAGCAGACTGATTTTGATGTCATTTTACTCGATATGATTATGCCAGGTATGACCGGCGTGGAGCTTATCCGTACTATCAGGGAGCGTCATCCTGATATTAAGACGAAATTTATCGTACTCTCAAATCAGGGTCAGCAGGAAGATATTGACGAGGCAAAAGAGGCGGGAGCAGATGGCTACATTATCAAGGCAGAATCTATTCCAAGCGATGTTGTGAAGAAGGTGGAAGCGTTAGCAAAAGGTAAAAAGTAATATGGCAGTTGATTACAAAAAAGAGCTCTACGCAATCATTGAAATTCTGATTCAAGAAAAAGCCTCAGATTTACACTTTTCTGTTGACTCCCACCCACTCATTCGCGTTTCAGGATCACTCATTCCGTTGGTAAAGAAGCCGATACTTACAGCTTCAGATATTGGTGGATTCGCTAAGGCACTCATGCGAGAGGATCAATTCAAGCGGTATCTTGAATTTACCGAGGTAGACTTTTCTTTCGAGAGCCCGGAAGGTATTCGTTTTAGAGGGAACGGTTTTTACCAGCGTGGGCGCATGGGAATTGCTCTCCGTCTCATTCCTAATGTCATTCGCGATTTTACCGAACTTAGCTTGCCGCCGATTCTTCAAAGCTTCACTCAAAGAAGCCAAGGCTTCTTTCTCTGTGTAGGACCAGTTGGGCAAGGAAAATCAACCACACTAGCAGCAATGGTAAATACTATTAACAAAACCCGTGCTGAACATATCGTGACTATTGAAGATCCAATTGAGTATGTCTACAAAGAAGAGAAGTCACTTATTGATCAGCGGGAAGTTGGTCTTGATACAAAAAGCTTTGAAACAGCACTTAACGCTGCACTTCGACAAGATGTTGATGTTATTTTGGTTGGTGAGATGCGCAATACGGAGACAATTGCAGCAGCGGTAACAGCTGCTGAAACAGGTCACCTCGTATATTCAACACTACATACTAATGATGCCGCACAGACTATCAATCGTATCGTTGACTCATTTCCAGGGAGTCAACAAGAGCAAATTCGCGTGCAGCTTGCAAGCTCGCTTATCGCTATCTTCTCACAGCGCCTTATTCCACGTATCGCAGGAGGGCTCGTACCAGCGTATGAGCTTCTTATAAATAACAGTGCCGTAGCTAACCTTATTCGTGATAATCGCATTCACGAAATTCAGTCGGTTATCGAGACAGGCCTTGAGCAGGGGATGATTGACATGAATCGTTCATTGGCACGCCTTGTTCAGAATGGTGAAATTTCGGTTGAAAATGCCTTTACTTACGCCGTTAATCCTAAGGGACTTGAGCGCCTCTTGTAAAATACTCTATGTTATTCAATTACAAAGCAGTTGATACTGCAAATATCCAGCGCGAAGGCACCGTGGAAGCCCCAACTGTCGATGCCGCCATCGCGGCCGTACAGAGACGGGGGTATACACTGCTCTCAATTGATGAGGTAAATCAAAATCAAGGTTTGAGCGGACTTCTTAATATTAAGTTTTCGTTTTTTCAATCAATCTCAAACAAGGATATCGTGATGCTCTCGCGTCAGATTTCTACGTTGTTTCAAGCGCAGGTGTCACCGCTGCGTATTTTTAGCTTGCTTTCAGCTGAGGTTGAGAATCCACAACTCCAACTCGTGTTAAACCAGATTGTTGAAGACTTGCAGGGTGGTGCCGCTATATCGCGCGCTCTAGCTGCTCATCCAGCAGTATTTTCATCTTTTTATGTAAACCTCGTACGGTCTGGAGAAGAGTCGGGAACTCTTGAAAAGGCATTTGATTACCTGGCTGATTATCTCGATCGTCAGTATGAAGTGGTTTCAAAAGCGCGTAATGCCCTCATTTACCCAGCGTTCGTTATCTCAATATTTATTGCTGTAATGGGTCTCATGCTTACACTCGTAATTCCAAATATTACGAAAATTTTGGTTGATTCGGGTCAAGAGCTTCCACTCATGACACAGATTGTCATCGCTATTTCTAACTTCTTCGTCAATTACATTGGTGCGATTCTGATAGTGCTTTCGCTCGGTGGGGCAGGGTTGTGGCACTTTGTGAGAACTGATGTTGGAAGGCGTGCGTATGATGAATTCATCATATCAATTCCATACATTGGGGATCTTCAACGGAAGCTTCTCCTTACTCGCATCTGTGACAACATGGCCACTATGCTCTCAAGTGGTATCTCTATTGTGCAGGCACTTGAAGTAACATCTGACGTGGTAGATAATTTGGTGTACAAAGAAATTATTGATGCAACTCTTCTTGAGGTAAAGGGTGGCCGTTCATTTGCTGATGCTATTGGGGAATACCGTGAGATTCCAGGAGTGCTTTCTCAGATGGCAAAGGTGGGTGAAGAGACCGGAAGCCTCGCTACTATTCTCAATACGCTTTCAAATTTCTATCGTCGAGAAGTAAATAACGCTGTCGATACCCTCATCAGTCTTATCGAGCCGGCAATGATTGTTTGTCTCGGTCTCGGGGTGGGTGTGCTTCTCGCGTCAGTGCTTATGCCTATCTACAATCTCACCAACAGCTTCTAGTTTTCCACCCCTGCTACAACCTTTTAAAAAAATCAACCTATATAATAAGAGCAGCTTCGTACAACGGGAGCTACTCTTTTCAGATACACAGCTGATATCTGAACAGAGCATTACATCTAATTACTAAATTTCAATTATGAAAACAAATTCACAACGAGGCTTCACACTCATTGAACTCCTCGTCGTTATCGCCATCATTGGTATGCTCGCGGCCGTGGTGCTCGCGTCGCTCAACAGTGCTCGATCAAAGGGGGCAGATGCTTCTATAAAATCGTCTATAAATAATGCTCGAGCGCAGGCAGAGATTTTTTATGATAATCAGACGCCAGACAGCTATACTAACGTGTGTACTGCAGCTGGGGGTATTGCTGCAAATTTTGCTGCTGCAAATAGCACAAATGGAGGCACTGCAACAGATGCTGATTGTAATAGCTCAGCAACTGCGTGGGCTATGGCAGCACAGCTCGTATCAACTCCAACTGATTATTACTGTGTGGATAGCACGGGTGTGGCTGAAATTAATACAGGTGTGGTCGGAACAGCCTTCGGGGCAACGGCGACCGTCTGTCCATAGTCTCTGCAGAAAACAAAACCATCACATTGTGGTGGTTTTTTGTTTTCCACACTATTAGAATCAAGTTTTCCAATCTCCCGTATAATTAAGAGTATCCACAAATGTGGAACCTAGGTATCCATGGGTTGTACAGCTCATATACTATTAGCCAATAATACAACGTATTTTATGAAGAAACATTCACGAGGCTTCACACTCATTGAACTCCTCGTCGTTATCGCCATCATTGGTATGCTCGCGGCCGTGGTGCTCGCGTCGCTCAACAGTGCTCGAGATAAGGGTGCTAATGCAGCCAAGAAATCAAGCGTTAACAACATTCGAGCACAGGCGGAAATTGTCTATGACAATGCTGGGGACTACGCCGCTGTCTGTGCTGATGCCACAGTGACTAATGCCTTTACAGCTGCGGCTGGAGACTGTGCTGATGATGCTGCTGGATGGGGAGTTGAAACACTTCTTAGTACCGGTGAATACTACTGTGTTGACTCAACAGGTGGTTCGGGAGAATACGCAGCAGCAACGATCGCAGAGGGAAGTGACTACACTTGTAACTAATTTAAGGTACAGGTACATACACAAAAAGCCGGCCATGCCGGCTTTTTGTGTATCTGAGTGCGTGCTATTGTACTCTCATGTTTACCATCTCTGCGTTACCACTGTGGTACCACTTTGTGTACATTGGCATTCTAGGGCTTATTATTGGAAGTTTCCTCAATGTCGTTATTTACCGACTTCATACCGGAAAATCTCTTTCTGGAAATTCACACTGTCTTTCGTGTGGAAAAAATCTGCGAGCTTTAGATCTCATCCCGCTCGTTTCGTACCTTTTCTTGAGAGGGAGGTGTCGTCAGTGTGGCTCGTACATCCCGGTGCGGTATTTTCTAGTGGAGCTTGGTACGGCACTTTTGTTTCTCGCCGCTTATGTGACTACTGATACGCTTGCTGAACTGCTATATGCACTTGCGTTCATCTCGGTACTGATGGTTGTTGTTGTGTATGACATCAGGCACTTTATTATTCCAGACAGACTCACTATTGCGTTGTCGGGACTTTCAATTGGTTGGTTAGTTTATGTGTATGCACAAAATCAAGAGAGTTTGCCTATGGTGCTGAATACAGTACTCGGCGCATTTGCTGGGACAGGATTTCTTTTTCTCCTGTGGTTTGTCTCCCGTGGTCGTTGGATTGGATTTGGTGATGTAAAACTTGCATTTCCGCTCGGGTTATTTGTTGGAGGCAGCTTCGTATTTTCAATGATTGTGTACTCCTTTTGGATCGGGGCGTTCATTAGTCTGCTTTTAATAGGTCTGGCCAAGATTGAAAGGGGAAAACTGTACTTACGTTTCGCTACTCCGAGGCTTACAATTAAAAGCGTCGTACCGTTTGCGCCATTTCTCATCGCCGGTTGTCTCTTGGTATACTATACACACTTTGATGTTCTCTCACTCTTCACATTCTAGAGGCCTTCCACATAAGCATGCAGATGCCGGATTTGGCCTCATTGAACTCATGGTGAGTATTGCTGTTATGGTGCTCGTGTCGGCAGCGATTATCGTACGACAAGATTCTTTTAACGGTGCCGTGCTCTTGCGTGGACAGGCGTATGATGTCGCATTTGTAATTAGAGAAGCCCAGCTTAATGCAGTAAGTGCGGTTGGTGGCGGTGGTACTAATGCTTCCTCGCATCGAGCTCGGATTGGTGTCTACTTTGATACAAGTAGCCCCTTGTATCAAACCTTTAGAGATACAAACTCCGATTATTTTTTTAACACAACGGAAGTATTCGGCCAACCTGGAACACTGGGTAGTCGTTTTGAAATCAGAGAAATCAGGGCGGATGGTGCTGTTGTGGGCGAGGGGCAACTTTCCATAGTTTTTGAACGGCCTGATTTTGATGCTCTCTTCTACTCGGAAGCTAATGAAAAAATTTCAGCTGAGAAGGTAGAAATTGATATTGGCCGAACAGATACGGCAGATGTCAGAACTGTTGAGGTAACTAGGACCGGTCAGATTATCGTAAAACCAGATCCAGAATAGTATGAAATTATTTCAACAAAAACAGTCTGGATTTACCCTTGTGGAGATGATTGTGGCTCTCGCAGTTTTCGCTGTTGTTATTACAATCTCCGTAGGTGCGCTCCTAATGCTTGTTGCGTCAAATGATCAGCTGCGAAAAGAGCAGGCGATTATGACCAATCTCTCATTTGCACTTGATAGTATGACACGCGAAATTCGCACTGGTACACACTACTATTGTGCATCAGAAAACAGTGCTTCTGGGATTTTTTCTCCTACGTACGACCTCGATACTCTTGGTATTTGGCGCAGTGATTGTCCCAACGGGAAGACTGGCAACTATCATGGCCTTGCTTTCAAAGAAGGAGGCAACAGCATTAGTGATACAAAGGAACGAATCATGTACTACACGGCTTCCGATGGACAAATCTATCGTAAGGTTGGGCGAGAATCAGAATCGATAACGGCATCAACTGGTGTGTACATTAAAAATATGTATTTCAATGTGGTAGGATCAGTGCCGTTGCGTAGATCGTCGGGCCAGCCGGATGAAGATCAGGCTTCTGTTACAATTTACATCGAGGCCTCTGAGTCTGCTACTTCTCCAGAAACGTATTACTTACAGACGACGGTATCACAGCGCGTCTTGGACCTATGAAATCACCTTCTACACAATCAGGTTTTAGTCTTGTTGAGACGCTTGTAGCGATTACAATTTTACTGCTCATCATCACTGGCCCTATTGCCATTTCGTCTCAGTCAGCTAAGAGCTCGAGTTTCTCTAGTGAACAAGTAACCGCCTTCTTCTTGGCGCAAGAGGGTGTAGAGCTTGCTCAAAAGGCGAGAGACGACTTATTGGTGAGGTCGTTTTTAGCAGCTGACGGTAGTCCAGAGAAGACACCGTGGGCTAATTTTAGCAACCCTGTCGGCGCTTATAGAAATTGCTATACAGTGATTGGTAATTCAACCATTGAACGCTGTGGCCTTAGTATTAAAAGTTCGGATGGTTCATTTAATCTTAGTGATATCGATGTTACAAATTGCTCCGATATAGCTAGCTGTAAATTGTACCGAACCGGTAGCAATCAGCGCTCCCGTTTTACGCATACCTCAAGTGGTGGTGAGGAGACAAAATTTATCCGGCACATTACTTTTGAGCGAGTGAATGCAGATGAAATAAAAGTTATCTCCACAGTTTTGTGGCGCTCCGGTTCAATTCAAGAAGATCAGTCTGTTGTCGTAGAGAGTAGACTATTCAATATATATGGAGATAATTAAAGAAAAGCAGAACGGTTTCGCACTACTCCTAACGCTAATTGTCGTCGGCGTAGTGGTTTCGATTGGAGTGGCACTTCTCGATTTGTCATTGAAACAAGTTCGTCTTTCCACAAACGCAAAAGATTCTGAGATTGCGTTTCATGCGGCCAATGCAGGCATGGAGTGTGCTCGATACATAAGACGAATTGAGGCTGCTGATATGGAAGAAGGTGATCCTATTTCTGGTAGTTGTTTCGGAAGAGCTTTTACTGTTAGTTTGACTTCTTCAAATGTTGATAGAAGTTACAAGATTCCTGATGGCGATATCACTTCTGGTAGTGGTGAGGCATTTGTCTATGACTATCAAATTACTTGGACAGGAAATCAGCGCTGCTCGCAAATCACGACACTGGTGGCATCTTCAACGTGGCAAAGTAGTGGTGCAGATATGGTAATTAATAATATGACTACTCACGTGCCAGGATATCCAGATGGTAGTACAAAAACTTGTGAGAACGGCAACCGTTGTACAGTGCTTTCTGTCCGTGGGTATAACAAACCGTGCAGTGATGTCGGTGACTATGGTGTCATCCAGCGTGAAGTGCTTCTCCAATTCTAGCAAGATTTCAAAAACGACATAACGTAGTACTATACTCCCATGTCTATGGTCGAGGAAAAGAAGCGACTTTCGCAATTGCGCAAGACCGTCGCGTATCATCAGAAGCGATATCACGAGGAGGATGCTCCGGAGATTAGCGATGAGGCGTATGATGCGCTTATTGAAGAGTTGCAAAAGCTTGAGCTTTTGGTTGAGGGAAGTGTCAGCAAGGTTGCGAGCGCTGTTGGAGGGGCGACAAACGAAGCATTTTCAAAAGTGACACACAAAGTGCGACAGTGGTCATTTGATAATGTGTTTGATGAGGGGGAGCTTTGTGAGTGGGAGGTGCGCGTAGCGCGCCTCCTTAAGGATGCAGATGTAAAAGAAACGCCAACGTTTGTTTGTGAACACAAGATAGATGGACTGAAGTTGGTTATTGAATATAAGAATGGAGTTCTTGTGCGTGCGGCCACTCGTGGCAACGGTGAAATTGGTGAAGATGTGACACATACTGCAAAGACCATTAAAAGTCTTCCACATACGCTGAAGCAGCCCGTCAGTCTCATCTGTGTTGGGGAAGTGTGGCTGGCGGACAAGGAGCTGGAGCGCATTAATGAAGAGCGTGCGGCGGCGGGCGAAGCGTTGTTTGCAAACCCGCGTAATGCCGCTGCTGGTTCGCTTCGTCAGCTTGACCCAGAGGTTGCTCGCCGCCGTAACCTCTCTCTTACCGTCTACGACCTTGATTTACTTGATGTACATAATACGGGACTTACCACTCCAGATTCTCAGTGGGAAGAACTGAAATTTTTAAAGTCGCTTGGATTACCAACTGACGACAACACAAAACTCTGCAAATCGATTGGTGTGGTTCAGGCTTTCTATGATGAATGGAAAGAGAATCGAGAGTCACTCGTGCACGGCATCGACGGAGTGGTGATAAAGGTAAATGAAGTATCACTTCAAAAAGTGCTTGGCTATACCGCCAAGGCACCGCGATTTGGTGTCGCATACAAATTCCCAGCAGTAGAAGCAACGACTGTTGTTGAAGACATTCAACTTCAAGTTGGACGTACAGGGGTTATTACGCCGGTGGCTCACCTTCGCCCGGTTCGAATTGACGGCTCAACCGTCTCACGAGCAACTCTCCATAACGAAGACAATATTAATCGTCTCGATGTGCGAATCGGCGATACAATTATTCTCCGTAAGGCAGGAGACATTATCCCGGAAATCGTTTCGGTAATTGAAAGTTTGCGCCCAGCTAAAACCAAACCATACAAATTTCCAACCCATGTCGCGGAATGTGGGGGAGATGGTGCGATTGAGCGAATCCCTGGTGAGGCGGCGTATCGTTGTGTGTCTCGTGATTCGGGAGTGCTCCACCGCCAGCGCCTGTACTACTTTGTCGGTAAGACCGCGATGAATATCGACGGTGTTGGCCCAAAGATTATAGATGCGTTTTTGGATAATGGGCTCATTTCCACGCATGCAGATTTATTTACCTTGACTGCCGGCGATATCAAAGATTTACCCGGCTTTAAAGACACTTCCGCTTCTAATATTATTGCTGCCATCAACGCAGTCAAAACAGTTCCGCTGCATCGTTTTTTAGTAGGCCTTTCAATAGATGGTGTGGGTGAAGAAACAGCCCGTCTGCTTGCAGATCGATTCGGCACAGTAGCGGCTCTGAAAAAAGCTTCAGTAGAAGATATTGCCTCGCTCTATGGAATTGGAGAAGTTGTTGCAGAAGCGATTTGTGAGTGGTTTCAAGACGAGCGACACCTTCACATGGTGGACGAACTATTACGGTATGTCACTCCAGAGATAGAACAGGCTGTGTCAGCGACACTTGAAGGGAAGACCTTTGTGCTTACAGGTACGCTTTCTGGGTACTCGCGAGATGAAGCCAAAGAAGAAATTCAGAAACGTGGTGGAAAGGTATCTGGCAGTGTTTCCAAGAAAACAGATTATGTCGTCGTCGGGGTAGAGCCAGGGAGTAAGGCTGATGATGCAGCGCAACTTGGGGTCACTATTCTCAGCGAGTCTGCATTTTCTGCGCTCCTTCAAAAGTAGCCAGTTCGTGGTATGATGCGCCCATGAAACGTGAAGATATCGCTCATTTGGCGTCGCTCTCCCGCATTGCGGTCACTGAGCCAGAGCTTGAAAAACTAGAAACCGAACTTTCCTCTATTATGTCGTATGTCAGTGCGATATCGGATATTGCTGGTGAGCAGGCTGATCCTCAGGTAGGTGCTCGGTACAATGTCTTCCGAAAAGATGGGGTCACCAACGGAGAAGATGAGTACACTGCCGACATGATTGCGCAGATGCCACACAGCAGTGGACGTTTCCTGAAGGTTAAGAAGATTCTTTCAATCGATGAATAGTATGGATACCATCTCAAAACTCAAAGCCGCATTTCTTGCTGGCACATACACTCCAACAAAGGCGGTTGAAGAATCACTGAAGGTGATTGCTGAAAAGAATGGCGACATCAATGCATTTCTTGATATATATGAAGATGCGAAGGATGCGGCGGCAGTCGCCACAGAGAGATACAAGAATGGAGGCGACCTGCCGCCGCTTCTTGGCATCCCGGTTGCTATCAAGCACAACATTCTCATCAAGGGGAAGCGGGCGACAGCGTCTTCAAAGATGCTCGAAAATTACACAGCGACGTATGACGCAACTATCATAAAGCGACTTCGCGATGCTGGAGCAATTTTCATTGGTGGTACCAACATGGACGAGTTTGCGATGGGTGGCTCAACCGAAAACTCAGCCTTTGGCGTGACCAAGAATCCTCTTGACCTTGCTCGTGTACCGGGAGGTTCTTCAGGTGGCTCTGCTGCCGCAGTTGCGATGGGTGCGGTACCGGTTGCTATCGGTACTGACACTGGTGGTTCGATTCGTCAGCCGGCGAGCTACTGTGGTCTTGTGGGCTACAAGCCTACCTATGGAGCGGTATCTCGCTACGGACTCATTGCGATGGGTTCAAGTCTCGACCAGGCTGGTCCGATGACTAATACCGTTGCTGACGCCGAACTCGTGCATCAGATTATGGCCGGACTCGACGAACACGATGCGACCACTATTGCACCGGATACATACCCGGAAGTCCCAGAAAAAGCGACGTACACTTTCGGCGTACCGCGAGACTTTATGAAGAGTGGTGTCGATGCTGATGTTCTCGAAGCGTTTGAAAAACACCTTGAGCTTCTCAAGTCAGAAGGGCACACTATCGTCGATATCGACCTGCCACTCTTTGAGAAAGGTCTCGCTGCATATTACATCGTGATGCCAGCAGAAGTATCTTCAAATCTCGCTCGTTTCGATGGTATTCGCTACGGCTATTCTGCAGAAGGGGAGAATCTCCTTGAGGTGTATGAGAAGTCACGAGCCGAAGGATTTGGAGCAGAGGTGAAGCGGCGCATTTTGCTTGGTACGCACGTGCTCTCTTCGGGCTACTACGATGCCTACTACGGCAAAGCAGAACTTGTCCGCCGCAAAATGCGCCAAGAACTTGAAGAAGTTTTCAAAACCGCTGACATCATTCTTACTCCGACGGCACCAACCCCTGCTTTTAAAATCGGCGAACAGGAAGATCCACTTGCGATGTATAGTCAAGATATTTTTACCGTACCGGTCAATCTCGCTGGTGTTCCAGCCCTCTCGTTTCCGATGGGGACTGTTGACCGAGAAGGAATGGCGCTTCCAGTTGGGGTACAATATATAGCACCACTTGGTGGTGACGCTCGTCTTTTCAGTATCGGAAAGAAAATCTACGACGAGCGGCTCTAAAGCCTCATGCAACCTGAAGATTACCAATACATCGCATCAGCGACTGTTAGTACTACCGACCAAGCACCAGTCGGGATTGGTTTTGATATCTTTGGTGTCATTTTGCATATCCTCGGAGGTAACGAAACCACCTCTGCACTTCTTAGTGTTAATGGATTTTTCAATTTCCTCAGCATCCTTTGGACAATTTTTGCATTTCTTTCATTTATTGTTTCAGCTACAATGCTCGTTCTCTATGCGTACGCTTCAACCCGCCGTTGGCAGTACTATGCACTAGGTGACAAGGAACTTCGTGATGCTGAGGCACTCTATGACGAAATGTATCGTGGTATCAAAAAGAATAGTCGACTAGACGACGTCTTGATGCACATTGATTCGGAGAATCCAAATGACTGGAAGCTTGCCATCATCGAGGCTGACATTATCCTTGATGACTTACTCCAACAAAAAGGCTTTACAGGCGCTTCACTCGGTGAACGGCTTAAGGATATTTCACCAATGCAACTAAGTTCACTTAATGATGCTTGGGAAGCACACAAAGTTCGTAATCGTATCGCTCACGAGGGCGCTGACTTCGTCCTCACGAAGCGAATTGCAGAAGAAACTATCAATCGTTATCGTCGTGTCTTTGGAGAGCTTGGCATGTAAATTTGCCAAATCGCATTTTTAAGTGTATATTTCACGCACTGAATTTTCGGTATATAGCGGGTTAGAGGAGAGGTACCTCGGGAGGCTCATAACCTCCAGACTCCGGTTCGATTCCGGAACCCGCAACAGCATAGGACAAAAGCCCGCGAGCACCCCAGGAGTATTTCCATTTTCATAGTCGACTAAAGTCTCCTTGAAAATTGGGCACCAGCTCGCGGGCTTTTGTGTTTTTGGTATACTGTGCCTCATATGCAATGCGTCATTTTGGCTGCCGGCAAAGGCACCCGTCTTCGTCCACTTACCGATAATCTCCCGAAACCACTCGTTCAGGTGGCGGGAAAGTCTCTTCTTGATCATATCGTGAGCTCACTTCCAAGCGCGGTTGATGAGCTTATTATTGTGACTGGATATCTTGAAGACCAAATCAAGGCGCACTGTGGCGATGAATTTTATGGTCGCAAAGTGACGTACGTGACACAAGAAGAACAGAAGGGAACAGCACACGCGCTCTGGCTCTGCAAGAACCTGCTCCGCGGACGTTTCCTTTTTATGTTTGCTGACGACCTCCATGGTCCAAATGATATTGCGCGGGCGACTTCTTACACACGCTCCATGCTTACCCTTACCACCGAAAATCCCGAACGATTCGGTATTGTGGTGCGTCATCCTGATGGTACGCTCGCAGAGATGATTGAAAAGCCAGAGCATCCACCATCAAACTTGGCTTCAACTGGCGTCATGGTGCTCGACACTCATATCTTTGAATATGAGCTGAAGCATGAAAAGAATGGTGAGTACTACCTCACGGATGTAATTGCAGAGTATGCCAAGGATTACCCAATTGCTGTGGTAGAGCAGCATCTCTGGATTCCAATCGGTTATCCAGAAGATATTCAAAAAGCCGAAGCGATTCTTTCAAACCTAAATCGGTAGTCTTGAATGGTTGCGCAAAATATAGTACTCTAGCGCAACCCTATTGTCGGTGTAGCTCAGTTGGTTAGAGCACAGCACTCATAAAGCTGGGGTCGGAGGTTCAAATCCTCCCATCGACACAATATAAGAGCGCCTTTGTGGGCGCTTTTATTATGGAAGATAAATACTTTGATTTTTTTTAGAATCATGTATAATGCCCGACACGACTTAGTAAGTCTGTACACCTTGCGGGTGTAGCTCAGCTGGTTAGAGCGTCCGCCTGTCACGCGGAAGGCCGAGGGTTCGAGTCCCTTCACTCGCGCAATAAAAAACTGCCTCAATAGAGGTGGTTTTTTGTTCTGCGATGATATACTTTTTACATGAAAGAACATTCATCATGGGCGCTCTGGATATTCAACGCCACGTACCTTTTTTGGGGAGGTGCATACTTTCTCCAAGACCTTAACTTCGAGTTCGTTATTTATGTAGCGGTAATCGTTCTTATTATCGGTGGGACGCTCCTTACAGCACACAAGACAGAGTTCCCGGTTTGGCAGCTGTGGCTACTTTCTATTTGGGGGCTCATGCATGTTCTCGGGGGAGCAGTTACTATCGATGGAGGTGTGCTGTTTGGATACCGAATTTATCCATTTCTCGACTTAGGAGGAGACTTCTACATCCTCAAGTATGACCAAGTGGTGCATATGTACCTGTACGGTGTTGTGGCAGTGATGGCGCATCATCTCTTGCACACAAAATTCTCAGTGACAACTCGTGCATTTTTGTTAACGTCCTCTGCTGTTTTGATTTCGGTAGGAGTCAGTGCACTTAATGAGATTATGGAGTTCTTGATTGCCGTGACTATTGAACGTAATGGGGTAGGGGGTTACGAAAACGCGATGCTTGATCTTATCTTCAATCTCAGTGGAGCTATCGTTGCTGTACTTTTAGTTAGTTTGAGTAACTGGAAAAATCAGGATTGATTTGGTATGCTGTGGCGGCTTATCAAAACGACGAACTTTCACCTCTTCGTCTTGGTGGGTAAGGGTGACCAGCTTAGTTCCGAACAAACGTCAGCGTTCGCGCGTTTCCAGGATTAAAACTGTCTTGCGGCCGTGCTCGGCTGGTCACCCGTTTGTACTTCAGGGTGCGGTATTGTAAGTGCGTATGTGGTGGCGTAATATGCCATTGTAAGCGTAGCTTTCATTGTCGGCACTCGAACAAAATGTGGCACGCCACATTTCATTTCTTCCAAAACATTCCGTGTCCGAGCAAGCTCTGTCACGAAATTTTTCTCAGAAATGCAAAGCGCTAAACGCTTTGCCTCTCGTTCGCCAATGTAGCTCAGTCGGTAGAGCGCGTCCATGGTAAGGACGAGGTCTCCGGTTCAATCCCGGACATTGGCTCAGAAAGATAAAACACCCGCAAGGGTGTTTTATCTTGAGGAGGCAATGTAGCAAAGTGCCTGCGCACTTTGCGTCCGGGATTGAAAGCCGCAACGATGTGAGTTTGCGAACGAGTGAGGCGGGGTCGAGAGTACTTAGTAAAACTGAGCTTGCGAAAATTTTACTTAGTAACTCGTGACCAATCCCGGACATTGGCTCAGTTAAAGAAAAAGCCCGGCGCCTACGGCGCCGGGCTTTTTCTTGCATCTTGAGAATTCTGGTGTAGGGTGTTTGAAGAACGTGAACAGATGGGGGTATGCATGGACCTTAAATCAGTAGCTTTAGCTATCGAATTTTTCAGACAACGCCAGTTGCATGGCGTTGTCTCACTCCTCGAATTTCTGCTGACGACAGAGGGAGATACTATTAGGAAAATCGGCTCGACGACAATTGGATTTCAACAGCTTAATCGCTCCAAGTACACTACAGAAGAAGAGCGGATGATGGCGGTCTGGAACCTCGGTACGGTACATTTTGGTCGGCTTGATGGTAAGCGCACGCCGGTTCAGGATATTGCAGGCATGGCGACACCACGTTTTGACGAATTGCCTGAAGAAGTTAAGCGACGCTTTGATATGCTTTGCTCTGACCTCCATTTGCTTACACAGGGAGGTCGGGATTTCAAGCTTATCGGAAGCGGAATGATGTTTGGTCAAAATGGACAGATTTTGCTTCAGTAGTTATGTATAAACCGCGCGCCGAAAGCGCGCGGCTTTTTCTTTTGTTATACTCTCACCATGTCAGACACCCAGTCACGAATTACCGAAATCGAAGCAGCTATGCTCGAGCCGACTTTTTGGAGTGATCCAAAAGCGGCGCAGGCAATGATAAAGGAGCTTCAGGAGCTTAGGGATGCTGCGTCCGGCGCCGGCAAGTACGATAAGAATGATGCTGTCTTTACTGTTGTTGCCGGCGCCGGTGGTGACGATGCAGAAGACTTTGCGCGGATGCTTGTCGATATGTATCGTCGATATGCGGAGAGTCGCGGATGGGGAATGGTGGTGGTTGATGATAATGAGAATGACCACGGTGGGTATCGCAACATTACCTTCGAAGTACAGGGAAAGGGCGCGTACGGAACACTTCAAAAAGAATCAGGAGTCCATCGTTTGGTGCGGATTTCTCCATTTAATTCAAATGGTAAACGGCAAACGTCTTTCGTTCTTGTTGAGGTTTCTCCAGAGATTGAGGATGTGACTGCCGTGGCGCTCAAAGAAGATGATTTGGAAATTTCCTTTGCTCGTTCTGGTGGAGCTGGTGGACAAAACGTTAATAAACGTGAGACGGCAGTGCGCATTGTACACAAGCCAACAAACATTTCCGTCAATGCTTCCACCGAACGATCGCAGCAACAAAACCGCGAACGCGGCCTCAAACTTCTTGCGGGAAAGGTTTTTGCGTTTGAAGAAGCTAATCGACAGCGTGAACTCCAGGGTCTTTCGGTTGAGAAGACGCTCAAAATCGAGTGGGGGAGTCAAATTCGCTCATATGTTCTTCATCCGTATCAACTTGTTAAAGACCATAGAACCAATGTCGAGGTTCGTAATATCGAAGCCGTTCTTGGAGGTGATATTGAACCGTTTATTAATGCCGAGCACCCGCTTCCGTAGCGTGATATACTAGAACTATCTATGATTTATTTTGATAATGTATCGAAGATCTACAACGATGGGCGTTCTGCAGCTTTGCAAGAAGTAACCTTTCAGGTAGCCCCTCGCGAGTTTGTTTCAATTGTTGGACATTCAGGTGCTGGTAAGACTACACTCCTCAAGATGATCATTGCAGAAGATAAGCCATCACAAGGACAGGTGTTCTTTGAGTCACTTGATGTGCATCAGATTCCTCGCACTAAGCTGCCACACTATCGTCGCAAGATTGGTACTGTCTTCCAGGATTTCAAGCTTCTCCCTAATAAGACCGCGTACGAAAACGTCGCGTTTGCCATGGAAGCCAATGGCCGCACTGACGCAGAAATCGCAGAGAACGTACCACAGGCGCTCGCGCTTGTAGACCTTGATGATAAGGTGTGGAATTTCCCTAATGAACTTTCTGGTGGAGAGAAGCAGCGTGTTGCTATTGCGCGAGCGATCGTCAATCAGCCAGATATCATTATCGCGGACGAACCGACTGGAAATCTCGACCCAATTGCGACGTACGAAATCGTACAGATTCTCCGCAAGATTAATGAGCTTGGCACGACCGTGATTATGACCACTCACAACAAAGGTGTGATTGATGAAATCGAACGTCGTGTGATTACGATGGACGGAGGTCGGATAGTTCGGGATGACTCGAAGGGTAAGTACGTACTATAATCTCTGTATATGATGACTGGTATTCGTAGAGTGGTGAGGGCGGGATTTGTCGGTTTTTGGCGTAATGCGTATGTTTCGCTTGCGTCTATTTTTGCGCTCACAGTAGCGCTCTTTGTGATTGGAGCTACGATGTTCCTTGATCAGTTGCTCACCACATCTCTCAACGCGCTTCAATCAAAAGTTGACATCAATGTCTACTTTGTCCCCGAGGCTCCACAAGCAGAAATCGACCGTCTCCAAACAGCGCTTGAGACTATGCCGGAAGTTGAGTTTGTGAAGCTCACTTCGCGTGAAGAAGCGCTCGAAGAGTACCGCATGAAGAATCAGAACGATGAGGTAGCCATGCAAGCTCTTGAGGAACTCAATGAAAATCCGCTTGGTGCCAATCTTGCTGTCCAAGCCAAAGACACCACTCAGTACGAAAAAATCTCTGCATTTTTGGAAGAGCAGAAAGCAAATGAGCAACCACAGGTGCCAGTCATCGACAAGGTAAACTACCTCGATAACAAAGAGTCTATCGACCGTCTCACCTCAGTCATCAATGCAACGGAAAAGGCGAGCTTCATAGTAATGATTGTACTTCTCGTTGCATCAGTACTCATCACCTTCAATACTATCCGCCTTGCTATCTACACTGCTCGAGAAGAAATTGCCATCATGCGTCTTGTGGGTGCGAGCAATATGTTCATTCGCGGGCCATTCATGCTTCAGGGATTCATGTATGGATTCTTGGCTGGTATTCTTGCGCTCATTATTTTCTATCCAATCATGGTCTGGCTTGGTCCACGGACTGAGGCGTTCTTTGAGTTCAATCTCCTCACGTACTATGGAGAAAACTTCGGATATATTTTCCTCGTACTTGTCGGAATCGGTGTGGTGCTGGGACTTGTCTCAAGTACACTCGCGATTGCTCGCCACTTAAAAACCTAATCTCACATACTTCATATGGCTACAAAAACTAAAGCGTCAAAAACCTCTTCGACGCCTAAGTACATCTTTGTTGTGGGTGGGGTGATGAGTGGAGTAGGAAAGGGAGTGACCTCATCTTCAATCGCACTGCTCATGAGTGCGCGTGGACTCAATGTCACCGCTATCAAAATCGACCCGTACATCAACGTTGATGCGGGTACGATGAACCCAACCGAGCACGGTGAGACCTTTGTGCTCAAGGACGGACTTGAGACCGACCAGGACATGGGTAACTATGAGCGCTTTTTAAATAAGGACTTGCCATCGCTCAATTACATGACAACGGGAAGCGTGTACCTTTCGGTAATTCAGAAAGAGCGCAATCTCGAGTACAAGGGGCGTAACGTAGAGGTGGTACCAGACATTCCGCTTGAAGTCATTTCTCGTATCAAGAAGGCGCAAAAAGAAGCCGGGGCAGACGTAACACTTATCGAAATCGGTGGGACGGTGGGCGAGTACCAAAACGTTCTCTTTCTTGAAGCGGTGCGTATGATGAAGACAGAACTCCCTGATGATGTGGCGGTGGTGATGGTGAGTTATCTTCCGGTACCAGGCTCGATTGGAGAGATGAAGACCAAGCCAACCCAAACAGCAGTGCGGACGCTCAATAGTGCGGGAGTGTTTGCAGACATTATTGTGGCGCGTAGTCCGGTCGCAGTAGATCAAAAACGTAAAGAAAAAATTGCGACGTTTTGTAACGTGCGAGCGGAGAATGTCATCTCGGCGCCTGATGTGAAGAGTATCTACGATATTCCACTGAACTATGAGAATGATAAGCTTTCGCTCCGTCTTTGTGAGCAGCTCGGTATCAAAGCAAAAAACGCAGATTTGTCTGCCTGGAAAAAGTTTGTAGCTCGTTCAAAGAGTGGCGCCGATACGGTGAAGATTGCGGTGGTTGGGAAGTACTTCACTTCCGGGGACTTTGTCCTTTCTGACGTCTACATTTCGGTTCTTGAGTCTATCAAGTACTCTGCGTACGCACTCAATCTCACACCAGAGATTACCTACCTTTCGTCACATGATTTTACTAATAAAGAAAAGCTAAAGGAACTCAAGAAGTACGACGGTATTCTCGTCCCGGGTGGATTTGGTTCAACTGGTATCGAAGGGAAGCTCAATGTTATCGAGTATGCGCGCAAGCAGAAGATTCCGTACTTTGGTATTTGCTACGGTATGCAACTTGCTGTACTTGAGTATGCGAAAAATGTCTGCAAGCTCGCAGATGTCTCGACTGAGGAAATAAACCCAAAAGCAAAACATCTCGTCGTCGGTGTCATGGAAGAACAGCGGGAGAAAATCGCGAACAAGAATATGGGTGGCACTATGCGCCTTGGGCAGTATGAGGCTCTGCTTAAGAAGGGGAGTGTAGCAGCAAAGGCGTACAAAACCTCGACTATCATCGAGCGACATCGCCACCGCTATGAAGTAAATAATGAGTATGTACCACAGCTTGAAAAAGCCGGCCTTGTCTTCAGTGGCACGTCGCCAGATGGTATGCTCATGGAAATTGCTGAGCTTCCACAAACGGTCCATCCATTTTTCCTTGGGGTACAGTTTCATCCAGAACTTCAAGCTCGTCCACTTGCGCCTCATCCTATTTTCACCGCTTTCATTCGTGCTTCATATGAAGCGCGATAAAGAAAAAAGTCCCCTGTGGGACTTTTTTCTTATGGTTTTCTGACTGAAGCAACGATACTTTCAAAGCCCTGGAAGCTTTCGCTTGAGAACTTTATGATTTTGCCATCGCCTATCCAAACATGCGCCTCTTGTATGTCGCCAGCCATTCCTTCGAAGTTTCTTTCGTGAATAAGTACAGGCAATCCACCAAAAGTTTTTGCCTCAAAGGAGTATGAAAATACTTTTTCTTCATAGGAGTACTCAGATCCTGGTTCATTCTTGAAGTCAGGGTATGAAGATGTTACGTGAGCTTCAAATGCTGCCTTCGTTTCATTCACGTATGATTCAAAAGAGGATTCCTTTGTAGTCCTTAGATATACTTTGAGTGGGAGAGAGCGGTCAGATTGCTTTAATGCCGCAAGTACTTCCGTTGTATTTGATTCATAGAGTGTCACAGATTCTGGGTAATCAAATGCAATGAATTCGCTTGTGAACGTTTTTACAGGAGAAGGAGCTACAATGGAGGTATTTTCAGCTGAAGGATTTGCTTCTGTTGAGGTTGTTATTTCTGGGGTGCTCGAGGTGGCGATCTCCAGGGAGTCTTGTGGTGTCGGTGTAGACGGTGCTTGTGCCTTGTTTGAGTTTATGAAGACAAAGACAAAAACCGACAAGATTACAATACAGACAAGAAAAATAATTGTGTTACGCATACTGCTATATTGTAGCAGTATCAAAGTGGGGTTGTATTTATCGATGCGGACAACCGGGCCAACAACAGGGTCGTCGGTCACCACGGGAGAGTTTGGAACGACTGACCTCAATTCGCTTTACGCGAGTTTCGGCTAGTTTGCCTGAGGTCATGAAGCATATCCATTCATTGCGGGCGAGTGGGGTGATGTCGTCCCAGGTCGCTTTTGCTTTGGCATCTGAGAGCAGCATCGTTTTTACATCAGCTGGTGTTTTGTGAACGGTCCCATGCTTAATCATGGTCTCATTGTACCACTGGAGGAGCGAGGCGAAATGTGGTAAGGTAGTGGGCGCATTGCTGACGCAATGCGCCCGAAGTGCTGATTAAGTTCGGCCACAAAAGAGGTATTTCGTATCACATTTTTCATATCGCTGCCGGATCGTCTAATGGTAGGACTATGGTTTTTGGTGCCATCTATCGGGGTTCGAGTCCCTGTCCGGCAGCGATGTGTGAAAGTACGAAGTGCCTCTTTTGTGTTTTGTGGAGAGTGGTATACTCAACTATATGAAATTCTTAGTTACTTATCAGATGCCACATACTGGGCTTGATGTGTGGATACAATTACCAGAAGAGACGCGAAAGCAACAAGAGCTCGATATGCAAAGTGAGTGGAATGCGTGGCTTGAAGCTCACAAAGACGCAGTTCTTGAGACTGTTGGCGTAGGTAAGCCGAAGCGTGTGACAGCAGAGGGCGTGCAAGACGCTCGCAACGACCTCATGATGTATTCGTATATCGAAGCTGAATCGCACGAAGCTGCCGCAAAGATGTTTGAAGGTCATCCACACTTCGGAATTCCAGGAGCCTGGATTGAGGTGATGTCGGTGAATAAAACGATTGAGTAACGTAACACAAAAGCCGGCGCGATAGCGCCGGCTTTTGTGTTGGGTAATTACCCCTTACTTCTTTTGAAACAATCAAGACACTTTAAATTGCTTGTATCGCGTGGAGTGAAAGGAAGAGAGGCAATGGCTGCTCCGCAGTTGGCACAAGACCAGTCGCCAGAGATGCGAGGTTTGTCGCCGGCGGGCGGAAGTGAGTCGAATCCATCATCCATCTGTGGACCGCCCGCCGGCTCGGCGTCAAAAGGAATGTCGGGGACTTCGCCCGCCACCGACATGGCCGGCGCTTTGGCGGGTGCGTTTCCTCCCTTTGACTTCATGAAGCATGAGCGACACGTAAGTCCTGCTTCACTTCGGGGTACAAAGGGAAGTTCGGTTATTGCTCCGCCACAGCTACTACATTTCCAATTTCCTTGATGCATATGTTGAATTATTTATTCGGTACAGTATAGCGTACTCATAATAAAAAACCTGCCGCGTGAGGGTATCACGCGGCGAGTCGGAGATGAACAGTTTCTGTGGTGGTGCAATAGGCGGGTCCTTCGTCGCCGTCTGGGTAAGGACAGGCAGGGTGCTCATGTTCTTTCCGGACAAAGAGCCACGCCGTCTTGCCTTGTCCGCGAATTTCGACGGTGACGTTGTAGAGGTCGTTCGGAAAGATGAGGTTGTCGCAATTGTCGCAGTAGTGCTCAATGCGCGCGCGGTGAGTGCTGTTGCGCAGCAGGCGACGGACGAGCCTCATGAGCCGATGTCCATCATGACGAGATTGGGTCCGTCGAGGAACCAGGTGTGGTTAAGGCGGTTTGCGGAGCGAACCGCCTCTTCTTCTGCTTGTGCGATACATGCTTCACAGTCGCCGTCGCAGTCGATGATGGGGCAGTCGCCGAGGTGTCTGACTTCACTCACGAACAGGTCGCAAGTGTTATCACTGTATTGATGGTCGGTTTCTTGGTGTCTGCAGATTTTGCAGAGTTCTCCATTTGCCATAAAGGACTCCTTTCTGTGCGAACAGTACCACGCAAAAAGAGCAACTTCAACACTGTGCTATACTGCACGCCTTATGCAAGAAGAACGAAGAAAAAAGCTCGTAGACGGGCCAATTTTGTCAGCGCTTATTTTTTTGGCGGTGCCGATTGTGCTGACAAACATTTTGCAGACTGCATATCAGTTGATTGATGCGTTTTGGGTAGGGCGACTTGGTGGGGAAGCGGTGGCTGTAATGGCGGTCGTATTCCCGGTGTCGTTTCTAGCGATTGCACTTGGTATGGGATTCTCGATTGCGGCTTCGACTCTGGTTGCCCAATATGCTGGCGCTGGCAAGAAGGAAGAGGTGACACACACTGCGTCGCAGTCGATGTTTATCGCTATCATCATGGGGCTTCTGTTTGGTGCTATTGGATATGGTGCCTCACCAGTTATTTTAAAACTCATGGGTGTGCCGGCGGAGATTTACGATGTGGCACTTTCGGTTATCCGGGTAACATTTTTTACGACGCCGTTTTCATTCATCTTCATGACGTATCAGTCTCTGATGCGTGGAGTGGGGGATACGATGAAGCCGTTGTACGTTGTTGGTACCACAGTGCTCCTTAATGCTATTCTCGATCCGTTTTTTATCTTCGGTTGGGGACCAGTGCCTGAGATGGGAGTCGTTGGCGCTACTATTGCAACGTTCATCACACAGGGTATCGCTGCGGTCGTAGGACTGGCGATTCTTTTTCGAGGGAGTAACGGAGTGCAGATTGTGCCGAGAGAATTTAGTATAGATGCTACATTCATGAAGCGACTACTTTGGCTTGGAGCACCGACTTCAGCTGAGCAAGTGTTTCGTTCACTTGGGTATGTTGTTATGACGGTTCTTGTCGTGGCGTACGGTACTGTCGAGGTGGCAGCGTATGGCGTTGGTGCTAATGTCATGATGGTGGTGCTTATCCCGGCGCTTGGACTTTCGCTCGCGGTATCGGCTCTCGTAGGGCAGAATATCGGCGCTGGAAAACCACAGCGTGCTCGCGAAGCGGTGCGAGTAGGAGCGAGAGTTTCTTTTGTTGCTCTTGCTCTTGCGGGCGTTGTGGCATATGTGGCAGCGAAGCCAATCGTTGGATTTTTTATTGATAACGAATCAGTTGAGGTGGTGGCGCGCGCAGTAACGTTTGTGCGGATTACTGCTATTTCGTTTTCGTTTATTGGTCTTGAGATGGTTTATCTCGGAGCATTCCGTGCGGCAGGAAGCCCGGGGATTGCGCTTTGGTTGACTTTTATTGCGCAGTGGCTCATTCAGCTCCCGCTGGCGTTTGTACTTTCGCGGTACACGTCGCTTGGTGTGGAGGGCATTTGGTGGGCGGGGCCAATTTCACAGTTTTTCATTTTGATTGTCACCATGATCTGGTATGGCTATGGAAAATGGCAAAAGACCAGTCTCACTGAAGAGGAACAGCTTGCTGAAGAGGTGGCCGAGGAAATTCTGATAGAAGAAGGAGTTCGCAAGGTGTAGTGGACTGTTTCTTTTTCAGCGGAGGAGTATGATTAGGTCATGAAAAAAGAATTTACTGTCGAAGACGCACAGTGGATCGGCGCTATGATTGGGATTGATTTTACCCAGGTCTCACTTGAAGAGTTTCGGATGGGATTGGGTGTCGAGATGGAGCATGGCGCTCATGATCCAGAGACCAATGTCACGAATGGCGATGAGTTGCTTACAGGAAAAATTGCCTGGGCTCATCTCAAAGAAATCAAAGACTACTACACACGACTCAAAAAGATGGAACAGGAGGCTGGTTCGTAGGGGTTGTATTGAAAAAGGGTCCGCCTCGCCTATGGCGTGCGGACCCTTTTGCGTCCCCCTCTGCGACGCAGTACTACTCGCGAGCGCAGTGGCCAGGGAACCCATCTCGTCGAATGAGAAGAGAAAACTCCTCGCGTGTTTCGGTACGAAATGGCCCAGAGCATGATACTCACCAGGAGCGAGCTTAGAAAGAACGAAAGGCCGACGATTTGGTAGAGAGTTGCGTGAGAGGCGAGACCAATCGGCAGGTAGAAAGCACGAAGTGCTGCATATCTCCCGGTCTCTTTTAGTGTGAAGCCGGCTCGCTTCGTCTTTGATTCATTTACCCAGTATTTCTGACCTACGTAGTCGGTGACGAGATTGAAAATGCCACCGGTTCCGAGAGCAGTGATGTACCAGAACCACCCGCCACCGAAGACGGCTTCAATAGCTGAGGAGATGATGAGGTCTCCGCCTCGGCTCACGGCACGAACGATGGAATATCGTCGTACATTTCGAGCCGCTTGTGTGTCGACTCGAAGTATTTTCATGTGGTTTCTCCCTGTCTGTCCCAAAATGACAATACCATAGCCGTAAAAGCCCGCAAGAGTCTGGTATACTATGAGTATATGACACAGGGAATGAAACAAAACGCTGCTCTTTTGGCAGTGTCGACTGCGGTAGTGTTTGCTGCGCTCTTATTTATAATGCCAAAAAGCGCGGCTGCAGCTACCTGTTCTATTACACGAGACCTTCAGCTCGGAGTAATGCATGAAGAAGTCCGCTGTCTTCAGCAGTACCTCAATAGCCACGGCTATCCAGTAGCAACAACCGGCGTCGGTTCACAGGGGAAGGAAACAACTGAGTTTAAGGCGCTTACTCAAGCAGCGGTGATGAAGTGGCAGATTGCCAACGGGGTTACTCCAGCAACTGGATACTTTGGAGCGAAGTCTCGCGCGAAGCTTGCAGAACTTATTTCTGGTGGTTCAAGTACTCCAACACCAACACCGGTGCCACCAAGTACGAGCACAGATAACTCTACCTCTGCGCTGCTTCTCAAGATTGCACAGCTGGAACAGAAACTGAAGGACGCATCCGCTAATCAGGATGACGAAGAGGAAGAAGATGACTCTGATGATGAAGAGGCTGATGATGTGAAGGATTTGATGAGTGATGTACTCGACAAAATTGAAGAGGCAGACGACGAACTTTCTTCAATCGATGATGCAGGAGAACAGGGTGACGCAGAAGATTACATCGATGATGCTCGTAGTGATTTCTTCGACGCCGTTCGTTCGTACCTTGATGGTGATTATAGTGATGCTG
>JBDLTL010000012.1:0-27622 GCA_039799085.1 Candidatus Parcubacteria bacterium | reverse complement strand
TAATGACCGGCCACTGCGGTGGCCGGTCAACTGCGTTTATATCTTGTAAAACTTCTTAGCATTTTCCAGAAGCTGAACACGCACCATCTCTTCATCATCACCGCGAATAGCCGCGATTTTTTTGTACACCTCTTGTACCATCCATGGTTCTGCTCGCTTACCGCGGTGTGGCACCGGCGCGACATACGGACAATCCGTCTCACCGTGTATTAGCTCTAACGGTACGGCTCTTACAATATCTTCATAGACCTTCGCAAAGGTAATCACACCCGTGAATGACACCGTACCACCAAGCTCAAAAAACTTTTCTGCTTCCGCTACCGTACCGGCATAAAAGTGCACATTGAATGGCACCTTTGCGTAGGTCTTTAAAGTATCGTACACATCTGCGTATACACTCCTGCCCGTTGGACTCTCCTCCCCTGGCTTTGGGCCACGAGTGTGAATCATCAGTGGCAGATTGTGTTCATTCGCAAACTGAATCTGCGCAATGAAATTTTCTTCTTGGATAGCGTAGCTATCTGGCGTCGTATGATAATAATCAAACCCGCACTCTCCTACCCCGACCACTTTCTTATGCTTCGCAAGCTCATCGTAGAAAGCCTTATTGAAAGACTCACCTTTACTCGTAAAAGCTTTGGCGCCTTCACCAGTTTCTTCTTCGTCATGATGTCCCGGGACGGTCTGAATCGGATGAAGACCGATAATGGCGTAGCAGTGGTCGTGGCGCTCCGATAGCTCAACTGCTTTTGCGCTCGTGGATTCCTTCGTGCCGACATTTATCACCGCCACCTCATGGTCGGCGCATTCTTTTGCCACAGCCTCAACGTCCACGTTAAAAGCCGAGAGATTTAAATGCGCATGTGTATCAATGTATTTCATTTCCATAGAGTTCTTCATGACGTCCTTTTAATTCGGCTTTCTGCTTGGCTTTGACGGCGTCCCACGCATCTTCAGATGGCTCAAGAAATGCTGGCGCACGTTCGGAATATTTGGCAAAGCCGTGCTCAATTACTGCCTCAGCACTGTTGATGTACCCCGCCTGCTCAAGCTGTGCGAGCACGCACGCATAATCCCAAGCGATATCAGAAAGTTCGTCCTCAAGATGAACGCGGTTGTTTTCTTTTATTTCGTCACACACTTCTTCTACTTCGTCTTTAAGACCGGAAAGATATTGAAGTGCCACCTCTTCACTTCCGCGCCCTTGCAAGCTCGGATTCCTCCGAATATTTTCGCGAGCAATATTCAAGATGTCACGAAAGTTTTCCATACTTATGCTTCGAGGCGTGGGAAGAGGTTGTCGGGTTTTTTGTTCACTTTTACTGCCTCAAGAATTTTGACTGAAGTATCGGGCATAAACGCTTGCAATGACCAGCCAATACTTTGCAACAGCACGAGTAGCTCTTCGATGATTTTAACCGCTGCCTCTTTATCTGTTTTTACCAACTTGAAAGGTTCTTTAGCGGTAATCATTTCATCCATCTTTTGGATACGTTCCCAAACAGCATTCATCGCTTCCATGAAATTCAAGTCAATAATTTCAAAACCTCCAACTCTATCCATGAGCTCAAGAGGTGTTTCGAGGTGTGTCTCTGCCATCTTCATAATTCGTGCTGTGACATTACCCAGACCATTTACGAGATTGGCTGTATAGTACTCGTCCATCTTTTCCCAGGTGAGGTCTGAGTCATCAAATGGATGCACGTGGCGGAGAAGAATGTAGCGAGTTGCATCAGTACCATACCGAGACACAAGCTCATACGGAGAAATTACATTGCCGAGACTCTTACTCATCTTCTGTCCCCCACTGTTGATGAAACCGTGATAGTAGATAGTATCAGTAGTCTTGATATCAGCAGACATAAGCATCGCTTGCCAAATGATGGACTGGAAGCGCACCTGGTCTTTACCCGCGAGCTGAAGAGTCTCACCCCCAACCCAGAACTTCGTAAAGTCACCTCCCTCCTCTGGCCAGCCGAGTGTCGAAATATAATTGGTGAGTGCGTCAAACCACACGTACATCACGTGCCCATCATCTCCCGGTACCGGTACACCCCAATCCATACGACTCTTCTGTCGAGAGATGGAGAGGTCTTCGAGTCCACCCTTCACGAATTCAAGCGCCCACTGTCGTTGCCACTCTGGTGTCACTGATGACTCATTACTCAAAAGCTCGATGAGCTTGTCTTGGTAGTTTGAGAGTCTGAAGAAGTAGTTTTCTTCTTCCACTTCTTCGACTGGCTTACCGTGAATGGTACAACATCGATTTTCATCAAGTTCTTTTTCGGTATAGAAAAGTTCACAGCCGACACAGTAGAGGCCCGTGTATGACTTTTTGTAGATATCGCCTTTCGCTTCACAGCGGCGCCAGATTTCTTGGGCAGCTAACTTATGGGACTCGCTTGAAGTTCGAATAAACGCATCATAAGAAAGGTTTAGGCCTTCTTTGAGAAGATTAAAACGACCTGCAAAGTAGTCGACGTATTCTTGTCGGTCGCGACCTTCTTCATCTGCCTTTTGAGCAATCTTCTGACCATGCTCATCAGTACCCGTGTTGAAAAAGACCTCATGGTCCATGAGTCGCCAGTACCGAGCAAGGGTGTCGGCTTGCACAAATTCAAGGGCGTGACCAATATGTGGATCCGCATTCACGTACGGAAGTGTGGTAGTTATATATTTAGCCTTTTTTTCTGACATACGAATAAATGTAGCACAGTCAAAAAAGAATGAAAGAAGTCTATTTGACAAGCGTATAGAGAGACGGTATAACATACCCCTTCCACATTTCCGTGGAAGTGAACATGGGAGTTTCTATGAAGAAGATTGTTCTTTCCCTCGCTATCAGCCTCGTCTCGACCGCCGTCATTGCCGGTGTCACCTACGCGATCAAGAAGCAGGGCGGTATCGAGCCCGCACTCGGCAAGATCAAGAAGGCTCGCGTCGTTTCCGGCGCACTCGGCAAGATCGACGATCTCAAGCAACGCTTCGCTACCAACGACACCACGGACTATTCCGCGGCCGCTTGACTTCAGCCAGCAAGACCTCACCCCCCCGTCGCGTAGCGACGGGGGCTTTTTGTAAGAAACAAAACTCTCCTCCGTCATGAGCAATAGGACTGTACACATACGTGGAGGAGGATTCATGTCACGTAAAAGACCCGCACCAACACCCCTGCCCGAGCTGACTACCCGTCAACTTCTTGCTAGGATTTTTATTTTTTTCCTTGTCGCCATTATGCTCTTCAAAGGAGCAATCTACCTTGGCGATACATTCGTTGAATAAAAACAAGGCCCTCGTCACGACGAGGGCCTTTGAATTACCGAAGTTTAGTGATGAGGTCTGAAATAGCAACCCGTTCCTGCTCTCCCGTATCACGGTGACGAACAGTGACTGTATCTCCGAGTTCTGGATTTTCTTCGCCGAGTGTATCGAAGTCAATCACGATACAGTACGGGGTTCCGATTTCATCTTGGCGACGGTACCGCTTCCCTACATTACCGTTATCATCCCAAGCGACATTACCGAATTCCTTCTTGAGCATAGTGAATACTTCACGTGCCTTCACTACCAACTCCGGCTTATTCTTCAAGAGTGGTGAGACAGCCGCCCGGTATGGTGCGAGGTGTACCGGAAGCTTAAGGTACGTGCGCACTTCCCCATTCATCTCGTCTTCAGTGTACGCTTCGCAGAGCACAGCGGTAAAGGCGCGACCAACACCAAATGATGGCTCCAGTACATGCGGCACAAAACGCGTACCGTCTGGCTCGATGTATTCGAGTGACTGACCGCTCGCTTCCATGTGCGCCTTCAAGTCGTGATTGGTACGGTACGCAAAACCAGCAAGCTCATCGAAGCCCTTTCCAGGATAGTTGTATTCAAAGTCGATAGTCCGCTTCGAGTAGTGTGCGAGGTCATTTTCTGGCACTTCGTACTCTTGGATGTTTTCTTCCTTGAGACCAAGGTGAGCATGCCACGCTTTGATATCAAGCCTAAGCTTCTCAAACTCTTCTTTCCAATTCTCTTCTTTCACAAAGTACTCAATCTCCATCTGTTCAAACTCTCGTACACGGAAGAGAAATTCACGGGGAGCAATTTCGTTACGGAACGCCTTCCCTACCTGCGCGATACCAAATGGAATTTTCGGCGACATTGAGTCAAGAACGTTTTTGAAGTTTACAAAAATACCCTGCGCTGTTTCTGGACGAAGATACACTTGTCCTTCTGGGCCGGCGGTCGCACCAATACGACTCTCAAACATCATGTTGAAGGTACGAGCTTTTGAAAGTGGATTACCCTTTGGACTCTTGAAACCTTTTTCAACAATCATAGAATCGATTTGCTCAAGAGAAAAACCATCAGCGTCGATACCGTTATCTTTGAGGAAATGATCAGCACGGTAGCGTTCACCAGTTACCGTATCTTCGATAAGCGGATCAACGAATCCTCCGACGTGCCCTGACGCTTCCCAGACTTTGGCATTCATGAGAATCGCCGCATCGAGTCCGTACATATCTTCGCGACCATCCACAAACAGTTTCCACCACTCGCGCTTGATGTTGTTGTTGAGTGCCACACCAAGCGGACCGAAGTCCCAGGTACCCTTAAGGCCGCCGTAGATCTCACTCCCCTGAAACACAAAGCCGCGTCGTTTACACAACGAAACAATCTTTTCCATCTTCTCTGCATTATTTTCCATACTTATTGTGTTACGAGTCCACTAGTTTCTTGGTAACCCATCTCTGATGAGAGTTTGGCATTAATCTGATCTGCATCACCAATGAGAGGAGTATTTGTAAATCTATCGACAGCCCGGATAGTTTGCCGGTTGACGAGTACCGGTACCATACCAACTTGCGAGATACTTGGCAAAATACTGACCGAGAAGACGAGCTCTCGCTTGGTATTTGCCTTGATATCTCCCGGTTTCCATTCAATTTGCTTATTTATCGGGTTGTAGTCAAGAGTGCCTGGACCACTGTAATCATTAAGCCACTCAACATAAGCTGGAAGAGACGTGTTAATCGTCGCGTTTGTGACATCATTTCCCCCTGCAGAAGCAACAAAAGTAACGAGGTACGTCGATGTCTGTCCGACCTTAGGAGGAACTGGTCCACTCATTGGATTAAGTTGATTGTTGAGAGCAATCGAAGCTGAGTATCTCGCTTTTGCAGTGACCGTACCCACAAGCTGTTCTTGAGCACTACTTTCTGCCACTCTTCTTGCATACACATTCACTGTCACGTCGAAAGTTGCTGTGGTTCTAATATTGGCAGGACTAATACTGAAACTGACCGTTCTCGATGTCCCCGGACGAATCTGTGAGAAATCTTGATTATTAGCAGTTTCCCATCTGACAACATTTTTGTTTGAATCGTAGAATCCTCCATTACTTTCGATTAAGTCAGGGCGAAGCGCATTACCGTTTGGCACCACCTCAACCACCATGTCATACACTGTTTCATCTAGTGTGTTTTTGATAGTAACTTCAACCTGACCATTTTCTCCCTGCTCCAAAATGACATCGCGATCTTCGTCACCATTAATACCAATATCAACCGCGATGAAAGGACTCTCGATAGCAAACTCACTTCTCGCCTCTGCCAACGTCGACCCGACGATGTATTGATTGTCGGTCTCGGCAAGGCCGGCGCTGAAATTTATAGCAAAGCGTTCTTCAGTTAATCCATTAATAGTTCCTTTGAGTGTAATTTTGGCGACCTGTTCAGGCAAGAGCTCTTCAATCTTCCAAGTATTTTGATTATAAATTGGCTGTGGATCTGATTCTTTAAAGTTAAATCCATTTGGGAAGGAGGCGGTCACCAAGACATCCTTAAGAGGCTTCGATGAGTTAGATTTCGCTGTGAGTGTCACCTCAACAGGCTGGCCAGCCGCCACCTTTCCAATAGACGAAACCTGCAATGTCACCGGGGACGAAGTGATGCGAAAGCGAAGTGGTTCAGCGTTTTTATAGAACGTACCATCAGAGCTTGCAATCCGATACTCAAACGTGGCTTCAATTTGCTTCTCTTCATTTTCTTTTCCGTAGATACCGACCTGGATAGGAATATTCTTCACTTCACCCGGAGTAAGAGTACCAATATTGATTCGCTCTTCGTACACATTCTTGGCTGGCTCAGAAGCGGTACGTGTCCCAGATGGATACTTAAGTACCAAGACGGCCTTCTCTACCCCGACGTCATTTTGGTTAGTGATACTTGCCTGAAATGACATCACATCGCTTCCGCCAACTGTTGTCGGACCGGCGAGATTAAAATTTATATTTTCGCCAGAGATTTTGTTCCCACCCAAAAATACGTACAATCCTGCAAAGAGCGCGACGAAAGCAAAGATACCAAGGCTGCCAAAGAGTATGAATTTTCGATATCGATGCTTTGGCATTGGGTCAATAATGACTACATGGTCGTCTGAAACAGCAACCTTTGGCTCAGCAACCTGCCAGTCGCGCGCGACGGTTACTTCACTATCAGTGAGATCGTGCCTTTCGACTTCTGAGACTTCTTGTCCACGCGAATAGAGCCGCTGACGCAGTTCATCGATGCTTTCTTGGTCTTTAATGCCAGACATGTGTTTCTAGTATAGCACCACGACTTCTTAGAGATGGCTCAAAGAAACAGCTTTGTCGATAATCGGAGTGAGCGCCGTCTCTACACTTCCCTCAATAGTTTGAGTCGCCAAAGTAGCTGGCAATTGCTTCACGACGCCCGGAAGGACTCGTTCGTCGACATAGCCAAGCTCAAGGAGAAGCCGCGCCAGCACAATTTTTTCAAAAGCGGTGCGCGTCGCTATGTTGCCAGAAGCTGCCTCAAGCGCTTCACGCAGATAATCAAACAGTGCTGGCGCGGCCTCCTGCCCGCCGTAGAATCGTCTCAGGCCCCGCGTGATATTCGTCACACTTCCCCGTGCTGTCTTATCGATGGCATTCATAAAGTAGTTTCCTCGCGGTTCGATACTGCCGATTTTCCAACTGCTCTTCCCTTTCACAAGTGAGACTCTGACGTAAGAAAAATCTTGGAGCGACATCCGCTGGCGGGAACGTTCTTCACGCACACTCTTGGCTTCCGCATACAACATACCTGCTTCTCTGGTGAAAAGCAGGTATGAGCGGTCAGCGGTATTTCGATTGAACGTACCGCAGACGATAGCTTCGGTTGTGTACGTTTGGTAGGCCACTAGAGTTTTTTGATGCTAAAGGTGAACTGTTCGGTATCGGTCGCAACCATCTCACCTTCTGTTTCTGCAAAGACGAGTTCGGTAGCACCGACGGTCTTTACGAGCATGTCATAGTTAGCTTCGATAGCAGAGCGACCAAATTCTGAGGTAGAAACAGTGAGGACAATTGAGTCCTGTGGCGCAAGACCTTCGGTCTTGCGCCGTCCTTGCACTGCTCGCATCAACTCACGTACATTTCCTTCCGCGATGAGTTCTGGGGTGAGCTTTGTATCCAAAGCCCAATTATCGCTTCGAGTGACCTTTTTAACGTTTATCTCATCTTTAATAAGAACATGTAGTTCTTCAGCTAAGTCTTCTGCAATATTTAGATTTTCGAGCGGTTGCCGAACTTTAATTCCGGCCTTTGTTCGCTGTTCTAAAGCTGCAGAAATAATCCCGCGTGTTTGGAACATTTTTTCAAGAAGATTCTCATCTACTTCACCTAACGCCGGCCACTTTCCAAGATGTACACTCTCTGCATCATCATCTTCCTTCACTGCCTGCCAGAGATACTCGGCATAGAATGGCATTACTGGCGCCATCACAAGCGCGAGCGTACGGAGCGTGTAGCGAAGTGTTGCAAGAGCGAGCGCTTTGTCGACCATATCATCGCCCTTTAGTCGGTCTCGACTACGTCGCAAGTACCAGACTGAAAGGTCGTCGATGAAGTCGGTAATTGGTCGCACTGCTTTATCCATTTCATAGCCCTTGTAGCCTGCGGTTGAGTCATTCACGAGTTCCTGGAGACGCGCGAGAATCCAGCGGTCGAGAACATTCTGTGAATCTGCACTTCCCTTCGTGCCGTCAGTCGCCCCTTCGGCGGAGTCGTTGGAAGTACCCTTGGGGTGAAACATCTCATACATCGCAAGCACGTTGTGAAGTCGTCCGATATTTTTACGCTGAAGCTCAAGCACTTCCTTTTCTGAGAAATTAAGATCTTCCGCTTTTACAATTGGTGATGAGAGCAGATAGAAGCGCATCGCATCTACGCCGGTGCGATTTGCAAGCTCCATTGGGTCTGGGTAGTTGCTCAGTGACTTACTCATTTTCTTGCCGTCTTCAGCGAGCGCCAGACCATTTACAATGACTTTCTCAAATGGACTCTTCCCGAAAAGCGCCACACCGAGCACAATGAGTGAGTAGAACCAACCTCGTGTCTGGTCGAGACCTTCAGCGATAAAATTCGCTGGGAAGCAGGTCTTCAAGAAGGCTTCAGGATTTTCTCCCATAAAGTGATGTTGCCCGTACGGCATCGAACCACTCTCAAACCAACAGTCAAAGACATCAGGAATTCGTTCGAGCTTTACCTCACCTTCAAAGAGTTCTATGTCGTCAATGTATGGGCGGTGGTAGTCGAGCTCGAAGAAATCATTGTGTGGGTATGGTGTAAATGACACCTCTCGCACTTCGGCATTATCGAGCCAGAAGCCTTTCTTAAATTCATGTGCGTCTTCAAGACACACACCACTCGCAGCTGACGCGAGCGCGAAGGTAGAGCTGTTGTGTCCGATTATGAGAATGTTTTTGTTCTGGTACGTCTGCTCAATTTCAAACAAGAACTGTCCTACGCGTACCTGCATATCGCGACGATTTTCAGCATCGGGTGCAATGTGTGTCGTGTACTCCGCTTCGAAGTTTGCGTAGCTTCCGGCATAGTCATGCCAGGACTTTCCCTGAAGCGCAGAGCCAGCGTGCATTTCACGAATTCTCTCATCTACTACCACCTGCTCAGGCGCAAGTCCGAGTGCCTCGCGGACAATCTCAGCCGTCTGCCGAGTTCGAGAAAACGGCGACACAATAATCAGGTCAATCTTTTTCTCTTTGAGATTTTCAGCTGAAGTTTTCGCCTGGGCGATTCCCTTCTCTGTCAGTGGGTCTTCTACTGAAACGTCACTTCGAACCATAAACGTAAGATTGCTCTCTGCTTCACCATGACGCATGACAAGATACGTGTTTCCGCTCTTTGGTACATACGCCTGCAAGTCCTTAAGTGACCCGATGACCTTCACTTCCTTTGTTTCTGGATTGCGCCAGATTGGAAGTGGTGCGCCCCAATATCGCTGACGTGAGATAGCCCAATCACGAGCGCCTTCAAGCCACTTCCCGAAGCGATTGGTACCAACATGCTCTGGCACCCACTTCACAGTGTTATTGGCAGCGATGAGCTCCTCTTTCATCTCAGGCACTTTCACAAACCACGACGTGGTCGCGTAGTTCAAGAGCGGTGTGTCACAACGCCAACAGTGCGGGTAGCTGTGTGAAATGGTTTCCTTCTTAAATACCTTACCGGCCTGCTGAAGGGCGCGGAGGATCTCGATGTCGGTATCTTTATGATCAACTTCAGCTTTGTCGTCGTCTTTTGGTTTTACGAGACGACCAGCAAAGTCAGTGACAAAATCTTTGAAGCGACCAGCCTCATCAACGTGGTGCACGAGTGGTACACCGTGCTTTTGTCCAAGCGCCATGTCATCTTCACCGTATGCTGGTGCAATATGCACCGCACCTGTTCCCTCCTCTCCAAGCTCGACGTAGTCGGCATGATAAATCGTCCACGCGTTTTCTGCGCCTTCGAGATTTTGCTTTTTGATGTAGTCAAATGGTGGAAGGTATTTCTTACCAACAAGGTCGCTTCCTTTTAGTTCTTCTACAACTTCGTAGGCTGTGTCGCCGAGCTGCGCGAGGCGACCTTTAGCGAGCACGTAGTGCTCACCTTCTACCTTCACCTTCACATACTCAATATCATTGTGAACCGCCGCTGCCATATTGCCAGGAAGCGTCCACGGTGTCGTCGTCCATACAAGCAGGCTTGTATCAGTCACATTGCCCGCATCATCAAGAAGCGGAAGCTTCACCGTCACGGCGATATCTTTGATATCTTTGTATCCTTGGTTTACCTCAAAGTTTGAGAGGGTTGTCCCACAGCGCGGACAGAGGTGCATACTCTTGAAACCTTCGTATACGAGCCCTTTATCCCAGAGACTCTTGAACACCCACCACACGCTTTCGGTGTAGTCGCTGTCCATCGTCTTGTAGTCATCTGCCATATCAACAAAGCGACCCATGCGTGGCACAATCTGTCGCCAATCGTCCGCATAGCGCATCACTGCTCCGCGAGCTTTTTCATTAAAGTTCTTCACGCCGTACTCTTCGATGTCGCGCTTGGTGCCGAGACCAAGCTCTTTCTCGATAAGGTTCTCAAGTGGCAGACCATGACAATCCCACCCCCACTTACGCTCAACTCGCTTTCCATTCATCGTCCAAAAACGCGGAATGGCGTCTTTGATGGTTCCGGCAAGAATGTGCCCGTAGTGTGGTAGCCCAGTCGCAAACGGCGGCCCGTCATAAAAAACAAAATCTCCGACAGGCGCTTCGCCAGCTGGAGTCTCTAGGGCTTTATTAAAAATATCTCGCTCGCGCCAAAACTCGAGCATCGCCTCCTCGCGAAGTGCAACGTCACTCTTTGGCACATCGCCCACTACCTCAACTGTGTCGTTTTCACGACCATGTACTTTGTTCATATAGAAATTAATTAATGTATATCAGACATTCCAGTCGACTTCCGCCGACCAGTGTATGGTGTATCAGACCACACAAAGATAGTACCATGCTTATTACATATGAAAAGGTGGCTCCCGCAGGAGCCACCAGTTGCCTCACGCCAGCGACGCATAGTCGACGATGACGATATTTCCTTCCACATCCCGGCCAAACTGACTCGGCTTGGCAAACTCTTCATCAGTCTCCCAAAGATGGCGGAGCGGTGAAGACAACACCTCATCATCATCCACCGATTCGACACTGCATTGAACCAGCACCAAACCTCCAAGCCAGAGCGCGATTGATGGCGAACACCGAGAATCGTGAGTGCGATTCCAGTAGCGCCATTCCGCCCAGTTGGCACGGAGCCCGGCGCAGAATACACGCATCATAATCCCAAACTTATTGTGCCTATGTTTCTGATAGAGCCGATCGAACTCTTTTTTGTCGACCGACATCGCGCACAACCTGTCCAGGACTTTAAGCGGCCTGAACTTCGCAATTTTGTAGGCCCGATCGCCTACGACAAGCACCACGCGGGTGCCTCCTGCATGAATACGCACGGCACCTCTCCTCTTCGTGGTTTATCCCAATCCGAATACTACCATCAATTCTCGATTTGAAAACCTATAGATTTGTGTCGTATTTTAAAAGTGTGCTTAACCCCCCTTGTCAGTAAAAATAAGAGGAGTAGGATGGTCGACTGTGGAAGCCTCGTGTTTTCACAAGGAATCTGATCTTTTGTAGCAAGCGAGGGTGTACTTATGAAACTGAATCGAAGGACGCGTGTAAACGCAGAACTTCAAGTTGTTGTTGTCGGATGTTCCGACGACCTCTGCTCACCGACCTGGGCGGCGAGGCAATACCTGATTGATCACGGTATCATCTCGGAGATACCGGATAGCAATATCCATCCCGTTCGTAACGCTGGCGGAGTATTCACCGGCGAAGTGATGTGGGGTAAAGGACCTGAGAGTGCAACCGTCCGTGAGCACATGTTCAAGCAAATCGGCTTTCTGGTGGAGAAAAAGGGGGCAACCTTTGTCTTCATCACCGGACACAACCCCTGCGCCGGCTGCAACACAATCAATGTTGATGTGGAAACACAAACACAACGATTGGTTGAAGACGGCATGGAGACTTCGGAACGATTCAATATCAAAACTGTGGTTATACTCGAAGAGCATAACCATGGCGATCACTACGAAGTGATCGAAACCTTTGAGGGCACCGAAGAGGTGGCTGACGCTGCCTGAGGCCAAGGGCTGGGGGATCGCATGCGTGATCTCCCCATACCTTATTTTTTCATACATTATCTAATGTCATTATTTTTATGTTTTCTTTACCGACCAAAGCTGAAGTTACTAAGAACGTTTCGCTCAACTGGAAAGCGGCACTTACCGTAGCATTTATTTCAGTACCACTTTCGATTGCCCTTTCGATTGCGTCAGGCGCCGGTCCGCTCCCGGGACTTATTGCTGGTATTTGGGGGACACTTATCGGAGCCCTTTTTATTGGTAGTGAATACAACATCATCGGAGCGGCCGGCGCCCTCACGACCGTCCTCTTCGCAGCTACCCTCACTGCCCCACTTGGCCTTGGCGCCAGCATTCTTCCACTCCTCGCACTCTTTACTGGTGCAATTATTTTCGTGGTTTGGATTCTCAAGCTTGATCGCTACCTCTACTACATTCCGTCAAGTGTGATGTACGGCTTTGCAGCGGGTGTGGCGATTCTCATCGCTGCCTCTCAACTCTTTGACGCCACCGGTCTTTCTAAGCTTTCCCGCACCGGTCACTTTATCGGTGATATCGAAAAGTTCTTAGCTAATACAGAATTGGTACACAAGCCGTCAGTTCTAGTCTTTGCTATTTTCTTAGGACTCATTCTCACGTGGAAGAACTACATGAAGAAAGTCCCTGCGGTTATTCCGGCGGCTGTACTTGGTATTCTCTTTGGCTACCTTGAAGCAACCTACTTCCCACTTGATATTTTCTCTCTTCAAGATAAGTTTGGCAGCATTACCGCGACCCTTGTTCTCCCCGTAGCTTGGGATGGACTTCGCGCAATCTTTGCCGACCACGCTGCGCTCGCTGCTGTTCTTAAGGTCTCTGGCATTATCGCCCTTATCGCGGTGCTCGAAACACTCATCACCGCCAAGCTCGGAGACAAACTTACCAAGACGGAATCATCAAGCTCACGCGAACTCTTCGGACTTGCGCTTTCAAACCTTGGTTCAGGAGCCATGGGCGGCCTTCCAACCACAGGAGTCTTCATTCGTACCGGGGCCAACATTAAAGCCGGTGCAACTCACCGCACCAGCGGTATTCTCGCAGCTATCTTCACCGGTATCATCGCCCTTGCTGTACTACCCTTCTTCTCATTTATTCCAATGGCAGTCATTGCAGCGATTCTTGTGAACACAGCACTCGGTCTTCTTGAAACAGAAAAATTCCAAGAATATTGGCATCATGAACGTGAAAGTTTTTTTGTCGCAATTCTCGTTGCACTTATTACCATCTTCCACGACGCGGGGCTTGGTGTGGCTGTCGGAGCAATGATGGCCCTCTTCCTCTTTGCAAGTAAGGTGTCACACGGTCGCTTCGATGTTATCTGGAATTTCACGGACGGAGCAATAAAAGAGATTCGAGGTTGTCGCACACTTGAAATTCCAACCGACAAAAAGCTAGCGTTTGTCTCATACAGTATCGCTGGGAATATTGGTTACATCGACGCCAACCGCCACTTCACTAATTTGAAGCAGCTCGCGGCATCAAACGGCGCTCCAGTAGTCATCCTCCGCTTTAAGAATCTTTTCTCAATTGACTTCGAGGGAATGGAGGCACTCATTGAGGCAGTAAAAGAACTACAAGCAAAGAACGTGCGTGTCTACATCAGCTCCGCATCTGCACAGATGGAAGAAGAGCTCATCGCCTTCCCTATCTTTAAGGACTTGAAGGCGCGAGGATTCTTTACACAACGGACTAGTGACGCGATTACAAAGATAAAGTCTGTGTAGTTACACACAAAAGCGGCGGCCACGAAGTGGCCGCCACTTTTGTTTACATTTGTACAAAAAAGTGACATAATCCTGGCCGGCTCATTGTCGATCTTTCGCTCTTTTCCATTTCTTCAGTAACAGGAGGGTTACGTGTTTCCATTCCAATTCCTGCTCTTCGGAGCTACCCTGCTCGGAGTGATGTTGCTTCACGGCAAACACCTCCAGGTGGCGCTCATTGGACTTGCGTCCATTGTCACCTACACCGCGTTCTTCACTGATGTCGATCTGCTCGCGCACTCGCTTCATGAAGCACCCCTCATCCTCAACCTGCTCGGTCTGCTCGTCGGTTTCGAACTCATGGCCGACCACTTCCAGCGTTCGAAGCTAGCGCTCAAAGCACCGGCCATTCTGCCAGATGATTGGAAGGGGCCATTTATGCTCCTTGGCCTCATCTTCGTGCTTTCGATATTTCTCGACAACATCGCCGCGGCGATGATTGGCGGGGCGCTCGCGAAGGTGGTCTTCAAGGGCAAGGTGCGCGTCGGGTATCTCGCCGGCATTGTCGCAGCCAGCAACGCTGGCGGCGCCGGCAGCGTCATCGGTGATACCACTACCACGATGATGTGGATCGACGGCGTGAACTGGCTTGATGTCACACACGCCTTCCTCCCCGCCACCGTGGCTCTGTTCGTCTTCGGCATTCCCTTGTCGATTGCACAGCAGCGTCTCCAACCCATCGTCAAAGACGAGATTCCGAGCCATGGTTCGGATCACGCCATCGTCGATTATGGTCGAGTGCTCGTGGTCATCGCCATGCTCGTCGGTGTGGTCGCAGGTAATATCCTCATCGACTTCCCGGCCGCGGGTCTATGGGTGGCAATCCTCGTGACCACCATCTTCCGCACGCCACACTGGGAACACGTCCCGGGCGCAGCCAAGAATGCCAGCTTCCTTTTAGCCCTCGTGCTGTGTGCCAGCCTGATGCCAGTCGAAACGCTTCCGGTCGCTTCGCCTTCCACGGTGTTCGCGCTCGGATTCATCTCGGCTGTCTTCGACAATATCCCGCTCACCAAGCTCGCACTGGTGCAGGGTGGATATGACTGGGGCTGGCTCGCTTTCTCTGTCGGCTTCGGTGGCTCGATGATGTGGTTCGGCTCTTCGGCCGGTGTGGCGCTCGCTGGCGACAATCCGCGTATGCGGGATACCAAAACTTTCCTCAAGGAATCCTGGATTATCCCAGTGGCATACGTCGTCGGCTTCGCGTCGCTATTCCTCATTGGGTGGGCGCCACACGCACCGCATCGGTAATGACCTGAAGAATACTAAGACCAACAGGGCGCGGGACTCAATATCCCGCGCCTTTTTGCATATAAAAATGGCCGGTTCGCAAAGCGAACCGGCCATTTTTAATACAACACTTCCTACTTCAACTCTTCACCAAGCGTGATGTACAACTTCGGTGTAATGAGCTGTCGCTCATAGAGCTCAGTAAGTGCATGCTCTTCTACTTTGTGAATACTATACATAGCAAGTTTCTCCGAGAGAGCCTGGTACCACTTTGGGTGAGCGGAAGCAATTTCTTGCATCTTCTTTTCGGACTGATTACGGAACGTGGTGTAAAGATCGAGCACGTGCGAGAGTGCATCGGGGGTAAAAATGTGTTGGGCACTATCTGTGTCGATAGCTTGCAACTCCTTCAAAACTTTTCGCGAGAGAATAGACTGCGCGCGGTAGTAGAGATACAGGTTATCAATTTTCTGTTGCTCAGACTCTGGGTCAATGATATTTCGAATCTTTGTTGCAAGATGTTCAAACACATCCTTGCCGTCTGAGTGGATCGACATATTCGGAGCCAAGTTCCCCACCTCGACAGCCTCAAGCTGGAGCTGAAGCTTACCCATGAGACGACGGAACACGCGCTCATTAACTTCTTGGTAGTGGTAGAGCTGCTTAAGGTGCATTTTCTCAATACCAATCGCATACATGCGGAGCACACGGAGAGCAAGTTCTTTGATATCGCCGGTAAGACCTTCGCAAGCGGCTTTATACTCAGCCTCATGTTCACGGTAGAGCTTAGAGGCTACTTCAGGCGCGATGTACCCACGGTCTTCATACTTCCTGATGCGGGCCTGTACTTCGTGATGGATGAGCGCTCGTGCCTCCTGCGCTTCAACTTTTTCAATATCAGTGAGCTCGTCGAGCTTGAGTTTCTTCATAATCTTTTGAATAGTTGGCGCCTTCACGAAGAGGGTCGCCGCAATACAGCCAACTGTGAGAGCAAGGAGAAATTCCTTCGGCGACATAGTAAGCGTCCAGCCTTCAAACACAAGATCGTCAGGCACCATGAGAACCATAGTGACAGCAAGTGCTCCGCGAAGTGATCCCCATGAAAGGAGGTGCTGCCAACTCATAGGCACCTTCATATCCTTCTTTACAAAAGCATTGAATGCCTCCACTACTGGATAGATAGAGATAGCCCGAGCAATCGCTACGATAAAAATAGTGAGTATGACGACACCAATCATTTCTCGGCTCAAGTGTGGAATATCAACAAAGAGAACCCCGATGAGAATAAAGATAAGTGAGTTTGCCCAAAATGCGAGCTGTCCCCAAAGCTTCTCCACGAATTCTTCCGCTCGCGGATGAATCTTACTTCGTCCATAGTTACCCATAAGAAGCGCAGCGATAGTCGTCGCAATAATCGGAGAGAGCATGATGTGGAATCCACCAACAACCATATGGTGCGAGAGGAATTCAGCCATGATGAAGGTGATGTGCGCAAGTACAAGCGTGAGTGTAATACTAGCCACCTCATTTTCACGAGACCAGCCGACCACCTTGGCAAAGAGTCCACCGATAATCACACCAAAGATAACGCCTCCAACAAGCATTGAAGTAAATGTAAGCGCACCTTCGATGATGGTGTCGGCACCGTGGTAACCAAATCGCGCAACTTCAAGCAACACCAAGAAAAGTGCTACCGCTGTCGCGTCATTGAAAAGACTCTCCCCTTCAAAAATAAGTGAGAGACGGCGCGGAGCTCCGTACTCTTTGAAGAGTGCGAGCACAGCTACCGGATCAGTCGCGGAGATGAGTGCTCCAAAGAGAAGCGTCACCATAAACGGTACCGGCAAACCAAGGAACGCGAGTAAAAAGTAGAGAGCTCCCGCAATCGCTACCGTAGATACGACAAGTCCAATGACCGCCAAAATCATAATAATCGGAGCGTCCTCTACCATTCGTCTTGCGTTGATGTTGTACGCTGACTCAAAGATAAGCGTTGGGAGAAGGAGGTAGAAAAGAAGCGCCGGAGTAAGGGTAAACTCCCCAAAGAACGCAAACGTGTGAGTGTAGCTAAGAAGCCCAAGTCCGATACCAATAAGTACGAGTAATACCGTATGTGGCATTCCGAGACGTTTCGCCCAGAAGAGAGCGAGGCTGGAAATACCGAGGATAAGAAAGATTGCAAGCGTCGAACCGATGGTCAGCATATGCGTTGTATTTTATATATAAATGTTTAGACACAGCACTATACGCCCCTCACGAGCAAGTGACAAGCCTTGAAATTGTGTATTTTTGTTTCGCGACAGCCTTTTTATCATCGCGAGAGAAAACGGCCCCAAGTTGGGGCCGTTGAGGTTTTACATAAAATGCGAATACATTTTTTCATGTAGTTCACGCAAAGGTGAACACGATCTCTCTTTGGGAACTGGTATGTATATACTCACTAGACCAAAAAACATATCGAGGCAGAGTGTCGCACAGGCCATCTGCATCTTACAGGGTAACTGTGCTAACTCGAGGCCAGAAGACAAAAGCTTATACATGTTGACCTCCTTTCTTCTCTCACCCTACTCTCATGTAGTGATGGTCGCAAGTGATTGTGGTGCACAACACCTCTGCAACTCTTACATCCGCTTTGGTGCCTTGATACCAAGTACCCAAAGACCATTCTCGAGAGTAATGCGAACAGCGTCAGCAATAGTTGACTTGTATGGCGCATACTCATCGCTAGCATCAGCGATTTTTTCGTGAGCATAAAAAGAATTAAACGCACCTGCAAGTTCAGTGAGATAGCCAGTCACCTTATGAGGAGCGCGGTCAGCAAGTGCTGATGCAATAACACTCGGGAAACGAGTGACGAGCTTTTCGACTTCGTATGAAGTTTGTGGTGGATGTTGTGTACTTCCCTCTACACCTGCGGCGGCAGCCTTCTCCAACACCGAACAAATACGTGCGTGCGTGTACTGCAGGTACGGACCAGAATCTCCTTCAAAAGAGAGGGCTTTTTCTTTATCAAAAATCGAGTCCTGAAGAATGTTACCTCGAAGCGTCGCGTACTTTATTGCAGCGATAGCGATATCTTGCGCTAGTGCCTTATATTCTAGTCCGCTACTTTCTTTCATCTTTGTTAGTGCTGCTTCTGATACCTCATCGACGAAATCAATCGCCGCGATGACGTCACCTGTGCGTGAAGACATCTTGCCGGTCGCCAGACGCACCATACCGTGACCAATATGCTCTGTCTTCTTTGCGAGCTCTGGATACACTTCACCCATCGCTGAAAGCAACACCTTGAAGTACTCGTTGATTTCGTTCGCGGTAGAAATGACAGAGTGATCATAGCCAGAAAAACGTTCTTCTTTTAATTTCGCAAGCGCAAGCTCCTTGGCTTCGTATGTCGGCAAGCCTTCTTTATTTAGGAAGACACGAGTATGGAGACCCTTTGATTCACCGTCGTAAATACGCGCTCCGTCACTCTCCGGGAAAATAGCAGGATTGCTAAGCACGAGCTCCTTCCCTCTTGGACCCGCCTCACTCTCGAAGAAATACTCAGCAAACTCTGTGCCGACAAGTGCATAGATGGTTTCAAAGTACTCGAGCGAAATCTTTCGGCCCACATCATAAAGCGCATTCACTGTTTCATCATCTCGATTGTAGACACTCTTATTTATCTCTCGGATTTCTGCCGCAGCAGCTTCGTCGGTTTTGTACGTCGTGGCACCAAGTGCGTACGCTCGACCTAAGTCTTTAGCAGAAAAGTTTGTAGTGGCACTAAGACCGAGCTTCTTCATTCCCCAGATAGCATGTGCAACATGAAGTCCGACATCGCCTTGGTAGTTGACTCGCTTCGTATCTGCACCATTCATCATGAAAAGACGCGCGATACTTTCACCAACAGCATTGGTGAAGAGGTGTCCGATATGAAACTCTTTGAATGGATTGGGATCGGTGTACTCGACGATAACTTTCTTCCCGGCCCATGAGGTGTTTTTACCCCAAGATGCGCCCTCGGTTGTGATGGTCGCGATTTTTTCTTTGAAAAAATCGCGACCAAGTGAAATATTCAAAAAACCTGGCCCAGCAACTTCAATAGTTTCGACCTGTGGAATTTTCCCTTCAAGCACCGCGAGAAGTTGCTCCGCAACATCTTTCGGCGCTTTCCCCACCTTCTTCGCCACCACCATCGCTACATTTGAAAAGTAGTCTGCTCCACTGTTCTTATCGGTCGGATAGTCCACGACAAAATTCACCTCTTCCGTAATTCCAAGGGTTTCGAGCGCTTCTGTAATAGCTTTATGAATCGTCTCCTGCATAGTCTGGCTACAATAACGGATTATCGGATTAAAGTCACGGTGTTTCCCTTGGCTCCCACTTCGACATACGCTGTCGAGCGACCGAGTACCTGCCCCCGGGCAGTCTCTACACTACATCGCCACTTCCCGCTCGTAACCGCACCAACAGCTGTCCAGCCACGGTACCCGCCTTTATTAGTACCCGCAATTGGGTACTTTATTCTCGCTCGCTCCACCCACTTACCATCTGCACCCTTATACTCCCAACGGTGGAAGATTTCTGTGGTGAGTTTTGTCGGAGCATACACACGTGCAAAGCAGGCTAACTCTCCACCAGCTGGATGTAGCGATTCTTCCATAAATGGAAGATCTCTCCACCAGGACTGATCTTCAGTCACAATTCGGTAACTACCACCATCCTTTGTCACAGAGTGTGCCATAGTGAGTTCCGTGAGCGATAGCGGGATCGGTGGAAGTACACCAGTGAAGTAGAGAATGTTGAGTGTCATGTAAATTGCTCCAACCATAAGAATCAACCTGCGAGTATTCACACGCATGAAGTTTGGAACGATACGAAACAAAATCTGAATCACAATCGTGACCCACAAAAGCGCAGTGACGCCACTGAGGAAAAACATCAAATCTCCCATCGCACCAAACACAATTGGTAGCACAAGGACAACGTATGAAAAGAGTCCTATAAAGTAGAGCGCGATATGGTACACGAGCCTATCGGATCGCTTGTGTACCATTTCGTTTCCAAAAATCACTGAAAGAATAAGAAGAAGGAATGGCGCGCTTGTTACCCAGTCGCCACTTCGACCGTAAAAGATAAGCATTCCAGAGAGAAGGCCGCCAAAGGAATACTGCATGATTCCTGGCATATACCGCACGAGCTTACGCGAAGCCCACTCCCCCAGCTTCTGTGCCACACCAACGTAAAAAAGAAGAAGAGAACATGTGGCCAAAAGCACGTACGCGAGCAAAATAAGATTGTCAGTGACGTCGTCTATCTGATTGAGAAGCATTGCATCAGTAAAAAACCCGAGCACAAACCACACCGTCAGCCAGTGCTTCTTGAAGTTCGTTTTGAATTTTTTCCAGCCACTTTCTTCTTCCATGTCAGTACATCATATCAGATAAGAAAAAGGCACGAGCTCGCGAGCTCGTGCCTTTCTTCGGGATAGACCCATTGCTTACGAAGCGCCAGACGGCACCACATTATCGAGAACGGGAACGACCGGTAGTGGAGCCATCTGTACCGTAAGGTAGCAGGAGTGGTAGGCACTCGGCCCTGTGTGCTCAAACCGATGTGTCATCGGTCGAAGTTCAGGACATCCGAGCTCTTCCACTCTGGCCCCACAGATGATGAGAGCACTCCCTCGCGGTGGTTCCGCGAACACCCATTCACCAGTATGTTTGAGGTGGATGTCTCCCCCCTGTCCACCAAGATAGATGGTGAAGACAGAGTCATCGATGACCTCATCCAACATGCGACGCCCGTGAAGTGCCGAGTGCATAAAGAGTGAGGAACAAGTCTCTCCTCCTTCAAAAGCACTCTTGAACCGACCTGCCACATTCTTTGTAGCGCAGTATCGGTCGAGCTCGTGTCCGATTTCTAGGACGCGCGTCTTCAGATGTCGATTGAAATCCGCAATACTCCCTAGACACTGTCGTGCGTGTGGCAAAATACCAACGGTCGGTCGCTGTCTTGTGAACTCGTGGTCGAAACAGAGTGCCAACCGAGTCGTATCGACGAGATCGGAATCCTCCTCGATAATTCCCGTCTGACCACCAGCCAAACGCGGAAACGACCAGTCTCGCCAGTACTTTCGGTTTGCCGTTAAGAACAGTTGTGCCGATGATGCAGCGTTTGCCTGCATTCTTGTATCGATTGGGAAGTACGAATGTCCGTACTCAATGAGCTCAGCGACAACAAGCTTATGAAATTCTTTCATCTGACCCTCCTGCGAAGAACTTAAAAATTCGGCAGAAGTATAGACCTATCGTCTATGAAGTGCAAACGAAACGGCGCGAACCAAAGGTCCGCACCGTTTCATACTTCCTGCTTCAAATCACTACACGAAGCGCTCTGGTATCGGAAACGCTTCGGCCATCACTCTCACCTCACTTCGAATATCAGTTTTCTTATTTACATCATCTTTAGCGCGCATGGCATCTATCATGAGCTCAGCCAAACGCATCGCCTCTTTCTCTTTCATCCCTCGTGTTGTCATTGCTGGTGTCCCAAAGCGAATACCTGACGGATCCATCGCTGTCCGCGGCTCGTCCGCAATCATATTCTTATTGAGCGTAATACCAACTTCGTCGAGCACCGTTTCTGCTTCCTTGCCGGTAATACCGAGCGATCCACACACATCAGCGAGAAGGAGGTGGTTGTCCGTACCGCCACAGAGGAGTCGAACCCCTTCCCTCTTAAAGATTACTTCCATCGCTTTTGCGTTATGAATCACCTGCTCTGCGTAGTCTTTAAATGACGCGTCCGTCGCCTCACCAAACGCCACCGCCTTTGCGGCGATGATATTCATATGCGGACCACCCTGCATCCCCGGGAAGACAGCCTTATCAATCTTCTTTGCAATCTCAGCATCTTCTCTTGTGAGAATCATTCCGCCTCGTGGACCACGAAGTGTCTTGTGTGTCGTCGTCGTAATTACATCAAACCCAAAATCAAATGGGTTCTTAAGTGCGCCACCGGCAATAAGTCCAGCCACGTGCGCCATGTCAGCCACCGTGTACGCTCCCACCTCTTTTGCGATTTCTACAAACTTCGCGTAGTCGAGCTCACGACTGTACGCAGAGAAACCAGCAAGAATAATCTTCGGCTTATGCTCAATCGCCATCTGACGTAAGTGGTCGTAGTCGATTTCACCGGTCTCAATATCCTTCATCTTGTAGCGAACGAAGTTGAAGACTTTGTTGATGGCGGTAGTCGGGTGCCCGTGTGTGAGATGTCCACCATGCGAGAGATCCATACCAAGTACCGTATCGCCCGGCTCCATAAGTGCAAAGTACATCGCAACGTTCGCAGGCGCACCAGAGAGAGGCTGAACATTCGCAAACTTACAATTGAAAAGTTTCTTTGCGCGCTCAATAGCGATACTCTCAATAATGTCCGTGTACTGCTGGCCGCCGTAGTAGCGCTTGCCGGGGTACCCTTCTGAGTACTTGTTGGTGAAAATAGAACCATTGGCTTCGCGGACAGCACGACTGACGTAGTTTTCACTTGGAATTAGTTCGATACCGGTTCGTTCTCGCTCCTCTTCTCCAATAAGTGCGTTGTAGATAGCTTCGTCTTGGTCTTTGATGAATTGATATTCGTTCATATAAATGAAAAAATGAATGTAATGAATATTTTGAATTTAGTTCCGAATTTTCGGTTTTTTCCCGCCGAAAATTCCTGGAACAAGAGAGTAAAAAATGTCTTAACAGTCGTTAGATCATAGAAAGCTTGTTATTTTGATATTCTATCACAAATGGCTGGTCGCTTCGCGACCAGCCATTTACCCTACTTTTTAAGAATTCGTCGTCCGATTCGCATGGATATCAGCATGGAATCCTCCCACGACAGCCATTTCTGCCTTGATTGGCGGATGCGATTCATACTCACCAAGCGTCACGTGTTCAGGGCGAAACGTTTCGAGTGATGTTACTTCGTCGCTGATAGTCACCTTAGGAAACGCGAATGGTTCACGACCAATCTGCTCCTTGGCTTGTTCAATGTGATTTTCATAGATGTGCACATCGCCAAACGTATGTACAAACTCCCCTGGTTCATAGCCAGTGATCTTCGCCAGAATCATCGTAAGGAGCGCGTAGCTCGCAATGTTAAACGGCACCCCAAGGAAAATGTCAGCCGAACGCTGGTAAAGCTGCAGACAGAGCTTGCCATTGTTGATGTTCACCTGGAACATATTGTGACAAATCGGGAAACGAGCCGCTTCACCCGGAAGCGCCATCGCGTAGAGATACTCTGGATTCCAGCTGGTCACAATCGCATTGTGACAGCCTGGGTCAGCCTTGATTTCATCGACTACCCACTGGAGCTGATCGACTCCTCCCCCATTCTTGCGCGGCCACTTGCGCCACATCTCACCGTAAATATGTGGGAGCTCACCATGAGTCGCTGCGTACGCATCATCAGTTTTTATTTTCTCGATGAACTCATCTTTCGTGAGTTCTGGCCAACCATTTGCCTCACGCTTGTCATTGTAGATACGAAGCGGATAGTCGTTCCAAATATTTACATTGTTATCAACCAAGTACTTGATGTTGGTCTGCCCTGAGAGGAACCAATAAAGCTCATGGAGCACACCTTTCCAGTACACTTTCTTAGTAGTCAGAAGCGGTAACCCTTCACTCAAGTCATAGCGCATTTGCTTTCCAAAAAGACTGTACGTTACGTCTTTTGACTGTGCGTCAACCTGCCTGCTTCCCTTCTCTAAAATCTCTTTTACAAGGTCAAGGTATTGGTACTCTGGATGTCTACTTTCCATATTAGATTTTCTTTTTAGAGCTAGTAACTTTTTGAGCTGGCTTCTTACTTGGTTCGGCCCCCTTCGGTGGCACGTAGCCGACAAAGTTATTTTTGTGATACCGGCCAGTTTGCTCGTAGTTTCGTTTTGTTACCGATGAAAGCTGCGCAAAAGAGAGTTGGGCAATTTCCATACCTGGCCTAAGCACAATTGGAATATTGTTGAGATTGCAAAGCTCAAGCGCAATATGAAGAAAGTGTCCCGGGTTCACAATACTGGCAGAGTTGTGCACGATGAGTCCAATGCGAGCCAAACTCGATTTACCATTAACCTCAATCAAGTAGCTATTGGAACCGAATTTTTCTTTTGAATAACCAAGGATACTGACGCCGGGATGAAGTACAAACTCTTCTCCGTCTTTCACATCAATCGTGCGGGTCTTTGGGTAAATCCCCCTCCCTGGGTCAATGACCTTCGTCGAGTGAGAGTCATTTATAATAAATGTATTACCGAGACGAATGTCATACGTCGCGGGTTGAAGACGCTTCGGGTCAAATGGCTCAAGCGTGATGTCTCCCGCTTTCACCGCATCATGGATGTCTTTGTCTGAAAGATACATATTTACTCAATTACAAAAATTTTATCGGTGCCGTAGTATTCCGGCCAGTTGGCATTGTAGTGTGCAAACATCCGCGCAAGCTTCTCTTGTTCCAACTCAATGAGTTCAAGCTCTGCCATCACTACATCTATCTCCGCTCGTACCGCATCCGCCAAAGACTCGTCGTGCACAATCTTCTCTACTTCGGCCAAGTAGCCGTAACCTGCGTTTTTATCTAGGCAGACATTCGCGCCCTTATACGCGTACTCTTCCCGTTCGCGTGACCACTTCGCTTGGTAGGTAAAGCCCGCCGAAAGCAACTTCTCATCGAGCTCATCAAGTGTGATTGAGACCGGCTCTTCAAACTCAATTCGCTTCACCGTGTTAGCACTTGTCCCTTCATCAATTGAAGCTTTGAGAACGAGGAGAATTTCGTCATCTTTCTGACGAGTTCGAATTGAAAACTCTGTCCCCCGTTCAATCGTTGTGCGGAGTTTTACTTGCTGCTCTTCGGTAAATAAATCCTTCACATTCTGTAAAAGCTGTTCCATGTCACCGCCTTCGAAGTAGTGATTGAGCTGCTTATTAGAACCAACCATCACACACTCGGGATCAAGCTCACACATCTTCTCCTTCAAACGATTCGCGACCGATTCGTCGCCAAGTAAACTTTTAACCTCAATTTCAAAATGTGACATACGACAAGAAAATTAGTATGAACATTATACCTACTCCCGCACCGCCCCGCCAAAAGACAAGCCGCTATCGCTATGGCATAATCAGCTACAATATGTATACATCCGCACCGGTCGTTATTGTTGTTGCCATGAGTCGCCACCAACGAGCGATTGGTAACGAAAATAAACTGCTCTGGCACATCCCAGAAGACTTAAAGCGCTTCAAGGCCCTCACGCTCGGACACCCTATCATCATGGGTAAAAAGACCTTCGACTCAATTCTTCAGATTCTTGGTAAACCACTGCCCGGCCGCACAAACATCGTCATGACCCGCGACCAAGACTACGAGTACCCGGGCGTAAAAGTAGCTCACTCACTTGAGATGGCACTTGCTATGGCGGAAGAAGAAAATCCCAAAGAGATTCACATCGGTGGTGGCGCGGAGATATACCGCCAAGCCCTTCCCTACGCGAAACGTCTTCACATCACCTTCGTACACGATGAGCCAATCGCCGATACGTTCTTCCCACCGTTTGAAGATGATTTCGCCGTCATCTCTGAGTCAGGCGACAAGGAACACAATGGTCTCCACTTTGAGTGGGTCGACTACACGCGAAAATAGTATGAAAAAAAAGAAAGAGTCCTACGTCCTTGGTCCCCTACTCCAACGAATTGCTCCCACAATCGGCGCATCGGTATTGATGGAGCCTGAATGGAAAATTGCAGGTCAAATCACCTTTAAATCAGGTAAGCGCTCATATTTCAGATTTAATACCCTTGATATAAATCCAATGGGAAGTTCTGAAATTGCTAGGGATAAGGACTATTCCTTTTTCTTTATGAAATCACTTGGCTACTCCGTCGTCCCCGACAGTCGAGCGTTCTACTCAAAGGAATGGGCCACGGTGATTGGCGCACCTGAGCAAAATATAGATGCAGCGTATGCTCACGCAAAAAAAATAGGATTTCCTGTAATTGTAAAGCCCAATAATGGCACCCACGGAAAAGGCGTGGCGGTAGTGTCCAATAAAAGAGAGTTCTACCCCGCCCTCCGAGAGATATTCAAATCAGATCGAGTGGCTCTCGTGCAACAGTACGTTAGCGGAAAAGACTATCGCTTAGTTGTCCTGGACGACGAGGTTATCTCTGCATATGAGCGGATACCACTTAATGTCACCGGGGACGGAAAATCTTCAATTCAAGAGTTAATGGAGGCTAAACAAAAAACGTTCTCAAAATTAGGAAGAGACACCATCATCAACTTCAAAGACCGCCGCATTCTAAAAAAGTTAAAAAATTGCGGCTATACCCTTTCTTCAATTCCTACTAAGGGAGAAAAGTTATTCCTACTTGATAATGCCAACCTGTCCACCGGAGGGGACTCTGTCGATGTTTCAAACAACATTCATCCTCACTTTAAAGATTTGGCCGTTCGACTAACCAAAGACATGGGACTTCGACTCTGTGGTGTGGACCTTATGATTAAAGGTAATATTTATGAAGACTCTCAAGAATATTGGATTTTGGAAATAAATTCAGCACCCGGACTTGATCACTATGTAAAGACAGGAAAAGCTCAAGAAAAAATTGTAGAATCACTCTACACAAAGATACTAAAGCACATGGATCGATAGGCACTGGGTAGCTCATCTTCAAGTAACTTACGCGGACTGTATGGTTTTTAATAAAAAGAAAAAGGCCGGCACGCCAGATTACGCGCCGACCCCTCGAATCAAATGAACGTCCTTCAGTTGCGTGGAAAACGCTTTAAAAGCTCTTCCGCGAATTCATGCCCTTCAAGAGGACTAAGAATCCGAGTCTTGAGACCCTTCCCTTTCTTAGCCATCTCAAGGATGGTTTTTGTATCGAGGCCAGCATACGCAATATCGACAATGACCGGGTGCCACTGGATTCCCCTACGCCCAAAGTGGCCCTTGGCATACGTATCGGATGCGCGCTTAAATTTAAGCACCTCATGAAAAGCGATCTCGGCTTTCGCCTTAGCGCAATACTTCTCTGGCCTCGGCGGGAAAAGAGTTTGCAGGAGAGTCCTCGCTTCGGCATCGTAGTGATGCCGAGGCTGGTGGTCATCGCGTTTCTTCTGAAGCACAAGGTCCCCATCGAGGGCCCTGATAACTACAAGCAGACGACGCTCAGGAACCTTGATGGGCTCAGGCGACAGTCGCTTTGCAACAGCTTTGATTGTTCTTCGTACCACGTAGCTTCCCTCCTTGAATTGTGAAACTGAATGCAGGTCCGGCCCTTATGACGCAAAGAATTTGTTTTTCTTACACTTGGCCGTATCTGGCTGTATACAAACACGTAAAATATATAATGTCAAGAAACCGCCCGAGGGGGCGGTTTTTTTCATGCTGGTAACTAAATCTCCTCCACCTCCCCCACACTCTCAACGGTCACACTCTTCGTCCAGGTGTTAGCAGGGACGAGCAGGTCGACACAGCGCATGGTGTACTCACTCTTAGCAGTAATAGGATCGGTTTGGTCA
>JBDLTL010000011.1:0-30591 GCA_039799085.1 Candidatus Parcubacteria bacterium | reverse complement strand
CTAAAGCTAAAATCTCCACCCAAGGACGTCATCTATAGTCAGGCCTACAAAACGAGAAGAGGGGATGACGAAGTGAAGTATGCCTACTTGGCAGATGAGGTGCCTCCAGCACAGGGTGAAGATATATCAAGACGAACGCCAGATTCTCAAACTGAAGTGCTGGAAGTAATACAAGAAGGAGATAAAAAAATTGAGAAACTCAAGACGACTTTTTATACCTCCCCGCAGATGTATGAAGATGATACGGGGAAGTGGCGACAGATTGAGTATGCTACCACTACCGCTGAAGTATTTTCTCGTTCTGGAGCGATTCCTCACATAAAGCGTCGAGAGCTTGTCGAGTGGATACTCCCAGGAAAGCCTCTCTATGCGGCTACAGCTACGTACTATCCAGTTAGTGGCACCAGTGTTGATGGGTATGTCACATCTACTGTTGCGGGTTGGGCTGGGGCACATGATGCTGTGACAGGAACCGCTGTCGATGAAGCGGCGGTAACCTTTATTGCTGGAGCTATTGATCTTGGAGTGTACACTATTGTTACAATACATAGAGGCTTTTTACTCTTTAGTACTTCCGCGCTCAGTGATGATGCTGATATTAGTGCTGCGACACTGGATCTTTATGCCACAGCCAAGACAAATACCGATAATGACGGCACCGACAAGATTGATATCGTAACTTCTACTCCTGCTTCAAATACAACGCTTGCAACCGCAGACTTCGATGCTGTTGGAACTACTCTACAAGCGACTTCGATTGATGTCACTTCAATCACCACAAGTTCGGATAACACATTTACGCTCAACGCCACAGGGAGAGGAAACATATCACTTACTGGCATGACCAAGTTTGGTGTGAGAGAAGGTCATGATACAGGGAATACAGCACCGGGACTTTCGACAGGTAATTCCGTTACCTTCAGCTCCTCAGATGAAACAGGTACTGCTCAAGATCCAACTTTGACTGTTACCTACACCGTCCCAACATTTTCGATGGGGCAGTGGTTTCCGTTCTAGTCTGGTATACTAGCGATGAAAGATTGTATGAAAAACTTTACGCATTTCATTTTTTATAACAATACGGTACCACTTATCTTTGGAGTACTTTTTCTTGGTGCTGGCGCTACGTTTGCTGCTAGTCCTGAAGCAAGGGATACTGTTGTTGATTCCTCTTCTAAAATCATATCAATAGATAATTCATACCTATTAAATACAGAGATTACTGATGATGTTGTAGAAATCCAGACAGGTTCTGTTACCGAGGACGACACCATGTACTATGTCGAGTATCAAATTACTACCATAGGTGTGCAAGATGGTATGTGGAAGCCTGTCATAGTATCTAAGACTCTCGAGGTTCAAAAAGACACTATTCCTGGCGAGGATTTGGGGTTGTATGCAAGTAAAGAATTATCAGAAGTGCATGCGCGCGAGGTTCGAAGATTGAAGTATGCTCAGGAGGTTGAACAATCAGCTGGACTTACACCTAAGGTTATCGCAACAGAATATAGTGGGCTTGTGGGGCGTTTTTTGGACACAGAAAAAGAGGTGTTTCCTGGATACGATCCTTTCATAGAGCCAATAGCAAGTGTTCCCCTTACCCCTGAACAGAAAGCAGAATATGATAGGCAGCAAAAAGAGTTGCAAGAGCAAGAAGTGGCTGCTGGAGAAGAAACTCAAGATGTGACGGAGGCTGTGAGTGGTGAGACATTCACAATCCCTCCGATTGTTTCACCAGCGGAAACACCTGCTGAAGAAGAGATGGTCGTAGAGAATGATGACACATCCTCTGAACTTTCTCCAGAATCGTCTCAAACAGAACAAGTCCCTAGCCCTGAACCAGTTTCTGAGACTGTTCCTGAGATAGGCTCCGAGCCAGAGCAGCTTCCAAGTAATGAACCTACTACTGAAGCAATACTAGACGCATTTTTGCAATAAAATGCTTTTGAGGTTCTGTATAAAGGGAGTCGCCGAAGGCGACTCCCTTTATAATGGAGCATTTTTTAAAGTAAAACTTATTCACAGGGCTTGTGGTATTCGTTATCATGTGGAGGTGTCTCGTTGCTATACTATAAGGACTGGAGGATTTTAGCAGCCAGATACATTATTTATGATTAGTACAACATTTATCAAACATTACACACAGAGCGCGATGTACGCAGTAGTTGCATCAGTAACTATCGTCTCGATGCTCGCCATAGGGTTCTTTATTGTTGAGCCACAAATGAGTCACGGTGCAACAACTGGTGATACACGTGTTCGTCAGACTATTATCGGTGAAACATCACTTGTCGTTGACCCAACTGTGGATATGAGTAGTAGCATCTCCGGTCTCACAGGAGGTAACGCTACTGGTACCGCACAGATGGTTATTACATCAAACAATGCTGCAGGATACTATGTCGAAATCGACTGGTTCGATAACGCCGGTGCTCACGCAATGCGAGGAGATGAAGATGGTGGTGCAGAAATCCGCGACTTTGTGGATAATGCTGGTGAGCCACAATACAACTTCACCGCGAGTACAGCAGCTCAGTTCGCGTACGCTGTATACTCATCAACCACGCTTGACACTGATCCATCATTCCTTAACAACGGGAGTAACACTTGTAACACAGGATCTACCCAAACAGTAGGAAAATGTTGGAGGGCGCCAAGTACTAGTCCGTTCCGTATTGTAGATCGTTCATCAGCTGCTACTGATGGAGCTACTTCAACCATCTACTTCAAAGTGAACGTACCATCTGGCGCTAACCCAACCCCAACCGCACAGACCTATACCGCTACCGCTACCTTGTCGGTATTCGAAAAATAGGCTACCCTGTAGTCAATGTCTATGACTACCATTCGTTTTATCTTGAGCCTTGTGCTCGTGCTTGCACCTCTCCATGGAGAGGTGTTTGCACAATCTGCTACTAGCTCAAATGCATCTTCAGCAGACGTAGCAACTGAGACTACGGACACCCAAGAGAAGTGGTATCGTTCAGAGCGAATTGAAGGCAATATCGAAGTCGGAGACTTCGTTGTTGGTCCGGGCCGAGCTGAGATTACACTCTCACCGGGTGAGACTGTCGTGAGGGAAATTACAGTGACCAACCGTATCAGTGATGGTCGTAGCTTTAGACTCGGAGTAGAAGACATTACTGGTACCTCAGACGGTAGTGCTGCGGTCACACTTATGGACGGCGAGAAAGGACCGTTTAGTATTCGTGACTACATTACGTTTCCGACTGATACGTTCACGCTTGATCTTGGTGAACGCGCCCGCATTCCGGTGACGATTACCATTCCAGCTGATGCTGAACCTGGTGGATTTTACGGTAGTGTACTGGTCTCTACAGAGCGTATAGCAGAAGGGGGAGAGGCAGCAGTTTCTCAAACTCCGATTATTGCTCGCATTGGATCGCTCTTCTTTGTAACTGTACGTGGTGATGCGGAGATTGGCGGGGAGACAAAGAGTATTAGTACTCTTGATGGAAAATGGTGGTATGAGGAAGGACCTATCAATCTTGGCATTACCTACGAAAACACTGGTTCAGTACACACAAATCCATACGGTGAGCTGTCAGTGACTAACATGTTTGGTGAGCAGGTAGGCTTTGTCGAACTTGAACCGTGGTTTGTTCTTCCAAAGTCACTTCGTACACGAGATATTGTGTGGGACAGAGAATTTCTCTTCGGGCGATATACAGCAACTGCGAAAATCAATCGTGGGTATGAAGATAAGGTAGACGAAGTTTCTACTATATTCTGGGTACTCCCGTGGAAGATAGTAGCGGGAATCTTCGTCGCTTTCTTCGTCATTATCTTCTTCATCAGGGCTTTCTTTCGAACCTTTGAATTTAAACGAAAGTAGTGTTACGCGCGATGCTTTTCGTCTCTCGCTTTGTTCCTTCACTCAAAATAGCGGCCGCTCTCACGGTGGCTGTTTTGCTTTGTTTTCAGCTTGGCTTCGCGCAAGTAGCGACGAGTACAAACTACCAGGTGCAGAGCGATAGTATCAACTTCGGTGGTGGATTTTCTACGTCAACAAATTATCAGCAAGAGAGTACCTTCGGTGAAATTGCTACGGGTAACTCTACGAGCACTAGTTATAATCTCTACGCTGGGTATCAGCAGATGCAAGAGGTATACCTCAGCATGACAACACCAAGCGATGTTGACCTCACTCCATCACTTGCGGGCCTCACGGGAGGTACTTCAAATGGATCGGCGACCGTTACGGTAACGACCGATAGTCCAGCAGGGTACACGCTCACGCTTGAAAGCCAGACAGACCCAGCGATGCAAAATGGTATCTATACTATCGATGACTATGATGAGGGTGTCGATGCTGACTTCTCGTTTTCGGTAAACTCCGGTGTTGCTCATCTCGGCTTCTCGCCGTCTGGTGTCGATATCCCGATAGCCTTTAAGGATAACGGTTCACTCTGTGGAGTCGGTTCTCAAGATACTGCGCTCGCATGTTGGGCTGGTCTTACAACACTCGGTACGGTGATTGCAGAAGGTCCAGATTCAAATCATCCCGACGGTGCGACAACAACCATGAGTTTTCGTGTTGGTATCGGTAGTGGGGCTGGTGTAGAGACCGGTGTCTACACCGCCACCACGACTTTGACCGCACTTCCGCTATAATAAAGTGACATGAGATTCCTTCTTAGTTTGCTACTCGTTTTTTCTGTATCTACGTCAGCGGTTTTTGCACAATCGGATACTGAAGGATTAAAGATTCGTGTATTTGGTAGTGACGATGTGGTTGCACCAACAACACCAACGCTTGCTGCTACGGCCGTCTCGTACGACCAGGTAGATGTCAGCTGGTCTGCTTCGTATGATAACTTCCTTGTCTCAGGGTACGTACTCTACCGCGATGGTTTGCCGTTAAGTACCACCACCCAAACGAGCTATTCAGACATTGGTCTTTCTGCATCTACAACGTACACGTACAGTGTCCGAGCTTTTGACCCCTCAAATAACTACTCGTCTTCTTCAAATCTTGTTGCTGTACTAACTCCAGCAGAGCCGGTGGAGCCTGAAGGTGATTCGGTCCAATCTACCTCAGCTCGGGTCGTGCTTAATCAATTGGTCGTTACTCCCGGTGTTTCGACCAGTACCTTTTATATAAAAACCGCGAGGCCGGCGCGCTTTGAAATGCGGTGGGGTAAGACAGATGCATATGAGCTTGGGTATGTCGTCAATCAGCGTCTGCTTGATACACACCGTACGACACTCACAGACCTCGAGCCGGGTACGACGTACTACTACGAGGTCATCGGGTACACACCGCTTGGTATGGCGACTGTGCTTGAGCGAGGACAATTTAAAACTCTCGATAGGCTTGATGTGCTCGTGCCCGTGAACGTCTCGCGGTTTACAGCAACGGCTCTTGGTAATGATGTTGACCTTGATTGGCAGTCACCGCAAGAGGACTATCAGTATGTGCGAATTGTGCGCAATCATCTCGGCTTTCCAACTCATGCACAGGACGGTGTCATCATCTATCAAGGAAAGGGAGACGCGTACACAGATAAAGATATTCTCTTGGAATACTCACCAGCGTACTACACTGCATTTGTGGTTGATCGTTATGGAAACGTATCTTCGGGTGCCATCGCATGGGCATATGCGCAGAATGGTAGAGAAGGGTCGACCGAGTCGCCTGTAATTCCTAAAGACACTGAGGGTGGTGTAGTCGAGCCAGGAACGCCGGAAGGAGTTTCAGTTGCTATCGACCCAGTCTTGAAGGGAGTCGCGAAGATGCCAGACCTTTCACAGATACTCATCGTTCAAAGCGGTGGTCAATTTACGTTTGCTGATGCCGGCCTGACTCTCGACTCCAATCAGCCGTTTACTATTTCAATTCCTAAAGAGGCAATTACTGTTAATCTAAAGACCATCATTGCGAGTATTACAGATCCAACAGACTCGAGAAAGACGTATTCATTTTTGCTCCGCATCAATAAAGATCAGACAGCGTATGAGGCATCCGTCGCAGCACTTTTGGTGGCTGGAGTCTCGCAGGTGACTATCGATGTGTATGACTATAAATCTGGTGTTGTCGGAACTTATAAGAAATCAATTGCTTTTTCGGTAGGGAAGCCAGCCACCAAAGACGTCCCAATTTTTCCAGATTTGATTATCAAGAAAGGCCTTCCATTTGTTCCATTTCTTTTGGTACCAGTATTCGGCCTACTTCTGTTGATGTTTTACCGCAGACACAAAAAGACGCTCTCTTGAGGATAACAACGAGTGAACTTCTGTCGCGTTACTTGTATAGTAGTGATAGTTAATCAGTCACATAGTATTAGTTTTTCATATGGCGCGTGTAGCAATAAACGGTTTTGGTAGAATCGGACGAACATTCTTTCGTTCAGCTTTTGGTCACCCTGACATTGAGATTGTCGCGGTAAATGATCTTGGAAGCATTGAAAATCTTGCATATCTCCTTACGTACGACTCCGTCTACGGGCGAAGTCCGTTTGAAGTGAAGGTGGATGGTAAAGACCTTATTGTCGATGGAAAGAAAATTACCTTCTGTCAGGAGAAGGAGCCATCAGCATTGCCATGGGGTCAGATGAATATTGATATTGTGGTTGAGTCAACGGGATTCTTCACTACGTATGAAGGTTCAAAGAAGCATCTCCAAGCAGGCGCTAAGAAGGTGGTTATTTCAGCGCCGGTAAGTGACGAACCAGAGGCGGCGGGAGTGCAAGGGGCGACAGTCCTTATGGGTGTGAATGACGCACTCTTATCGACGTGTCAGATTACCTCAAACGCATCATGTACTACAAACGCCACCAGTCCACTCGTTGCGATTCTTAAGGAGGCTGTTGGTATGGAGAAGGCGCTTCTCAATACAACCCATGCGTACACTGCTTCGCAAACACTCGTTGATGGTCCATCAAAGAAAGAATTTCGTGATGGTCGTGCTGCTGCGCTCAACATCATTCCTTCATCAACTGGTGCAGCCAAAGCTACTACCAAGGCTCATCCCGAGCTTGCAGGGAAGTTTGATGGCATCGCTATTCGCGTACCGGTACCAGTAGGGTCACTTGTTGACGTTACTTTTATTTCTTCTCGCGACACTACTGTCGAGGAAGTAAATAATGCCCTCAAAGCAGCAGCTGCGGATCCAAAGTGGGCAAACATCTTCACCGCAACCAACGAACCACTCGTCTCTTCAGACATCATTGGTTCTCGTGTGGGCTCAATTGCAGACCTTTCATTCACTCGTGTGGTCGGTGGTAATCTCGTAAAGGTTTTTGCGTGGTACGACAACGAAACGAGCTACACTCAGACACTCGTCGAGCACGTCGCAGCATCTGCGCGAACATTGAAGTAAGAGACGTACGTATGAATACGAAACCCACCATTCATCTCGCAACTGACCACGCTGGTTTCGAACGAAAGAATGAGGTGGTGCAATGGCTTAAAGAAGCCGGGTATATCGTTGTCGATCATGGAGCACAACACTTTGATGAACTCGACGATTTTCCTGATTACATCAAGCTTGCGGCTGAAGCAGTGAGTAAAGAACCAACTGCGCGAGCAATTATTTTTGGGGGTTCGGGACAAGGGGAAGCGATGGTTGCCAATCGTTTTCCTAATGTACGCGCGACCGTTTTTTACGGTGGCGATGAAGATATTATTTTGCTTTCACGTCGGCACAATGATGCGAACGTACTCTCTATCGGGGCGCGCTTTGTGAGTTTTGAAACACTTGAGCGAGTCCTTCCGAAATGGCTTGCTGAACCCTTCTTGGCGGACCCGAAGTACGAGCGTCGCAATCAGAAGATTGAACGAATTTCTAAAGATATTGAATAGTATGTCAGTCGTTCCTATTGTTCCAGCTGTTATACCTAGTAGCGAAGCTGAAGTGCTTGCGATGACGAAAGTCCTTTCGTTTTCACGTGAGTTTCACCTCGATCTTGTGGATGGAAACTTTGTACCAAGTGTGTGTTGGCCGTATGAGCCGGAAGGAGAACCGATGGCGGTTAAGTATGCTACTGATGCGTTTACGCTGGAAGTTGATTTGATGGTGGCGAATCCTATCAAGGCAGCCCGCGCCTGGGAAAAGGCTGGAGCTGATATGTTTGTGTTTCATATTGAATCTGTCGACATTGCTTCTTTTATAGACTATGCGACACATGCGCCTAAGAGTATTTCACTGGGAGTGAGCTTCCACGGTGATACGCCAATCGAAAATATTTTTCCATACGTACAGTACGCTGACTATATTCAAATCATGGGTATTCATACAATTGGTATGCAGGGGCAGTCATTTTCAGAAGCGACGTTTGAAAAAATCGAACGCCTCAAGCGGGAATTTCCCAACACACCGATATCGGTTGATGGCTCCGTGAATGAAAAAACAATTGCTCGCTTGATAAAAGCGGGTGTAGATAGGCTTATCGTTGGTTCGGCTATTGTGAAGCAGGAGAATCCAGAGGCTGCGTATAATGCACTCAGAGAATTACTCTGAAGCAGTCTGTTTTGAGCGTCCGCGGAGGTGCTCGCTTGCTGTGATAAAAAAGACATCGGAGCGTGCGATAAACAGACTGCTTTAGGGTAGTCTTCGGTCATCTGTGCATGAGTAGTCTGCACACATCTTTTTCTTACTGCTATACTAGCGGAGTATATGAAGTACCTTACACCGCACGAAGTGCAGACACTTGAACTTACTGCCAATCACATTCGGCAGGATATTATTGAGATGCTAACAGCTGCGGGTAGTGGCCATACCGCTGGTCCACTTGGTATGGCAGATATTTTTACATTGCTTTACTTTGCGGTTTTAAAACACGACCCAAGCAATCCTCTCTGGGAAGAGCGTGACAGACTTATTCTTTCTAACGGACATATCTGTCCGGTCTTGTATGCGACGATGGCTCGAGCGGGCTATTTTGACCTTCACGAGCTTATGACTCTACGTAAGTTTGGTAGTCGCTTGCAAGGACATCCTCACAGAGAAATGTTGTCGGGACTTGAAACAAGTTCTGGTCCGCTTGGTTCTGGGCTTTCGCAAGCTGTCGGCATGGCGCTCGCGGAACGTATCGACAATCCGTACTCATCAAAATTCTTTTACTGTTTGTGTGGTGATGGTGAACTCGATGAGGGGCAAATCTGGGAAGCGGCGATGCTCGCAGGTAAAGAGAAGCTCAACAATCTCATCGTGATTATCGACAGAAACGGCATCCAGATTGATGGATACACAAAAGACATCATGCCACTTGAACCACTCGCGGAGAAGTTTGAATCATTTGGGTTTGATGTGCAGTCAGTGGATGGACACAACATGCGCGCGATGAATGATGCGATTGGAAAGGCACAGTCTATCTATGGTCAGCCATCGGTGATTATTGCGCATACGATTGCTGCCAAGGGAGTTGATGTGTTTGAGCGCGACTTCCGCTGGCACGGTAATCCGCCGGGGAAGGGGCCAGAAGACAGGGTGCCTCGCGACAAGCAAGCGGAAGTCGCGCTCCAGAAACTCCGTACGCTTGCTGGAATGATTGAATCACAAGACCACTGCTAATCTTCGTTACGTATTTTATGTTTGCAAAACACCTACAATCAAATCTCGCCACAGAAGCTCCACAAAAAGCACCAAACCGAAATGGCTTTGGCGAGGGACTACTTGAAGCCGGAAAGCGCGATGAGAAAGTCGTAGCACTCTGCTGTGACCTTACTGAATCCACCAAGACTGATGCGTTTGCGAAAGCATTTCCAAAACGATTTGTGCAAATTGGTATCGCTGAACAAAATATGGCGTCAGTGGCTTCTGGTATGGCAGCGATGGGGAAGATACCGTTTATTATGTCGTACGCGGCTTTTTCACCAGGGCGAAACTGGGAGCAGATTCGTACAACGGTGGCGTACAACAATAGCAATGTAAAGATTGTTGGAGCACATGCTGGTGTATCTGTCGGTCCTGATGGAGCGACGCACCAAATGACAGAAGACATCGGTATCATGCGCGCAATTCCAAATATGGTCGTCATTGCGCCATCTGATATTCATGAAGCGAGAAAGGTAGCATTGGCGGCGGCAAAATACGATGGTCCTGTGTACTTCCGTCTTGGTCGCTCTGATGTACCAACAGTAACTACACCTGAGTCACCGTTTGAGATTGGAAAGGCAGAGCTCATGTATGGTCGTAATCAATCTTTAGAAAAGAAAGTCGGTATCGTCGTGACAGGTTCACTTCTCTATAACGCGCTCATGGCTGCTGTTGAATTAGAGAAAGAAGGCGTTGGGGTATCAGTCCTCCATATGGCAACAATCAAGCCACTTGATACGAAGGCCCTTGAAGTATTTGCGGCTGAACATGGTTCACTTGTGACCGTCGAAGAACATCAGGTCGCAACAGGTCTTGGAAGTGCAGTTGCTGAGTACCTTTCTGAACATCTTCCGACAAAGCTCAGGATGGTTGGTATGCGTGATACCTTCGGCCAGACTGGTGAGCCAGAAGAATTGATTGCGTATTATGGAATGGATGTGAAGGGAATTGTGAGCGCTGTGAAAGAACTTATCTAGGATAAGAAAAACAGCGGCGGGCCCTTCGGGCCCGCCGCTGTTTTCTTTTGTTCCTAAGAAATCTTCGTCGCTACATAATCAACTGGTCGGTTAGTGAGATACTCTTCGAGTTTTGCTCGTGGGAGGAGACCAGCCTGGGCTCCGACGTACTGTACAACCGACATCGAGTTGATTGGTCCCCACGCGAGTGCTTCAGCTGGAGTTTTTCCGAGGATAATTGCAGCAGTGAAGGTTGATGAGAATGAGTCACCCGCGCCAGTACGGTCAACGGGGTCGGCTGGATCTGGGTACATTGGCATGTGCCAGCACTGATCATCGGCATCGACAGTGTATGCACCATTCGGCCCATCGGTAATAACAGGAATCTTTGGACCGAGCTCGCGCATCTCACGGAGAAGTGTCGGCATGTGCTGTTCAGTGGTCTTGAGAATCTCCTGAGCCTCTTCTTTGTTGCAGAAAAAGATTTCTGTAACAGCGTATACATCCTTCAGTTCTTCTATGCCAAGTTTAATCTGGAAAGTGCCTGGCTGGAAGACGAGCTTGGTTTCAGGATGGGCTGCGACATACGCAGCAATCTCGTGATGGAAGGCTACGCCGTGTTCACCAACAGAAGAGAAGTAGATGTACCGTGGCGGGACAGGGAAGTCAGGAAGTGAGTAGGGGTACGTCTCGTGATTGATAAGAATGGTACGCTCTGGGCCGTGCCGAAGGACATAGTGGTAGTTGGTTTTTTTGCCTTCATGTTGCTTCACAAAATCGGTAGCAATTCCTTCTTGGCGAAGGGCGTCGAGACATTCTTTACCGAACTTATCATTACCGATATTTGTAACAAGAGCTGTTTCAAGTCCAAGTCGATGGGCAGCGACAGCAGCATTTGGTGAATTCCCAACTGCCGGGACAACAACCACATCCTTGTAAGGAACCTTGCTACCAAAGGGCATTTGGAGGATTTTTCGGCCAGTGTCGACATCTTCAAGTACTGTCGACATGTCTAGGCGAAGCTCAATAAAGGCATCCATAAGGATGTCGCCAATGGCGACGAAATCATATTGGTGTGACATACCCAGTAAGTATACCGTGCGAATTCGTCATCTGATGGTCATGGTGTGGGATTGTGCTGTTTAAAGCGGTGGTCCAATTTGCTATACTATACAGAATGTTACAGAAAGTATTTGCGGTATTTCTTGGTGTCGCTTTTTTGTTGCCCTACATTCCAACAGTCCATGCTGAAACTGATGCTGAGCGTAAGGCTCGTCTTGAGGCTGAGCTTCAGACAGTAGAGCGACAAATCCTCACGCAGTCGAGACTGGTAGATGAAAAGCGAGGAGAGCGACAGTCTCTTGAGCGTGACCTTTCTATCATTGAAGGTGAAGTAAAGCAGATTCAGCTTGGTATTAAGGCGCGCGGAGTTGCTATCGAACAGCTCTCCGACCAAATCGGCGAGAAGGAAGTCGTGCTCCAAATCCTTGATGAGAAGTCTCGTCGGCAACAAGACTCTCTTGCTGACCTGGTGCGCAAGTCTGCCATCATGGACGATTACTCTTTGGTAGAAGTTATGTTGAGTAAGAAAAATCTCTCGGAATTTTTTAGTGACTTGGCGATGTATCACAACATCAAGGATTCACTTAGTGAGTCACTTAGTATTCTTCACAATATTAAGAGCGACACCACCGATCAAAAAGGCGAGCTCGAAGGTAAGCAAGAAACCGAAGCTGAAATGAAGCGTATTCAAGAGCTCGAACATGAGCGTGCAAAGGTAAAGGAAAATCAGAAGGAAGAAATCCTCACGGTCACAAGAGGTGAGGAGCGTGAGTATCGTGCGCTTCTTGAGTCTCAACAGCGGACAGCAGCTCAGCTCCGTAACGCACTCTTCCAGCTTCTTGGTGGAGGTGGCGCGATTGCGTTTCCTGAGGCGATTCGTCTTGCAAAGTACGCTTCGCAAGTGACTGGTGTTCCAGCAGAAACCATTCTCGCTATCCTTGAGCAGGAGACTAATATCGGTCAAAACCTCGGTAGTTGTCTCTTTACTGATCAGAGTAGTAATCGACCAGTAATGCACCCAACTCGTGATGAGCCAATCTTTAAAGTGCTCGCAAACACACTTGGTTTTGATGCTTACTCCCGCACAGTATCATGTCCTATTTATCAGGGTGGAGAACGTGTCGGATGGGGAGGAGCGATGGGGCCGTCACAGTTTATTCCGTCGACTTGGGCTATGTACGGAGGGTTTGTCCAAAGCGGGGGCACCTGGGTGTACAGTTCTGGGAGTGACCGTATCCGTGCTATCAATGGCGGTAGTGGACCTTCAAATCCATTCAACAACCAAGACGCTTTCATTGCGACCGCGCTTCTGATGCGTGACAACGGCGCTGACGGCTCGAATTCGGGAGACAGATTGGCGGCGCTTCGTTACTATGCAGGTTGGGGCGGAGCAAGTAATCCCGCCAACGCTTTCTATGGCGACCAGGTGATTAATCGTAAAATTAGACTGGCAGAAGAAATCAAGATTTTGGGAGAATAGGCCAGCAAAACCAGCGACTCACTTCGTTGTTGCGAGAAAAATGAGATTCATCGTACAGGAAGTACGCCCCATCTCATTTTTCTCTGAAGTCTCATAATCCATCTGTTTTTGCTGGCCTAGGACATAATGACTTGCCGAATCATAAAAATTTGATATAGTTTTGCGCACAAAGAAGTAGGTGCTTCTACTTACTATATTCCAGTGGTGGCAAACATCCTCTAGGATTTTTGCCACCACACCAGAAGCGCCGAAGTATTTGAAATATGAAACAAGATATCCACCCAAAGAACTACCGCATGGTAATCTTCCACGACAACACAAACGGTGAACGTGTGCTTGTTGGTTCTACTGTCAATACCAACGCCACCGACAAGTGGACTGATGGTCAGGAGTACCCAATCGCGTACGTAGATGTATCAAGCGCATCACACCCGTTTTACACTGGTCAGGAGAAGTCTATGGACACAGCTGGACGTGTCGAGCGTTTCAAGTCTCGCATGGCCAAAGCAAAGAAATAAGCGAAAAACATTGTCGCTTAAAAAAGAAAAGGCCCTCGCTGGAGCATTTCTCCCACTCGGGCCTTTTCTTTTTTGCTCCGCGTTTTTCATCTTATTTCTTTACTTTGGCTAACAAGGACCATTTCTCTTTTTTCTATTTTCGAGTAGTATACGCACATTAATTATATGGAATTCAATCACGACAAACTGCAAGATTTTAAAGAAAACTCAAAGACCCAGTTCTTGGCGGGACAGTTTGAAGTGCTTTTGAAGCAAAGAGCAGAAGCTGAAGGAATGGCTGCGACCGACCCTGAAATGGCTGAGCTCGCCAAAGAAGATATTGCACAACTCAATGAGCAGCTCGCTCTGTCATTTGCCGAGATGGAGCGCATTATTGAAGCCAATAAAGAAGAGGAGGTAAAGCCCTATGGTGTGGTGCTGGAAGTGCGCGCCGGTGCCGGTGGTGACGAGGCGGGACTTTTCGCAGAGGAACTCGCTCAGGCGTACTTGCGGTATGCAGAAAAGAAAGGCTGGCAGTACACCACTGAGTACGAATCGCGTTCAGCGGGTGGTGGCTACAAAGAAGCGGCGTTTGAAATCCTTTCGCCTGATGTCTATGACGCGCTCAAGTGGGAGACGGGTGTGCACCGCGTTCAGCGAGTACCGATAACTGAAAAGATGGGACGCATTCATACTTCGACTATGTCGGTGGCAGTACTTCCGATGCGTAAAAAACCTCTTTTTGAGGTGAGTCCATCTGATATTGAAATGGAGTTTTCCCGAGCTGGGGGAGCTGGTGGTCAGAACGTCAACAAGGTTGAAACCGCCGTACGTCTCATCCATAAGCCGACTGGTATCGACGTTCGTAGTCAGTCAGAGCGTTCTCAGCTCAAAAACCGAGAAAAGGCCATGTCACTCCTTATGGCTAAGCTCGAAGCGATTCATGACGAAGAAGAAGCTAAGCGTCACGCTGATGTCCGTAAGAACCAAATCGGTACTGGCGACCGTTCAGAAAAGATCCGCACTTACAATTTCCCGCAGAATCGCATTACTGATCATCGAATCAAAGAATCTTGGCACAATATTGAGGGCGTCATGGCGGGTGATATGCAAAATATAATAGATACGTTGCAAGCCGCCGCTTCGGGCGAAAGTATTGCGGAATAAGGCTCTTCATGGTAATCTTTTGCCGCTAAAGCCGATTCAGGCTTTTTTAGGATTCAGACTGTATAGATAATTTCTTTGCAGTTTCATTGTCCAGGAATACATTTATTACTAATCCGTATTCCAGCACAATAGCTCCAAAATGAGTCCGAATTTATAACATTTTATGTCAACAACCAATTCAACTTTAATTCAGCGTCTCTTCAATGCGGGAGCGCACTTCGGTTTTAAGAAAAGCCGCCGTCACCCAACTGTGGTGCCATACCTCTTTACTACTAAGGAAGGAGTCGATATTTTCGACCTCGAAAAGACCGCAGCTTCGGTTGAGGCCGTAAAGGAACTTCTCAAGCAAGCTGGTCTTTCTGGAAAGACAGTTCTCTTCGTTGGTACAAAAGATGAATCATCTAAAATTGTTAAGAAAGTAGCTGAGAATGTCGAAGCTCCGTATGTAGTAAACCGCTGGATTGGAGGAATTCTCACCAACCTTCCAGAAATCAAAAAGCGTCTTAACCGTCTTGAGGCACTCACACACGAAACTGTGTCAGGTGAACTCGAACGAAAGTACACTAAGAAGGAACGTGTTGTTATCGGTCGTGAAATCGATAAGCTCAACTTCAACTTTGGTGGTGTCGCTAAAATGCAAAAGACTCCTGATTACGTTCTCGTTGTTGACCCACGTCATGATCACATTGCTGTGACTGAAGCAAAGAGTCGTAACATTCCTGTTATTGCTATCATGAGTTCGGACTGCGATGCGGCCAAGATTGACTACCCAGTTGTTGTAAATGACTCTCTCCAGACAAGTGTTACACTCGTCCTCGAAGAAATTGCAGCTGCGTACAAGGAAGGTGTCACTGCGTACGTCCCACGTCCAGTAGCTCCACGTGAGACAGTTGTACGTCGTCCGCGTGCTTAAGTCGCAAAACTAACCACACTTAATTTACCCCTGTTCATTAATTACGTTCTATGGAAATCACTTCAGCACAATTAAAAGAGCTCCGCGACCAGACTGGTATCTCAGTCATGCAGTGTAAGAAGGCCCTTGAAGAGGCCGGAGGCGACATGGAGAAGGCTATTATTATTCTCAAGAAAAAGCGAAGCGATGCGGCTGACAAGAAGTCAGATCGTGAAATCGGCGCAGGTGCAGTTGGTTCGTACATGCACAATACGAATGAAATCGCCGCACTTGTACTCCTTGGATGTGAGACAGACTTCGTTTCAAAGAATCCAGAGTTCGTAGCACTTGCAAAAGATATTGCGATGCAGGTTGCTGCCACCAGCCCTTCGTTCATCTCACGCGCTGAAGTGCCAGAATCAGCTCTCGAAAAAGCGAAAGAACTTTTTGCTGCTGAGACAGTTGGTAAGCCGGCAGAAATGCAGGAAAAAATCCTTGAAGGAAAACTTTCTTCTTACTTCCGCGAGCAGATTCTCCTTGAACAGCCATTCATCAAGAATCCAGACACAACCATTGGTGAAATGGTAAACGGCGCTATCCAGAAGTTTGGTGAAAACGTCCAGGTGGTCAAGATGACCCGCGTGTCTGTAAAATAGGCACATGCTTACAACAGCCATTGCTACATTTGTTACGTTCCTCGTACTCTTTGTGGTAGTGGCTGTTGTTGTACGTGTCGAAACAGTGAAGGGAAGACGAATACTGCTTAGCTTTGCTCGAACCACTCTCGATAATCAGCTTCACCGCTTTCACCTCTGGCTCAGTGGTGTTTGGAATCACTTCGTCCGGTACGTCGTTCAGCTCGGTTGGTATTACAGTATTCACTCGCTTTTGCGGACTCTTCTCAAGGTGCTCGTCTCAGTATATACGTACATTGAGGACATCTTTGAGCGCAATCGAGAGAAGACGAAGCTTTTAAGAAGAGAACGTAAGCAAAAGCAGCAGACACACTTCAGCAAAATAGCTGATCATAAGGCCGAGGTGGCGCTTTCAAAGGAGGAACAGGAGGCACTTATGACCAGAAAACTCGAACAAGACCACTAGCGCATTTCAAAAAATCTGCTATCATGCAGCACACATATTTTAGAAGGCCTTGAGCCGACTTAGCTCAGTTGGTAGAGCAACGGATTTGTAACCCGTAGGTCATCAGTTCGAATCTGATAGTCGGCTCAAGGCCTTTTATTGTGCCTGCTGACTTAGTGAAGTTGGGAGAGGTGAGACAGTCTGGGAGACTGTCGAACGATTTGTCCCGCCGGGTCCTCGTACCAGAATCTGATAGTCGGCTCAAGGCCTTTTAATATACTCACACGAGACGCCTGGCGCCTTTATTTTTAAGCAAAAACGCGCTATAATCGGCAATACAAATATGGAGGAGCAAGATAAGTCGCACTTGTTGCCGTACGCGAAACGATCTGATTTTAAGGTTGGACGCGCTACTGAACTCACCGGTACAGACCGTCGTCTGTACCGGACTTTAGAGATTATTCCCGGAGCGTTGTCGTGGACCATTCTTATTGGAATGATTCTCGCGTCGATGTACGCACCGTTTTTTGCTGCGTACTTCATTATTGCGTTCTCCATCTACTGGGTACTCAAGACACTCTTTCTCTCGTACCATGTGCGCTACAACTGGAAGCGACTCAAGCATCATATGAAACTCGACTGGCAGATTCTTGTCCGTCGGTTTGACTACGAGCACTTCTATCACTTAACGATTTTCCCGTACTACAACGAGCCAATTGAGGTTCTTGAAGAAGCGATGAAAGGGCTCTTGTCTGCGAAGTACGATCCGAAAAAGATGATTGTCGTATTGGCGGCGGAAGAACGAGGCGGAGCAGATGCAGTAAATCAAGCGTACGTCATGCAAGAGAAGTATGCACAACACTTCGGACATTTCGTTGTGTCAGTGCACCCTGCAGATATCCAAGGGGAACTTGCTGGTAAGGGGTCAAATACTCACCATGCACTCCACCAGGTACACCGTGATGTTATTGAGGCGCACAATATCCCACACAAAGACATCATCACATCTATCTTCGACGTCGACACTGTCATCTACCCTGACTACTTCAACTGTTTGATGTGGCACTTCCTTACTGCTGAGAATCCATACAAGAGCGCATTCCAGCCAGTGCCACTTTTCAATAACAACCTCTGGGAAGCGCCAGCACTTTCTCGTGTGATGGCAATGTCGAGTACCTTCTGGCAGATGATTATGCAGGAACGCCCTGAGAAGTCAGCGACATTTTCCTCACACTCAGTGAGCTACCAAGCACTCTACGAGATCGGCTACGGTCAGGCTAATGTCGTGTCGGAGGATTCTCGTATCTACTGGAACCTTCTCATTGCGAACGACGGCAAGTTTGATGTCGTTCCAATTTCATACCCAATCTCTATGGACGCAACTATTGCGCCGACGATGTGGGGAACAATCAAGAATATCTACAAACAACACCGTCGCTGGACGTACGGCGTTGAGAACTGGTGTTACATCACGTACCACTTCATCAAGAACAAAAACATCCCACTCAAAAAGCGACTCGCTATCGGGGCACTTCAAGGGGAAGGGTATTCATCACTCGTGACTAACCCTATTCTCCTCTTCATTCTTGGATGGGCACCGATCTTCCTTGGGACACGTGAGTTCCATGAGACTGTTCTCTCGTACGAACTTCCAATCATGGTGCGCAACCTGCTCATTCTTGCGATGGGTGGACTCGTTGTCTCAGCTATTATCTCACTCTCACTCACTCCGCCTCGCCCAGAGAAGCATCCTCGTTTCCGCTATATCGTTATGGTCTTCCAGTGGATTATGGTTCCTATCACGATGATTGTCTTCAGCGCCCTTCCGGGACTTGATGCACAGACTCGCCTCATGCTCGGTCGTTATATGGGATTCTGGGTTACACCTAAGCGTGTGAATGTGAAATAATAGTTGGTATGCCACTCGAACCTGAAATACAATCCCTCTCCTATAAAAAGCGCCGAAGCTTTTTCTTTGTACTCTTGCTTATATTTATAATCGCACTTCCGTCGTTTATTTTTTACAGCTCTGGGTATCGTCTTAATTTCGATAATGAAGAGACCACCATCGTCACCACTGGAGGAATCTACATCACGACAGACAACCTTGAGGTCGATGTGTACATGGATGAAGAACGTGTCGAGCGACCGCGACTTTTCCGTAGCGCCTACTACATCCAGAATCTCGAGAGCGGCCTCCATCGCGTTGTGGTACAGCGCCCCGGCCTCCATACGTGGGTAAAAGTACTTCCAGTTGATGCGAATATCGTGACAGAAGCGGCGGCATTTAATATGCCGGAGCTCCCACACATCCGTCCGATTGCCGAGTACCTCAACCAGGGTGGGCAAGGAGTATTCGTCGTGAAGGGAAGTACTTCAACACCACTGTTTACTAAGGCAACCACTACGGGTGATTTCATTGTGGTTAATCGTGCCACTCCGGCGACCTTGCGGGTTAATAGTGAACACGAGTACGTCGTCGATCTCTTCGGTTCAACTACTGCTACCTCAACCTCCATCATCAATCGACTCGAAGAAGAAATCGATCGTCTCACCACCACCAGTCCCGTAGCAACCACATCGACCACAACGCCACTTGCATACATCGAGCAGGGCGAAATGCGTCTCGTTGAGTACGGAGATGAACTCGCAGCGCGCTGGATTGGTAGTGGTCCATCGACACCGCACTATTTCTGTTCACCACAGGCTGCGAGTAGTACCGTAGCGCTGCGTCTCGGACTTCACTTTGCACAGCAGATAGAGGAGCAGAGTCTCTCTACCACAACACCACTTCACATCGAAGGAGATCGGGTATGTCGTACCGAAATCCGCCTCGACCGTAAATGGCAGAAGATTAAGTATTACGAATTTTTCCCACGTTCATCTGACTTGGTTGTACTCCAATTAGAAGATGGACTCTACGTCACAGAAATCGACGACCGAGCATGGCAGAACACTCAACTCATCTACCCGGGAGACAGCTTCCGCACCTACGTGACCGACACCAACATCTACATCGAGGAGAATGGTCATTACTTTGAACTTCTCACCAAAATCGACGAAGACAATTAATCACTTAGATAGTTATGCAAGTAGAAAAAGGACACCAACATCCGATTACTCAAATGATTACCGAAATCAACAATATCTTTGCGGAGATTGGATTCGTGTTTGCCGAAGGTCCTGAAGCAGAAACAGAAGTTTACAACTTCGACAAGCTCAATGTCGCTAAAGACCACCCATCACGTGACATGCAAGATACGTTTTGGTTCAAGAATAAAGACGTGTCAGAGCCAATGGTACTTCGTACGCATACCAGTCCGGTGCAGGCGCGCTTCATGGAGACGCACGAGCCACCAATCCGCATGATTGTGCCGGGGAAGGTATTCCGTAACGAAGCGACCGATGCTACTCACGAAGCGCAGTTTTACCAGCTTGAGGGGATGTATATCGACAAAGGTGTACACCTCGGACATCTCAAGGGTACGCTCGAACATTTCTTTTCTCGCTTCTTCAGTGGACGCACTGAAGTGCGTTTTCGTCCAAGCTTCTTTCCGTTCGTGGAGCCTGGTGTGGAGGTCGATATGAAACTTCTTGATGGAGAATCAAAACTCGTTGGAAAATGGATTGAAGTCATGGGAGCCGGCATGATTCATCCTAATGTACTTCGCAACTGCGGTATCGATCCAGAAGTGTATTCTGGCTTTGCCTTCGGTATGGGTATCGACCGCCTTGGTATCATGCGTCATGGCATCGAAGACGTCCGCGATTACTACACGGGTGACCTTAGATTTGTAACTCAGTTTTAATGTATGAAAGTAGTTCACTCTTGGCTTAAAGATTATCTTGGTGACGCACTGCCAACTCCAGAAAAAGTGGAGGAGCTTTTAACATTCCACTCGTTTGAAATTGACGGGGTAGAAGAGGTGGAAGGTGAGACGGTGATTGATATCAGTGTGCTTCCAAATCGTGCAAGTGATTGCCTCTGTCATCGTGGCGTGGCACGAGAGATCGCGTCGCTCCTTGCAGTACCACTGACACATGACCCGCTTGCGACCAAGACGGAACTCGTCACAACAGACAAGGTTTCAATTTCAATTGAAGACGCTGCCCAGTGCCCACGTTTTTCCGCGTCACTCATCACCGGCATTGAGGTGAAGGAATCACCGGTGTGGCTACAAAAGCGTCTTAAGGCGCTTGGAGTGCGTTCTATCAATAACATCGTCGACGCGACAAACTACGTCATGTACGCGATTGGTGAGCCAATGCACGCGTATGATGCTGATCTTTTCAAGCAAACAGTAGGGAAGTGGAACTTCGTCATTCGCAACGCTCGACCAGGCGAGACTGTCAGTCTTCTTGCAGAAGGAGGAAAGGAAGAAGATAGAATCGTCGAACTCACTGGTACAGAACTTCTCATTGTCGATGGTGCGACCGATACCCCAATTGGTCTAGCTGGCGTAAAGGGCGGTCGGTACGCAGGTGTGCATGCTGGCACGAAAAATATTCTCGTTGAGGCGGCGCACTTCAACCCTGTGACTACGCGCAAGACTGCCCGTCGTCTTGGTATCGTCATCGACGCATCAAAGCGTTTTGAGAACGAACCATCTCGCGAGCTTATTCCGTACGCACAGACAGAAATTGTAAAACTCATTACTGATATCGCTGGCGGTACCTTTGAAGGTGTCGTTGATATCAGTCTCGAACAGAAGTCTAATCCTGAAGTGGTAGTGCCTATGACACAAGTTAATGCGCTTCTTGGTCTCCATCTTCCTTCAGCTGAAATGGAAGATATCCTCAAGCGTATTGGCGCACATATCGTAAATACTTCTCCAGATTCCTTCACTGTCATTGGTCCGTGGGAGCGTAATGACCTCACTATCGCCGAAGACTTCATCGAAGAGATTGGTCGTATTCACGGCCTCCATCACGTAGTGTCAGTGGTGCCAGAAAAGGTACCGCTCGCCGAAGTAAATGTCCGTCAGTTCTACACCGAAGCAGTTCGTCAAGAACTTATTCAAAATGGTTTTTCTGAAGTGATTACGTCATCATTCACCAACAAAGCCGACATTCAATTGCAAAATGCACTAGCGGCTGACAAGACATATCTCCGTAATTCACTCCGCAAAAACATCGCTGCAGTGCTCGATGCTAACTTTGTTCACGCGGATCTCGTCGGAGTCGCAGATATTCGAGTCTTTGAAATTGGCACCGTGTTCGATAAGACTGTGAACTCAGTTAGTGAGCACGTCTCACTCGCACTCGGTGTACGCACAAAGGGTAACGGCTACAATCCAAAAGACGACGCAATTCTCAAAATCGCTTGCGATACTGTCGACGGTGTCCTTGGAGTAAAACTCGATTGGGAGGCAAAGATGGGAGTAGCGGAAGCCAATCTTTCATCAGTACTCGAGACACTTGCGGTACCAACTTCATATGGTGAATTTATCTCAAAAGCACCGGCAACCTTCAGAACCGTTTCAGTCTATCCTGCGATGAGTCGCGATATCGCATTGTGGGTTGGGGAAGGAGAACTTTCGTCACTCGTCGAATCGACTATCTATCAAGCGGCTGGTGATTTATGTGTACGACTTTCGCTCTTTGACACCTTCACTAAAGACGGTCGCACCTCATACGCCTTTCGCCTCGTCTTCCAGTCATTTGAAAAGACTCTCACTGACACTGAAGTCACCACCCACATGGACAACGTCTACAAAGTCGTCGCAGAGAAGGGTTGGGAGGTTAGATAAAGTAAAGTGATTGTAATACTTCGCTCGACACGCGTTCGTCATTTTCTAGGAAAGTAAAATGACGCCGCTATGCTCGAAGCAAGAAAACTCGAAGCCTTGGCTTCGAGTTTTCTTGCTTCTGTGCAATGTCTCGCTCGGCAACACCTCAAGCCTTTTAAAATTCAAATATAAAAAAAGACCGAGGTCGCGCACTCACGGTGAGGTGAGGTGCGCGACGCTTCGGACTGGGGCTAGTCGAGAATCCTGATGAAGCCCTTGCGGTCGCCCCCCTTGTAATTCAGGTAGGCTTCGAATCGGTTGTCTCTCATGCCGTTGCCGAGTTTCCTTAGCGATGCGGCGATGATTTTGGCATATCCGCCAACCATCAGCGAACGCCCGCTCCCGTCTTCGTGGTAGAGGCTCTGGATACTCAGTCCGTAGACGAGACCGGATTCGGTGGTGACTTCCACTCGAGAACCCATGAAGGTGGTGCGAAGGGCGAGGAATACATCATCGATCGAAGCGACCTTGACCAGATGGACGACAGGCTTATTTTCGGTATTGGCAGTCATGAGACTGACCTTTCGATTTGTAGGAACACTTATCAGTCATGAGGCTGATAACATGAGCAGGGGATCTGTTCACTTAAATATGATAACATTTTTACTAAAAATGTCAAGTAATTTTTCCTATATTTAAGCTGTATTTTCACGAGCAGGATTACGTGAAAAATGCTATAATTTCCAGTACTTATTTAACAATTTATTACACATATTTTCTGCATGGCTGAGAAAAAACCCGCACCTAAAAAGACCAAAGAAAAAGGCTATGACGCATCGTCGATTTCTGTTCTTGAAGGTCTCGAACCAGTACGCAAGCGTCCTGGTATGTACATCGGTACAACTGGCCCCGATGGTCTACATCACCTCATTTGGGAAATCTTCGACAACTCACGCGATGAAGCGATGGGTGGATTTGCGAACCGTGTTGAGGTGGCGCTACTTCCAGACAACTACATTCGTGTCGTAGACAACGGTCGAGGTATTCCAGTTGACCATCATAAGCAAACTGGCGTCTCTGCGCTTGAGACTATTCTCACTGTCCTTCATGCCGGTGGTAAGTTTGGTGGTGATGAGTCAGGCTACAAAGTGTCTGGAGGCCTTCACGGCGTAGGTGTGTCGGTAGTAAACGCGCTCTCAGAGCACCTCATTGCTGAAGTCCATCGCGACGGTGGCTACCACATGCAGGAGTACAAGATTGGAAAGCCACAGTACAAGACAAAAAAGATTGGCGCCTCAAAACTCCAAGGAACCATCATCACCTTCAAGGCTGACATCGACATCTTTAAGGAGATTAAGTATGACTTCAAGCGAATCGTAACCCACTTGCGTCAGCAGGCGTACCTCGTAAAGGCAATGCGTCTTACGGTAATTGATGCGCGTGAGATGAGTGAAGCGGAAGCGAAGAAGCTCGACCTCAAGGGCAAACAGTACCTCGCCGATGAGCACCTTTCAGTCCCGCATCAAACCTTTTACTTTGAAGGTGGTCTTCGCTCTCTTGTAGCTTTCAACAACCAGTACCAAAAGCCAGTTCACAAAAATATTTTCTACGTAGAAAAAAATGACGTGAGTTCAGAAGTAATGTCAGTAGAAGTAGCGCTTCAGTATGTGGACGATATCTCTCCTCGTATTTCTGCGTTTGCCAACAACATCTACAACCCCGAACACGGTACGCACATCACCGGCTTTAAAACAGCGCTCACAAGAACGCTCAATAACTACGCCAAGAAGGGAAATTTCTTCTCGGTGAAAGATAAGGATGCTGGCTTTACAGGTGATGATGTGCTCGAAGGTATCACCGCCGTAGTGTCGGTAAAGATGCCCGAGATTCAATTTGAAGGACAGACGAAGGCTAAGCTTGGTTCAGTCGAGGCTCGAGGAGCCGTCGAGTCTGTATTTGGAGAAGCGTTCAATACGTACCTCGAAGAAAATCCAGATGACGCTAAGGCGATGATTAACAAAGTTATTCTCGCGGTGAAGGCTCGTAAGGCTGCGAAAGCGGCAAAGGACAGCGTACTTCGAAAGGGTGCGCTTGAAGGGCTTTCACTTCCAGGTAAGCTTGCTGACTGTCAGACAAAGCGCGCGGAAGATTCAGAGCTCTTTATTGTAGAGGGAGACTCAGCTGGTGGTTCAGCGAAGATGGGACGTGACCGAAAGACACAAGCCATTCTTCCGCTTCGCGGAAAGATTCTCAATGTGGAACGAGCTCGCATCGACAAGATGCTCGCGTCTGAACAGATTAAGAATCTCGTGATTGCGCTTGGGACGGCGATTGGAGATGTGTTTGATATTGGTCGCCTTCGTTACCACAAGATCATCATTGCGACTGACGCGGACGTTGACGGTGCGCACATTCGTACGCTCCTGCTTACGCTGTTCTACCGTTACTTTAGACCACTTATTGATGGTGGATTCATTTACATCGCACAGCCACCACTCTACAAAATTCAGAAAGGGAAAGATATCCGCTACGCTTTCACCGATGAAGAAAAGTTCGCTATCTTGAAAGACATGGGTGAAGATGTAAACACTGAAGTTGTAGAAACAGACGAAAGTGAAGAAGAGGCGGAAGAAGAAATAACAACGAAGAAGGGAGGAGGGAAGGCTCGCATCCAGCGCTACAAGGGTCTTGGTGAAATGAACGCCGAGGAACTTTGGGAGACAACCATGAATCCAGCTAATCGTATCTTGAAGCAAGTGAATGTCGAAGATGGCCAGATGGCAGACCGGGTGTTTGATATCCTTATGGGTACCGACGTACCAAGTCGAAAGTCATTCATCCAAAACAACGCCAAGATGGCGAACTTGGACATTTAGTCTGTTTAGTACTCTAAGAAGTATTTTTCTCAGACACGAATCAAGTTCTCCGCTCGCTTGGGTTTTGTAAAGACGCTTCGCATCTTGACAAAACCCTGCGCTCCGCGAGGTCTTCAAAAAATACTTCTTAGAGTACCGAAAACGAGGTCGCTTTAGCGACCTCGTTTTCAAACTTTATCGTCGAGCATTGCTTATTTGCGGAGGGCGGTGTTGGGGTGGTGGGCGAAGCAAATAAGCTGTGCAAGTAAGATAAAGTTTTTACTTCAAAATCTTCGTCACTTGTTTGAACGTATTGTTTGAGAGCTTGATATCGTTTGTCTCCGCTACGGTCACAACAAACGCATGTGAGCTTGTATCTTCGACCGGGAAGCCAATAGAGATGATTACGCGCTCAGTTGGCATAAGTGGTGCCTGAAGGGGTGAGATGTACGTGTCGCTATCAGGAAGGGTTACGCTATACGTCCATCTTCCTGAAATTTTAGTTCCGACATTTTCAATCTCAAATTGAAGCGCACCATCGTCGTTGCGAGTAAGTGAGGCTGTCTTGAATACATTGCCGTTGATAGCACCAACTGCTCGGTACGTAGCTTTCAAGTCAACAAATCCGTTAGGATTTGAGACAGGGAGTGTGTATGTTGGTTTATAGGTAGGAGTAGTGACTACTGGTGCTGTCGGTACCGGCTCGGGTTCTTCTTTGGAGGTTTGGCTATCACTTTCTCCGAGTACAGTGCCGTCGTCAGTGTTGGCTGCGACAGTCGTGTTGGTCTCGACCGTAACAGCGCCTTCACCAACTCGAATCGGGTTGGTGTCATTGGTTCTCATGAATGAGACAAGGTAGGGGAGCGAAGCAGAGGCTTGTGTGTCAGAATTGATGATGAATGTGAGTGTGTTGGTGTCGCCAAGGTCATATACAGTCTCACAAGAAATAGCTCGTAGACCGTCCGTGTCGACAATGTCGACGGAGAGTCCGTCTTTGCAGGCATGAGAGAAGGCGTAGCGACCAGTACGATTGTCCCTGTTCCAGTTGAGAGTCACGGGGCTTCCGATAGTGGTCGAAGCGACGTCGCTTGTGATGACGAGTGGTCCATCAACATTTCCGTCTAGTGTTTTTCGGTACTGATCAATTCCTTGTGCAAGGGAAGCGAGGGAAGAGAAGGCGTTGGGTGTATAGCGAACAATCTGAACAGATAGCCAAGCTATAAGGATAATGATGACTATAAATGCAGTGGCAATAAGCAGCTTCTTTTGAGTAGACTTCTTTTCCGTAGTGACCGTATTCATATAAAAAGAAAATACTACCACCCATAGCCACTGTCAACTTTCGGAACTTTTATTTGAGGCTATACTGGCAAGGTGGGGAGGGTTATATCAGTATTATTGACTTTTTATTAAAAAGTGATATAATACAATAACTATACATATGATTTTATCTCTCATCGAACATATTTGGCAGAAGAAATGGTCGTTTTTCGGAACGTTTTTCATCGTGTTTCTTATCTCGTACCTCCTTTTGGTGGCGATTGATTTTGTTCCAGAAACACCAAAAAATGAGGAAATAAAGACTGAAGAGCCGGCTGTTGCGGTCGTAGAAGAGTCACTTGAGGCAAAGTTCACCATTCCTATGGATGTCACTCATGATCCCGTGCTTCCAAGTAGCGTTTACATCAAGAAGCTTGATAAGACTATCCCCGTACTAAATCCTGACTCACGCGAAGTGGCTGATCTTGATGCTGCTTTGCTTTCAGGTGCTGTTCGTCACCCTGACTCAGCTGACTTGGCAGAAGACGGCAACGTTTTCGTGCTTGGACACTCAAGCCATCTTCCGAACGTCATCAACAAGAATTTCCAGGCCTTTAATGGTATTGAAGACCTTGAGTGGGGAGACACGATTGAAGTTACTTCAGAAGGATATCTGCATATTTACGAGGTAGAAAAGGTCTATAAAGCCAATGCTAAGGACACTACAGTACCAATTGCCGGCACTGGTCCGCGACTTACGTTGGCTACCTGTAACAGCTTCGGAAGCACTGATGACCGCTTTATTGTGGAGGCTCGCCGAGTAGAGGTGCGACCCCTGTAAGCTATTGACAAATGGCCCTATTTAATATATGATAGGCCCACAACGTAGATTCGCTCCTTTGGCTTTTTGTAGCCACGTTCTCTAAAAAATTCAAAACTCGTTAGCTTGATTACTCTTGCGTCCTTTGGGTGAGGTGGGAGTATAAATCTTATGAGTATTAGCAATTTCGTTATGAACAAAACTTTCAAAACTATTGGAACAGTATTCGTAATGAGCGCAATGATTTTCACATCATTCAATGCGCCGTTTGTTGCTGTTGCACACGCACAGACCACTTCAGGGTTTTCTTTTGATTTTCCTGATTTTAGCTTCCCAGATCTTAATCTTGACTCTGGTTCAAGTAATGTTGTCTCTGATTCGAGCTTCACCATGCAGACCTGTGACCTGGAAGTAAACGACACCAGTGTCCTTGTAGGAGGAAGTGTCGACCTTACGTGGGAAACATCTGGCTTTGATGTGTTCACCCTTAATGGTCAGTCTCTCGACGCTCCAGATGGAACGGTTACAATGACTAATCTTCTTGAAGATACTACATACGAGCTTATTGCTCGCACAGCTGATGCTAACTCAGATTGTATCGCTCGTGTGACAGTGACTTGTATTCCACCACCACCTGCTGACTGTCGTCTTGAGGTTAATAAAATTGTCGACAAGAGCACTGCACTTGTAAACGACAATCTTACCTACACAATTACCGTAAAGAATATCGGAACTACCGACTGTACTGGTAGTGGTGTAAAGATTGAAGACGTCGTCAATGGCAATCTCTCTTACCTCACCCACAGCGTTTCTAGTAACGCAACTGCCGGATACGAAGGTACTCCTGTATACACAGAAGGAAACCGAACTCTTCACTTCAACGGAAATGTCCTCAATCCAAATGAGCAGGTAACTATCACGTGGACTGGTAAGGTGAACGCACCAACAACATGTGGTGACTTCGAAATTCCTAACCAGGCAAAGGCTACTGCAGCTGAACTCAACAACTTCAATACATGGGTATACAGTCAGACAGTAAAGACACTCATTGATAATGACTGTCCAGATAATCCGGCTCCATCTTGTGATAAGTTCGAGGCAAATCCAAGCACTATCACTGTTAATGGCACTGCAACACTTACATGGCAGACTTCAAACGCTTCACGTGTTGTTATCAACAACGGTGTTGGTGAAGTAGCCCTCGATGGTTCAACAAATGTTTCTCCACTTACAACAACAACCTACCAACTGACTGCATTTGGTACTGAGGGGCGTTCAGTGAACTGTGAAGTTCCTGTAACTGTGAGCGAAGATCCTGTGCCGGTCTGTGAACGTTTTACTGCAACACCAAACACACTTGCTGCAGGTGGTGGTCAGGTAACCCTTAACTGGAAGGTGCTCAACGCAACAAATGTTTCTATCTCACCAACTATTGGTACTGTGTCTGCACAAGACTCACGTTCAATCAATGTTACAAGCTCAACCAACTTCGTCCTTACTGCAACTGATGCAGATGGTGATACGGTGAGTTGTCCAGCTCCAGTAACTGTAGCTGCAACTCCAATCTTCACATGTCAGAACAACGTTACGTTCACTGCTTCTGATTACTCAATCGATCGCGGTGATGACACTGTCCTTAACTGGAACGTAACTGATGCTGACTCAGTATCAATTAGTTCAATTGGAACTGTGGTGCATGGAGGAAGTAAGTCAGTTGAACCAAACTCTGACACAACCTACGTCCTTACAGCAAAGAAGGGAGCTCAGTCAGTTGATTGTCCACTCTCTATCAATGTCTCTTCAGGAGGTGGCGGTGGTGGCGGAACACCAACTCCACGTTGTGAACTCACTATCTCAGATAATAAGATTAAGGCTGGTGAGCAAGTAACACTTCGTTGGGATACTTCAAATGCAACTGAGGTAACTATCAAGGACAACAAGGGTAAGACAATCATGTCTACCGATAAGTACATCTCAAGCGAAAAGCGTGACCACTACGATGGCTCTATCAAGCTTAAGCCAACTCGCGATACCGAGTACACTCTCGTCGCTGAACGTGGTTCAAAGGATCGTACTTGTAAGGTAAAGGTTGATGTCGATGACCTCACTGTCCTTACAGATCGTCAGCCACTCGTTGCTGGTATCTCACTCTCAAACGTTCCATATACTGGATTTGAAGCAGGATCAGCACTCACTATCTTCTTCTACACACTTCTCGCTGCATGGGCACTCTTCGTCTCATACCTCATCGTAATGCGCCCACGCGCACAGGCTGGAGTAGCAACTGGAATGACTATCGAACCAGTTACTTCAGGTATGCTTGCAATGAAGGAAGCTGAAGCACTTCGACCAGATGTCTTTACACCAGCAGTAGTTGCATCTGCAACTGCACAGGCTCCAGTAAATCTTCCAACTGGCACACCGGTAATCGGTTACTCAGATATGCCCGGCGCACATCAGGTAACAGACGAAGTAGTAACTGCGCTTGAAAACCGCGCACACGCTCAGAAGGCACTTCTCTCAAGCGACGCTGTTCGTCACTTCATCTCAACAACAGAGGGAATGGTAGAGCGTAATGAAGCACTCGATGCTGTTATTGCTGAAGCTAAGGGACTTTACCCACTTGAAGACGGTTGGATTGTCATCAACGAAGCACGTATGCGTGGTCTCTGCGAAACCTGTATGGCGAATCAAGAAGCCTCACAGACTGCACCGTACATTCCAGCTGTGGTACCAGAAGGCTCAAGCTCACTTGCTGAGGCTATCGTAACTGGTAACATCGTCGCGGCATACGAAATGATTGGCAACCGCCCAATGTTTGCACTCGCTGATGCGGCTGCTGACTTCGACAATGTCGTTCGTGCTCGCAAGGGTGCAGACGTAAGTGTCTCAGCACTCCTCGCTTCTGAAGCAGCAAAGCTCTCAGATGAAAAAATAAAGAACATTGTAGCTGCTCTCACTGGCGCTCTCGACGGTACATACACCGACGAAGCATCAGCAGTGAAGATGGCTATCATGAAAGCCGTAAAGGAGGTCGCGTAAGCACTTCCTCGGCACGAAAACAACCGCCCCCTCGGGCGGTTGTTTTCGTGCATAACCACCAATACAGACATAGATTCATGGCATATAATAAACCCAAGTCGCACCCTTATCCCTTCATATATATATCCATGTCTCGCACCCTCACCGCGCTCTTTATCATCACGCTGCTCTTTAGTGGCAACTCCACCTTCG
>JBDLTL010000010.1:0-32309 GCA_039799085.1 Candidatus Parcubacteria bacterium | reverse complement strand
TTGGGTGGGGGGGGGGGGCTGGGCCCCCCCCCCGCCGCTCACGTCACCCTTTTTCCCTACAAAGAAAAACTGTCCGGTCATCTTAAGATGAGCTAACAAAAACAAATCAGCCTCACTTTCAAATGAGAAAATGAGTAACTTTCCAATACGACTAATATCAGCGATGATCTTTCCTTTGAGTTTCTTTTGAATGAAAGTGTCGTAGTTGACTGTTTTGGGGTGCAGGATCTCAACTGAGGCAATCGTTTTTCCGATTACTTTATGCTTGAGTTGGAGACGAACGGTTTCAACTTCAGGGAGCTCTGGCATACTCAATCCAAGTACTGTTCGCTGTACTTTTTCATTGCTTTTTCAATAATCTTGAGGCCGGCACCTTTCTTGGTCGCTATGTATGCATTGTCCGCGTTCTTCTCAACCAAACCTTCACTTGTGAGTTTCTGGAGCTTGAGCGTGAGTGTTCGGGTTGAAATGCCATCGAGTTCTTTTTCAAGTTCACAAAAACGCTTCGGTCCCGTGGTGAGCGCATGCATGATAAGCATGGTCCAAGTGTCCGAGAGGAGGGTGGCCACACGAGTGATGGGGCAGGTTGTCGGTGTTTGACCTTTCATGTCGTCAGTATAGCACATTCTATATACTTTACAATGTAAAGTTAACGTGGTGTATCCGTTCAATCACTTTACTTTGTAAAGTAACTGCGAGACAATGCTGGCATAATTTTTAAATATATGTTGCAAGTAAAAGTAATTGTTGGAAGTACTCGACCGGGACGTTTTAGTGAAAAGGTGTTGCCGTGGCTTGAAAAGGCACTCGTATCACGAGAGAACCTTCAGGTAGAAGTGTTGGATTTAAAAGAGCATCAGTTGTCATACTTCGATATGCCGATGAGTCCGGCATATGTCTCAAATGGGGATTATGAAAATGATGCAGTCAATGCTTGGGCCAAAAAGATTGGTGAAGCTGATGCGTACATCATCATTGCTCCAGAGTATAATCATGGCTACACAGCCGTCCTGAAGAATGCTCTTGATGTCGTGTATGGCGAATGGAATAACAAAGCGGTTGGCTTTGTGTCGTATGGAAGTGTCGGTGGCGGTCGTGTTGTAGAGCAGCTCCGTCAGGTGGCCGTTGAACTTCAAATGGCATCGACTCGTAACGCAGTGCACATTCAAGCACCGTGGTTTTTGCTTGAAGAAGATGGTTCGCTCAAGTCAGGTGCGCTTGATAGTTATACAGGATCCCTTGAAGGTATGCTTGATCAGCTTGTGTGGTGGGGAAGTGCGCTCAAGGAGGCGCGAGGGAAGTAGAAAACGGCCGGAGCGTAGCTCCGGCCGTTTTCTGTCACAAGTGTGGTAGCCTTATATGTAAATGACTAAAAGGCAGTACAAACATGGATTTCTTGTTTTTGCCGTACTGTCTTTCTCTGTGGTGGCATGGGCTGTGCTTCTACACTATCTCTCACCAGTTGAGCTGGTAGGAAAGCTTGGTGCCAGCAATGGATATGTCGTGATGTTCTTGGTGGCATTCTTCGGCGGCGTTTCTTCTTTTACAGGAGTATCTTTTGTTGCGACTGTGCTGACGCTTTCAGCTGGCGGTCTGCATCCGACATTGCTCGCGCTTGTGTCTGGTCTTGGTATTACCATGAGTGACACCCTCTTCTTTTTTATCGGTCGACATGCTCACAATGTTATTGAGTCGCCAACACTTCATGCCACTATTGAGAGAGTGGCCATTTGGTTTAATGACAAGAGTCGTCTCGTAGTCGGTCTTTGCATCTACTTCTATACCGCCTTCACACCATTACCTACTGACTTACTTACTATTACGCTCGGATTGGCAAACTTACCGTACCGGTTTGTGATTGTTGCTCTGATACTTGGAAATATCACGTTTACGTTCCTTTTAGCCACCTTTGGAGGCGATTTCCTGGCTTTTTAGTACCCACTTATACCACCATTGAAAAGTAAACAAAAAAATGTACAATGGTGCCACCTTATGCAAGTAAGGAGAGCTACAACTATTCCGCGGTAGCTCAGCGGTAGAGCAGTCGGCTGTTAACCGATTGGTCGTAGGTTCGAATCCTACCCGCGGAGCCCTTAAATTAAAATAGTTATAATATGACACGCATCATTGCATTGAGTCCAAAGAAGAAGACACGAAAGGCTCCATATAAATCACCGGCTCGTATAGCAGCAAAAAAGGAACTGCTTGCAAAGAAGGTGAGCAAGGGAGGGAAGAAGTAAGTCTACTAACAAAAACACCCGTATGGGTGTTTTTGTTAGTTTAGTGCCAGAGCTTTCTTCTCGGCGAGTTGCTTTTGGAGTAGTGCAATAAGTTTGGTGAGAGTGGCTATTTGTTCCAAGAGTTTTTCTCGATCTGCTGAAGAGAGTGTTGGTTTTGTTGTAGGAATGTCCCAACAGTAGCGAGATCCATTCCAGGGCGTTGTGCCTTCAGTTTCGTAGACATGTTTTGCATAGCCGAGGTTGCCTTCAAGGGTCGCAAGGTCAAAACCGAGAGCTTTTGCGCCAGGTGCGTGAATACTCTCATAGAATTGGAAGACACCAATCATACCAGCGCTTCGAAGTGGGTTGCCTGCATCGGTAAACTGTCGAAACTTTGATTCACAGCGAGCGATTTCAATCATGACGGGAGTTTCTTTAAAGAAGGCTCGCACTTCTGCTTCAGTATTCACTTGTGTACTCGTGGCAGCGTATGCTTGCGTGTTCGTGAGACAAAAAAGCGCGCTAGCAAAAATGGTACTAATGACCAAGGGTCGATGTTTCATAGTTTGGGATTATACCATCCTCACAGCTTTCCGTATGACTAGAGCTCGATTAGTTCGGCTTGGCAAATAGCACCGTAATGACAATGGTGTCATTCTCGACAGCAATACCAATACCGTGATGGGTGAATTTATCTGAGAGAATGTTATCGCGGTGTTGGCTACTTTTGAGCCAGCTCGTAACGAACTTTGAAGCGAGCTCGTCCAGAGTATAACGGTGGTAGTCGTCAGTGGTGGCGAGATTTTCACCCCATGACTGCGCGCTGTAAGACGCTTTTCTGAATCGACAGGCAAGGTCACATCCGTCACTGCTGACGTGTGAAAAGTAGTTATGTTCGACCATGTCTATGCTTCGTTCGGTACCCAATGAAGAAAGCTTCTGGTCGAGAGTAAAGGCAGGGAGATTGTTTTGAGAGCGAGAGAGGTTGGTGAGAGTGTGAATTTTATTTTTTAAGATAAGCTCATCAGCTTCTGAGAGGGGTACAGATTCAATAGTAATTGCAGCTGGCTCTGATGAGGTGCTAACTTCCGAATTTTCTGAGGAGAGACTCTCTGAGTCGCTGTCAGGAACATTTTCGCTCGATATGACAGTAGCCACGCCATCGGGACTCTTAATTGTCGTCTGGAGATTTGACGCAGCTTTTTCAAAGCGAGAGTTGTCAAGAGATGTGGAAGAGAGGGTAGTGTGGTTGTGGTACAGGAAAAATGTGCTTGCGATGGCGCAAAGAGTCACAATGGTGATGGCTAATTCTCCTAACTTCATAGACTTTGCATATGATACCACCTGGCTCTCACTTTGGTACAAACTGGCTTTGCAAAACCTCAAAAGCTCGGTAGCATTAAGTATGTTTCGCCGAAAGTCTTCGTCTGGAAGCAATATTATTGTGGCAATCTTGATGGGGATTTTGATTGTCCAGCTTTCGTTTGTGATTTTGCTTGAGCTAGGGATAACAAATCCAATAACTTTTTTAAGGCAACTCAACCGTGATGATGAAACTGTTTCAGTAACTCCAGAGCAAGCGACTACAACTGATGAGTTTTTGCATGAGGAAGAAGTCGTTGTACTCGAAGACGACGAGAAGACGGTGCTCCCGGTAGAGAAGGTACTCTTTGAGTATGTGAGAGTAAAAGACAGTTGTGGTCCGCACTACAATGGTGAGTGTGTACGCGTGCGTTCGGGTCCGGGGGTTGATTTTGAGGTTGTGTCGCGATTGCGTAATGACATGGTTCTTAAGATTGATGGAAAGGTCGAACATGATGGAATCACGTGGTACAAGATTGTGTTTGATGAGTGGTTGCGATATCCAGAGCGCGTGAGTGGTGACTGGTACGTGGCTGCCGACTTTGTTGAGGTATTGCTGGATGAGGGTGATAAAACGCTGTGGGAAGATGGTCCGGCTACATCTAGTGAGCAAAAGATTATTGTCGACCGAGGAGATCAGAAATTGTATGCGTATAGTGGGGAAGAGCTGTTTATGGAGACGGATATTTCTACTGGACTCGAGCTTACGCCAACGCCGCGTGGTACGTTTACTATTTTTAAAAAAACACCTAGTCGGTACATGCAGGGACCACTCCCAAATCTTTCCGCACAAGACTACTACGATCTTCCGGGCGTTCCGTGGAATATGTACTTTACCGAGGGTGGTGCGGTAATCCACGGTGCGTATTGGCACAATAGCTTTGGTAGCCCATACTCACACGGATGCGTTAATCTTGCTCCGGAAGAAGCGCGGAAGCTTTACGGTTGGGCAGAGCTCGGAACCACGGTATTTGTTAGAGATTAAGCATATAAATTGACCTTGTGTCAATATTATGACATAAGCTACAATAGTCCTGTTTTGTTATATATCCGTACAGTTGGTACTTCACTTATAGCTGGAGCAGTGATCGTGGGTGTTGGGTTTGTTCCTGAATCCGTTGAGACGTCTGCAAAAGAGCATGTTGTCACTTTTTCTAATACTTTCACTCCAGTCTCTGGAGTCGATTTTGTTGCAGGAGTTATAACGTCAGTTATGGGTGATGAAGATTCCGAAAATGAAGATGGGGCTGATGTTTCTGATACTAAAGAGCAGGAGTCCGACACTAGGACTGTGCCGTTTTACTCACAGTTTGCAGATATTAGCTCGCCTGAATGGCAGAAAGTTGGCTGTGGAATTGCCAGTCTCGCGATGCTCATTGAGTACTACGAGCCAGAATCAGTATCGGTTGATGAGCTGTTGAATCAGGGCATCAAATCTCATGCCTATCTCGATGATGCGGGCTGGACTCATGCTGGTCTCATAAATCTCTCAAAACGGTATGGACTTACAGGTGAGAGTCACAGCCTGCAAGGTGAGAGTATGGACACTGCGTTTGCAACACTTGAAGATGAGCTTCAAGAGGGTCCAGTGATGGCTTCTGTCCACTACACTTTTGACCCGCAAAATCCCATCCCACATCTCGTGGTTGTAAATGCGGTTCATGATGGTCAGGTGTACTACAACGACCCGGCAGAAAAGAGTGGTAACGGCTCGATTTCAATTGCCAAGTTCCAGAGTGCCTGGAAAAAGCGTTACATCGACATTCGACCGATTTCCTAGGTAGAGAGTGTGTCGTGCTCGTAGATGTTTTCTTTCTTCAGTTGTTTGGCGAACTTAGCTGCAATATAGCAAGTGACCATAAGTGGTAACAGAAGATAGAAGTTTTCTGTCATTTCGTAGGTGATGAAAGCGGCTGTAAGTGGAGCATGAGCAGCGGCTGCAAATACAGTTGCCATGCCAACAATGACGAGTGTCTGTGATAACTCGAGACTCCCAAGCGAGGTCGCAAGGAGTAAGCTTCCAAAGATACTTCCTGCAATAGCTCCCATGAGAAGAAGCGGTGCAAAAATTCCTCCTGAACCACCAGAGCCAAGGGTGAGACTGGTGGAAAACATTTTTAATACTAAGAGTATCGCGAGTGCTGAGATTGGAATAGTGCTCAGGGCGATTATATCTATCATGAGTGGGTACGCTGCTGGCTCATGAATAAATGGTAGCCAGAGGCCGATGATCCCGACAAGCAGACCACCAATGGCTGGCTTGAAAAGGTGAGGAAGCTCTATACGCGCAAAGACTTTTCGACCAAGAGAAAGAATGTATCCAAAAAGAAGAGCAATACCTGCTGCAAGAACGCTCATGAAAAGAAGACTGGTGATATTTGTTACGTTTATCTCTGGAAAAAGCGGCGCATCGAAACGAAGCCCGTTGTGTCCGGTGATGAGATAGTTGCCAAAAGCCCCTGTGAAAGCGGCGATGATTATCACGAGAGCGCGGAGGAAGTTTGGTCGGTGGTGAAGGATTTCGAGGGTGAAGAGTACGCCGGCCATGGGGGCACCGAAGGTGCCCCCAATTCCTGCGGCTGCGCCAGCAGCTAAGAGAAGTGAGCGTTCTGGTGTTGCCTGTTTGAAAAACTGCGCAATAGAAGAGCCAATCGCTGAACCAATTTGAATAACGGGACCTTCGCGACCAGCTGAGCCACCTGAGCCGAGTGTGAGTGCTGCGGTGATAATTTTTACTGGCGCGACGAGTGGCCGAATGGTGCCGCGTTTGTGAGCGAGTGCTTCGGTTACTTCCGGAACACCCTCACCTTCAGCTTCACTGACTTTGGCATACTTAAAAATAATTCCTACGAGTAGTCCGCCAAGTGTTGGAATAAGGAGACGTTTCCAGACAGGCATTTCCTCAACCAGAATGATGAAGCTAGAGGCGCCATCATGTTGGTAAAAAACGAGCGTCGTGAGGTAAATCAGAGTGTGGAAGAGGGCGGCGCCGAAGGCGCCGCCAATACCAACAACGAGGCCAAGTAAAAGGAGAGCAGTGGGAGAACTTTTGCCAAACCACGCGCGTAGACTGTGCATAATATCTCGATTGTACGGTATTGAGCCTTTATTTGTAAGGCCACTAGGTGAAATAAACAATCACGTGTTTCGTAGTATAATAAAGGTATTACCACTAATCACATACCGTATGTTCACCTTGTACTACAAACCATCTTGCGCTTTTAGTCAGCGAGTTATCCAAATGGCAGAAAATTTTAATACTGATTTAGAACTAAAGGATATTACAGAGAGTGAAGAAGCGTTGGCCGAGCTCATGGAAAAGGGAGGTAAAGATCAGACTCCATTCTTGGTTGACAGTGAGCGCGGTGTTTCGATGTACGAATCGAGTGACATTATCGATCATCTTCGTGAGTTTGGTCGCGCCGCCGGTGCGGTTGAAGTGACGAAACCACGAGTCCATGTCGGCGGCGCGACCTGCGTCTCCTGCGAAGGATAATTCATGTACGTGAAGGTGCATGTCTTTGCAGGCATGAAGAAGGAGTTGGTGACAAAAGTAAAAGATAACCATTACGAAATTGTCACTAAGGCTCCAGCAGAGCGGAACTTGGCTAACGAACATGTGAGAGAGATGATAGCCAGAGAATATGGAGTCGGAAAGAAAGCGGTACGGATAGTAAACGGACATCACAACCCAAGTAAACTCCTAGAAGTTATACAAAGTGAATAACAAAAACAACATATGACATTTCCAACTATCAATTACAAGTACAACGGAATTGAAGAGGCGAAGTCATTAGCAAGTGTCGTAGACCAAAAACTCGAATCGCTGCACAAGTTTATTCCTGAAGATGCTGCGGTGGTGTGTGAGGTCGAATTTGAAAAACTGGGTGGACACGTGCAGGGGCGCATTCATCGTGTTGAGGCAAACCTTACTGTGAACGGCCATCTCTATCGAGCCGAAGCTACTGAGAATACCTTTGAAGAAGCGATTGATGTAGTGCGTGACGAACTCGATACCGAGCTTAGTCGTGCAAAAGACAAGCAGGTGACACAAGATAGGTCAGCTGGACGGGAAGTAAAGGAACAGCTACTGAATAGCTAGCGAGAAGCAAGGTATACTGCAAAATCTACTTCCTTCTTTCCTTCAGGAATGACGCGGTAAATTTCTAGCTGGCCGCCGGTCGAAAGACCGGCGGCCTTTACCTTTACTCGTTTTTCATTATCAACAAAAAACGTATCGCCAATTCCTTCATAGGCTTTGATTTTACAAAGAAGCTCCATTGCCTTGTCTCCGGTCGGAAGGTCGGCAGGGTCAATCAAAAGTTCGCTGTTAGCTTTCTCAAATTTCTTGGTATAAGTAGCAACTTCATGGTCTTGTTCGGTGGGGGTGATTGCGTCTTCGAGGAAACGAGGAATTGTCTGAGCGAGTATTTCACCACCAATACTTGCGAGCATGTCATCAAGCATAAGTCCGCCAAGAGGCCAATTGTTGACACTAAGAGGTACCTGCTCAAGAATCGGTCCATGATCCATTTGTTCATCCATGAGCATGATACTAACTCCTACATCATCCCGAAGATTTTCGAGAATGGCTGTGCGAATAGGGCTTGCACCGCGGAGCTTAGGAAGGAGTGAGGGGTGGACATTTATTGTGCCGTGCTTTGGTAGCTCAAGAAACCACTTTGGCAGAATGAAGTTGTACGCAACCACAACAAACAAATCCCATGACTCACTAGTGATGCGAGTGAGGTTTTCTTTGTTGCTTTCTTTATACGAAGTCGGTTGAAAGACTTCGATGGAGCGTTCCTGAGCCCAGGTTTTGATGCGAGGTGGAGTGAGTTCAAGTCCGCGTCCACTTCTGCGGTCTGGATTGCAGACAACGAGTTCTGGCGTAAGTCCGGCGCGAACGAGAGCTTCGAGGGCGGGGAGCCCAAGGGGCTCCCCGCCAAAGAACGCAATCTTTGGTTTAGAATTATTCATCATTCTTTCCCTTACGCTTTGCTTGTTCCTTTTCTACCGGCCATGCGTCTTCCGCTCTGTCGATGAAGAGGGTGCCATCAAGATGGTCACATTCGTGTTGAATGATTTGTGCGAGGAGTCCGCCAGCACCACGCGAGAACTTCTTACCGTTCTCGTCTTGTGCTTCGAGAGTGACGTTGGTGTGGCGCTTCACGACACCATACAGTTTTGGTACTGAAAGACATCCTTCACCTACCACATGTGTCTTCTTTGATACTTTTACAATACGAGGGTTGATAGCGATGATGCTTGGGAAACGTTCTTCAGGAGACCCGCTTTGATCTTCAATAAGAAACATGCGCTTAGCAACGCCAATTTGTGGTGCTGCAATAGCGACAGCTGAAAAGCCGTCGACGCTATACTCCTTGATAGCAGTGCGCATACCCTTGAGGATTTTTGCAACGGTACCATCTTGAAATTCCTCCGGTGTAATTTCTTCCGAAATAGTGTGGAGGGCAGGGTGGTTTTGGGCTACGAGTTTTGCCATGTGGCTAATATAGCAAAAGAGGCTGGATTTGCGAAGCAAATCCAGCCCACTTCTTAAACAATCCTCTCCGGATTGATTTCGACTCGTACGTACGGCGGAACCTGTTTCACTTTCTCGATAATGTCCCGATAAGTGGCGGTGTCAGTAGTGTCGATTCGCAATAGTGCGTGACGGTGACACTGCTCCTTAGTTGAGTGTGGATTAGTATAGTACTGTGCCAGTGGTGTATCTAGAATCTCAGCAATAAGTTTCTCTGCTTCCATGACCGCTTCTCCTGTGCCAGACCAGGTGAGGAGGATGAATGTGCTAAATGGTGGATACTTGAGTTGTTCGCGTAGAGCAATTTCGTCATCAAAGAAACGTTCAACTGCACCCTTACTCGCGTGGTTTACGAGAGGGTCAACTTCACTTCTGGTCTGTACGATTACTTCGCGCGCTGTGCATTCGCGAAGCTTAATAAGTAGCCGGAAGAGTGACTCATCAGCTCGCCAAGTCGGTGTAGAGCGTGCCGCATCAAGTGAAATGATGGCGCTCACATCAACACCGCGGTGAAGATATGGTAGGGCGATTTGAGTCCCTAGAAGCACGCCAGATTTCTTCGTAAAAAATTCGTCAACAATCTTCTTGGCTTTTGAAGGTGTGGGAGCAAGGGTGTGGTCTATGAGTGTGATATCAATGTCAGGAACCTTCTCTTTCCACTCATCGTAGACAGACTGGATGCCGATGCCGCGTTCGCGCAGGCGCCACGAGCCGCAGTTGTCACAGGTGTCGGCTGCGCGAACGCGGCGACCCGATGTACTTGAAACAAACCATCGTTCCTCGATACCATTTTTTGTAGTTCGAATGAGAGAGTACGGTGTGTGTGAGTCCGGACAGCGAAAGATGTGGCCACAGTCGATACAGGCAACCACAGGAGCTAAGCCGCGCCTCGCCGAGTAAAGAAAAACATGCCCATTCCCCTCGATGGCAGTTCGTACAGCCTTGATAAGACCTGGTGAAAAAAGTTGAAAGGGCATTTCAGTCTTTGGCTTATCATTCTGGGTGAGTACCGTTAGTGGTGCAGAAAAGATGAGGCGTTTGAGCTCATCACCGTATGTCAGGTAGATGTCGTTGCGACGTTTTACCTCGTCTTCAGTCCGCACCACAGTGTCACCAAGTACAATGCCAGCTCCCGCGTGCTTCGCATATGCGACAAGTGCATCACGGTGGTCCAAGTATGGCCGTGTGCGCTCAACATAGTGTGGGCTAGCTGATTGCTCAATGATGATGCTCAGGATGTCACTTCGTTCGGTGTACGCGAGAGCCGGTGTCGTAATAATGAGTTTGGGGAAGCTTATGTCCTCAAGTTTCTTGAGTGCTTCATCGAATTTCTTTTTAGAGCTATTCTCAAGGATAACGACTCTGTCCTCGATACCATGCCCAAGCTCCTTTGCGGCGTATGTAATATCGGTACTCGTCGGCACAACAAAAAGCACCGAACCCTTACGAGCAAAGGTGCTTCGCACATGGCTCTGGTAGGCAAGGTAGCGTTCGTCGAGTCTGGCTTGGAGAACGGCAGGAGTGGTTTCCTCTTGATGGACGATATCCGAAGTGTTCTTATAGGTTCGACTACCGTCTCGAATATCACTCGGGAGAAGACTGAAGAGAATGGCACCAGTTGAGGCGGGATACTTTTCTGAGAGCGTTTTGGCGGTCCTCTCTATAACTTTCGGCACAGATGGTGCCTTGGGTTGAGCAGGAAGCTTGCGGAGAGAGAAAGTGGCTGCTTTGAGGGCGGTCTTGGTGGCGCTAACACTTTCAGCTTTGGTTACGATTGCGCGCTGAGTCTTGCCTCTGATTGGAACCTGAAGAAATGTCCCAGGTTCGTAGGAGAGACTGGAATAGTATGAGAGTGATTCGAGCTTGGTGCCGCGGATGAGAGGAATCACTTCGATGACGTACATGCAGGCTAGTATAGCAAATCGTACTCAATTAAGAAAAAGACCCTCCAAGAGGGTCTTTTTCTTAAAATTCGTCCAAGTAGCTGATGTCGGCGCCGAGGGTGGTGAGGCGTTCGACGAGTTTTTCGTACCCGCGGTTGATGCTGTATATGTTGCGGAGGATTGAGCGACCCTCGGCGCCAAGCATCGCAATAAGCAGAATGGTAGCCGGACGAAGGGCTGGTGGACACACGAGTTCATTGGCGCGCAATTTACTTGGGCCGGTGATGTAAATGCGGTGCGGGTCTGCAAGCACAGTGTCGCCACCAAGCTTATCGAGCTCTGTGAAGTAAATTGCGCGCTTCTCATACATCCAATCATGAATGAGTGTCTGACCATGCACTTGGGTCGCAATCACTGCAAAGAACGGCAGGTTGTCAGCGTTGATGCCCGGGTACGGACGAGAGTGAATCTTTTCTGAAACAGCTGAAAGTTTTGATGGTTTGGTTGTGATATCGACAAGTTTCACCTGACCGTTTTTTCCAAGGTACGGCTTGCTCTGTGTGTACTTAAAGCCCATCTTCTTGAGAGTGAGGAGTTCAAGTTCAAGGAATTCAATCGGACAGCGGGTGAGAGTAAGTGTGGAGTTGGTTACAATCGCAGTTGCGAGGAAGAACATCGAGTCGGTTGGATCTTCAGCGAGGTAGTAGTCGATATCTTTCTTGATTTCAGGAACACCGGTGATGGTGAGGGTAGTAGTACCAAGTCCTTCGATGGTAACGCCAAGATTCTGCAAGAAGACGCACATCTCCTGCACCATGTAATTGGCAGAACAGTACTTGATGGTTGTTGTGCCTTTAAAGAGCGCGGCAGCCATAAGAGCATTCTCAGTCACGGTGTCACCAGATTCGTAGAGAATAATCTCCTGTGGCTGCTTGTGTTTCACTGATACTTTATAAGCATCGTCAGTTACAGTGATATCAACACCAAATTCTTCAAGAGCGTAGAAGTGCGGACGGACGGTGCGACTACCGAGCTTACAACCGCCTGACTGAGGAAGTGAAAACGTATTCATACGATGAATCAGTGGTCCGATGAACATCACGATACTGCGAGTTCGCTTCGCTGCCTCGACGTCAATTTTAGAAAGGTCAATTTTTGCCGGTGGAGTAATTTTCATCACGCTGTTTGTCCACTCAATCTTTACACCAATACTTTCAAGTACTTCAACGAGGCGGTGTACTTCTTCGATGCGTGGCATACCATGAAGCGTCGTCGTACCTTTGTTGAGAAGAGAAGCACACAGAAGACCAACTGCGCCGTTCTTTGAAGTGTTGGTCTGAATGGTACCGGAAAGCTTCTTGCCACCTTTAATTTGCACATTAACCGTGCCAGGGGAGAGGGTAATGAGGTTTTTGCCAAGCGCCTTGCTGATGCGCTTTAACATATCTGCGCTCACATTCTGCTTTCCACTTTCAATGCGAGCGATGGCGCTTTGGGTGGTTTTGAGTTTTTTGGCTAAGTCGCTTTGGGTAAGGCCTGCGGTTTCGCGTACGTCCGCAATACGGGTTCCTATATCTTGCATACGAGTGTGAGTATAGCAGATATGCTATACCAAGAAAGCATTGCCGTGGGTATACGCTTTTGTGCTTCTTTGCAAAAAACGGTAGTATAGTGCCTACATGTTTGGTGGACTGACTCCCAAAATCGGTATCGACCTCGGTACCACAAGTATTCTCGTGTTTGTGCCCGGGCAAGGAATTGTGCTTAATGAGCCATCGGTGGTAGCAATTGATGATAGTAATAATGTATTAGCTGTTGGTAGTGAAGCTAAGGCGATGATTGGACGCACTCCTGACAGTATTCGCGCGTACCGTCCGATGCGCGATGGTGTCATTGCTGACTATAAAGTAACTGAAGCGATGCTTCGATACTTTCTTCGTAAATCAATGAGTAAGTACAGTCTCTTTCGTCCTGATGTGATGGTCTCGGTGCCAGCTGGTGTAACTTCGACAGAGCGCCGTGCTGTAGTAGAAGCAACTATTCGTGCCGGTGCAAAAAATGCCTACGTAGTAAAGGAGCCAATTCTTGCGGCTATCGGCGCTGGTGTACCAGTCTATGAAGCACAGGGACATATGATTGTTGACGTTGGAGGAGGTACTATCGACGTGGCGGTTATTTCGCTCGGAGGAATTGTGGCAGCCAACTCAGTGAAATGTGCGGGCAATCGTATTGACGGCGCTATCATCGACTATGTAAAAAAGACTCGCAATCTTGCGATTGGTGAAAAGACCGCGGAAGATATCAAGATTAAAGTCGGTTCAGCGCTCCCGCTTGAAGAAGAATTGGTCATGGAAATTAAGGGACGCGATATGATTTCAGGTCTACCTCGCACGACTGAAATCAAAAGTAACGAAGTCGTTCGAGCTATCGGTAAGGAACTCAAAGAAATGGTAAAGGCTATTCGGGACGTATTTCAGGAGACTCCACCAGAGCTCGCGGCAGACATTATCGATGGCGGCATTATCATGACTGGTGGTACGTCGCAACTCCGCAATTTTCCAGAGCTTGTCCGTCGTCGATTGGGAGTGAAGGCTGTTGTAGCTGACCAAGCACTCTTTTGTGTAGCTAAAGGAACCGGTATTGCACTCGAACATCTTGATGTCTATAAGCGCGCTGTTCTCGCAAAGAAGTAGGTGGATTAAGGTGGCCCGAAGGGCCTCTTTTAACATATACAATATGGATACATTAAAAGAATCATGGCCCCTACACCTAATGAGCTTTAGAATCTAGTTATGAAACTAATCCAAACCAGTTGCTTAGAATCAAATAAAATTGACACTAGACAAGCAGAGGCAGTTGCTCGTCATCAACCAGACGTCATCATATTTGAATCACCAATGCAGAATGGATCTTATGAGGATGTTTGCAATGGGTACCCGCCTGATAAGAAGCCGGTACATATCATACGAGAGCGTATGAAAATATTACGCAAGGTTGCTAAGAAATACCCTTGGGTATTGTCGGATATTCAGATGTACGAACATATTATTGCCCTCTGGAGACAAGGTCACGATGTGAAGCTTTACCATGTAGATGGTCCTTCTGAATTACTTCACATACACACGCCAGGTTCGAATCAGTTAATTCCTAGCCGAAGGGGAACGTACTTAATGTGGTGGGTTCGGATTTTTCTTCGTGAGACATACATAGCGAAGAATATTGGAGCGATTTTGAAGAAGTACAAGCAACAAGATGTCACCATTCTTGTATTTTTACAAAAATTTCACTGGATCAACGTTCAGTTTCGCCTTAAGAATCCGTCGAAGCGAGCACTTTGGGATTTTTATTTTGGAAGGTACAAGAATTTAGACAAAGTCTTGCTTAATCAGAGGATTCGAGATTTCAATAAGACTTTATATACATATTGGACAAAGGATACAACCCTTAAGTGAATGTCTTAAAAAGTTTCCCAGAGGTGTGGTTAAGGCGCGGCGAAGCCGCGCCTTCGCGGTACAATAACAACATATGTATGAGGGTGCACCGAAGCAGTTTTCGTCTCCGAGTGAGGAGATAGAGTATTTACGTAATCAAATTGCTGCTCGCGAGCGGGAGCTCCTTCATCGTACACCAGAAGTTGATCAGGCAGATATTGAAACCGTCAGTCGTCAGGAAATCAAAAGCTACACCAGCTTCACTCCAAAGATGGTGCTCGACAAAGACTATGCACTGACACCCGAACAGGTCACACAATCAGCTGAAGCTATTGCTATTTCACACGATCCGATTGAGGACATTCTTCAAATTGCGTACGAGAAGGGAATTAAAAATGCGCTCACGGTCCTTGAGCAGACCAACAACACCTACGTGGTCGATGAAGTGCATCGACAGCTGATTGAGCAGATTCGCTCAGGAGCGAAGGTGGCCGACCTGAAGGAAGGTGTCTCGCCGTGGCATATACTCCACATGACGCTCTATGAGGTGACACTTCCAGCGATGAAACTGTCTGAAGACGGTATGCAGCAACTGCAACAGCTTGTAGGGACTATGGAGCAGCTTTTCATGGGATTGCGGACCATTGGTACAGCCAGTGCATCTAATCACTTTGTGATTGAAGTAGCTGTGGCCGAGAGTAGTGACGATATTATTTTTTACGCTTCGGTGCCAAATGAGTTTACGACGTTGTTTGAGAAGCAGACACTTTCGCTGTTTCCTCATGCGGTACTGCTAGTTCAGCCACATGACTACAATATTTTTGTAAATGATGGGGCGGCACTTGTCTCAGAAGTGACTCTAAAAAAGCATCCAATATACCCAATCAAGGTGGAGAGCGATTTTACCGCCGATCCGTTTGCTGTGATTTTGAATGCGTTTTCGAAGATTGAACGGGAGGGCGGCGGAGCCGCCCTCCAATTCGTCATCCGATTCGGCAAAAACGAATATCATAAGACCTACGAATCTATCATCAAAGAGGTTGATAAGGGAGTAAAGCCAAGTGAAGCGATTTCTCGTAGCACAATGGCTGGTGAGTTTCGTGGTGCGGTGACAGATCTCATCTTCAATAAGAAAAAAGAAGAGAAGAAAGAGGAAGGGAAATCAGAAGCTGACAAAAAAGCCAATGAACAGTTCCGAAAGAAAATCACCTCAGAGATTGTCGAAACCAACATCCGTATGGTGGTATCGGCTACTGATGCTCGCAGGGCAGACCAGATTTTGCGTGAGATCGAGTCAACGTTTAACCAGTTTTCCTCAGTCGACGGTAACTCTTTTGTGATGAACCGTCAGAGTGGTGTTTCCGCCAAGCGAGCACTCAAGGCTTTTTCATTCCGAGAATTCAGTACTCGAAATGTGATGCCGCTCTCACTTAAGGAGCTTTCCAGTCTCGTACACTTCCCAAGTGATGGTATTCACTCCACACCGCAATTTAAGCAGTCGTACGCTAACACGGCACCTGCACCAAATGATATGCCAACTGAAGGTTCAATTCTTGGTATCAACAAACATCGAGGGAGCGAACGACCAATTTACGTCTCAGAAAAGGACCGCATGCGCCACTTCTACGTGATTGGGCAGACAGGTACTGGTAAGTCAAAATTCCTCACGAATCTCATCATTCAGGACATTCAGGCTGGTCATGGTGTGTGCTTCATTGATCCTCATGGAACTGATATTGAAGAGGTGCTTGGAGCTATTCCGCCACATCGCGAACAGGATGTTATCTACTTTGATCCGTCACGCATGGATAGAGCGGTTGGTCTGAATATGCTCGAGTATGACTACCGTAAGCCAGAGCAAAAGACATTCGTCGTCAATGAACTCTTTTCAATTTTCCAAAAACTCTACGGTGCGAACCCTGAGTCTATGGGGCCGATGTTTGAGCAGTACTTCCGCAACGCCACCATGCTCGTAATGGAAGACCCAGAGAGTGGCAACACACTCATGGACATCTCACGTGTGATGGCAGACGCTCGCTATCGCCGACAAAAACTTGAGAAAGCGACCAATCCTGTGGTGGTGCAGTTCTGGCGCGAGATTGCGACCAAGGCGGGTGGGGAGGCGGCGCTTGAAAATATTGTGCCGTACATCGTGTCGAAGTTCGACGTCTTCACAGCGAACGACTTCATGCGACCCATCATTGGCCAGCAGCAGAGTGCTTTCAATTTCCGCATGCTGATGGACGAGAAGAAAATCCTTCTTGTAAATCTTTCGAAGGGTCGTCTTGGAGAAATCAATGCCAATCTCATCGGTATGATTTTTGTCGGTAAGATTCTTATGGCGGCATTGTCACGTGTCGATGACCCAACCGGAAACTTCCCACCATTTTTCCTTCACATCGACGAGTTTCAGAATATCTCAACACCAGCAATTAGCTCGATTCTTTCAGAGGCTCGTAAGTACAAGCTAGGTCTGACCGTTGCGCACCAGTTTATTGCGCAGCTCGATCCAGCTATTAAGGATGCGGTCTTTGGTAACGTTGGTTCAATGGCGGCTTTCCGTGTCGGTAATGAAGATGCACAGTTCCTTGAGCAACAGTTCCATCCAGCGTTCAGTGCTCATGACCTGATGAATATTCCAAACTTCAACGCGTACATGCGTGTACTTGCTAATGGTGTACCAACGACACCGTTTAGTGTGGCGATGAATCCACCGATTGTATCTGATCCGGCGCGGGCGGCCTACCTTCGTGAACAAAGCCTTCAACGCTACGGCCGCCCGCGCGACGAAGTAGAAGAGGAGATACGACTTCGATACCAAAAGCCAGTTCCACCGCCACCTTTACCCGCAGTACCTGATATGATGTAAGTATGAATCCTGAACACCGTACAGTCACGCCCGCTCCCGAGGCAGCAAACGACAATGTCGATGTGAATACCATCGAGGGGCTTTTGAGTTTCAGAGAATCACTCGTTGAGGTCCATGAAGAAATCCGAGCGCTCGCACAGACCCATGCGCCAGGTCGTGCCCGCGAAATTCTAGAAAAAACAGAAGAGGCATACACAAGGACAGTGTCAACAGTCGATGACTGCATTGATCGTAGAGAGCACGGAGATGAATTGAGTGATGAAGATATTGATGGGTTGCAAGAAGGGTACAACGCACTTCTTGAGATACTCGATACGGCGAGTGAGGCAGAGGTGACGCACTATGAGACAGTGTCGTCTGATGTGGTGCCTGTACCAACTACTGAAAAAGTCGCCACGGTAAAGCCAATAGATTCAAGTCTAATACCGGTTACTCCAGTTACATATGAACAAGAGCCGGTAGTTGAATCTGCGATACACACCTCAGAACCATCTGTAGAAAAAGAAGAGGATTCAGAGTTTCTTGCTGAACTCAGATCACTGATTGCTACAGCTGATGCTTCACACAAACGAGCAGAAGCGATGCTTGAGAAGTATCAGGAGATCACTGAGGTAATAGCGGCCGATAACGTCATAAATATCGGACAGCACTACTACAATCAACTCGGAGTTTCTGCTGAACGTGCTCGCAGTACAAAACATCGACTCACTGAATATCTCACGAAGCATGACAAGTTAAGTGAGCTTGTTCTCGAGCATTTGAAAGACACTGTGCAGGAAATTGAAGAAAATCTTGATCAGCTTGAGCAAGGGTTGGGACATTTCTTTGAAGCAGATACAGATGGCGTGGAAGAGGGCGGTGAGACCGCAGTCCGCGCGACCTCTGGTTCAGTTGGGGTCGGCAAAGAAGACGAGGCAGAGGTAATAGTTCCGATTGTGATAAAGAGTCCTGAACCGGAACCAGAGGTCGCGCCACTGTCGAGACAACAGGTTGAATCTGCTATTGCCAAGGCAGTAGCAAATGATAATGAGCGCCAGATCCATCATGCTCCACTTGAAGGACCACTCGTAAGTAAGGCGGAAAGGGGGCCGAGGACATCGCTCTCAGAGGTTGTTGATAGGATTCTTGAGATACCACGGTACAAGCAGTTCGCAGCACGCACCTTTAATTCAAAAGCTCACCTAGAAGTAACACTTCGACGTGAGATTCAAAAAATCGAGACAGCGCAGACGAGCGGTTTCTTTTATGAGACATTTGGGTACAAGTACGCCAACACGTTCGATGTGTTTCTTTCTACAATGACTTCTCCAGAGATATTTGAGTTCGATACTCAGCCGTATGCTGTGAAGAAGGAAGTTTTGGCACAGAAAAATGTTAAGTACGAAACATACCTCGCATGGGTGGATATGATGGCAGAGATGTTTGAACTTACACATGCCCATAAGGACATCACCTTCGGTGAACTCTTTGTACGAAGTGAGCTCGAAGAGTTGATGTATATTGAAGCTGAGCAACAAGAAGCTGCATAGTTTTAATTCACAGGCTGTTCATAACTTTTTCTTTTTAAAGAGTGGTATCATGGGTGCATATGGTGAGTGTTGGTTCTTTGCCCGTGAACGGGAACGCAGTCTTTGATTTTGATTCACAAAGTGGTGTGATGCACCTGTTGGCTTCTATTCGTCAGAGTGAGATTCCTGCGCCACAAAAAAGCGAGCTTCGTGATCTCGTATTTCTTTATTCAAATGGTGGCAAAGACCAAACCGTCAGACTTTCTCTTGAACAAAAAATCACTGCGTATGGTGTGACACCTGCGCCAGTTAAAAAGCCGGTAGTACAGGCACCACCTGCGCCACCGCTCACTATTGGTAAATATCGTGTTGCGCCGAGCTTCGCGGCTCCAGCTGCACCACAAGCCACCTCTGTTCCGGCACCGAAAACAACAACCATTCCTGTCTTCACAGCGGCACCGGCGTGGATACCAACAGAAGAAGTTAAGTCTGAACCCGCAAGAGAAGAAATCGTACCAACTCCAGTACCGGTGGAGCCTGTTGTTGTGGCTCCGATTCCACAGCCACAAATGGCAGCAACTCAGCAGCCAATTGCACCCGCGCCACAGGCTCCAGCAGCTGCGCCGGAAGCCCCTGTGATTTCAGCGGATGCCAATGAATACCTGGCTCGTATTCGCGAAATCAAAGCATCAGTTAATGAGAAAGTTGGTAACCCAGTTAATCTCGTCGATATCAATAACGAAGTCGGTCGAGAATACATGGGAGCGCTACTTGATGCGATGAAGCGTCTCAATAGCGGTTCTTCAGCAGGCTCTGCTATGAAGCGACTTGAAGACGCGTATGCAGCTGTACTCAAGACACTCGAAGCACGTGAATCTGCGGAGTCTGTCGCACCACATGCAGAAGTAGCAGAACCTGCACCATCTGTATCTATCCCGATTGTGAGAGAACCAGAACCTCAACCAGACTTTGCTCCAGTTGAGTCAAGAGAAGAGGCTGTCGAGGAAACATCACGATTTGAGGCGCCTATAGAGCCTGAGCCAGCAATGCCACAGCCAGCATTTGTACCACTTGGCGGAATGTCGACACAGGAACCTGCACCTGCACCGAAGCCTGTCTTCTCGGCACCAGCTCCGCCAGTTCAAAACGTGCCATCTGTCGAACCGCTCGGACGACCTGCGACTCCGCCACCACAACCACAAGCATTCGTCCCGCTTTCTGACCTTAAGAAACCGCACACGCTTGAAGACTTGCAAAATGCCGCTTCATTAAAAGCTGCTGCAGAAGCAGCCGGTGATCCGCTCTTCAGTAAGGAGGTAGACGATGGACTCGATCAACTGCTTGGAGAATGGTCAATCTTCAAAAAGAGCGGACTCTTCGGAACTGGTCCAAAAGGTAAAGAGCACCCACTCTTTAAGAAAATCGCACCACTTCATATTCCACTTCTGCTCGCTGGACGATTCGAAGGGGCGACACAAGAGATTAAGCAGAGCATTACCGACTATATGAATGGCTGGCGGTACGAACAAGGAATTATCTACCAGCAGGGAGAGACCTTCGAGCATTACCTCCGCCGCGTCATCAGACACATTATAGATTTGCAAAAAGGGAAATGACCATCATAATAAGCAGTATGAATTCACATCATGCTGTTTTATTTTGTTCTGAAAGCCCACTCTCATGTACTCTTGATGAATATCATGAGGTTCCTACGCAAGATCAATATCGGTTGGCGCAATTTGGAATTGATGATGTGCGGACACTAACACAGCATGCTCATCGCCGACCAGATAGTGACGCAACACTGCGAGTAATTTTGGTCGCAACAGAGTTTGTCACAGAAGAAGCTCAGCAGGCACTTCTTAAGCTTATTGAAGAGCCGCCCGTGTCGACACGTTTTGTTTTTATTATTCCTTTTGGATATTCGTTCTTGCCGACGCTTGAATCTCGTTTTGAACGGCAGGAGGCGGTTGGGGTACTCGTAGAGAATGATATATTTGTCGTATTTAAGGCGGGCGGCTTTGCCGCCCGCCTCGCCTCCATCGAGCAGGCTACCAAAGCCAAAGACCATGCTTGGCAACAGCAAATCAAGAGAGGTCTTACGGCGTATCTCGAACATGAACGCTTCAAGCTGCCCCAGTCAGTCGTATCAGAACTTGAGTTTGTCGTGCGGCTCTTACTTACCCGTGGCGCTTCAAATAAGTTCTTACTCGAGCATCTGGCGCTGACATTGCCGGCTTAAAATAAAGAGAAAAAGGTGCTACACTGACGAGACTAAATCGTATTGTTTTATGGAAAATATTGGAACTAAATTAAAAGAGGTAACTGAGTGGCTAGCCAAAGAATACTCCGGTATTCGAACCGGACAGGCAAGTCCAATGCTTCTTGATGGGGTGCGAGTAGAAAGTTATGGCACCATGGTGCCTGTCAATCAGGTGGGAAGTGTCAATATCGAAGACGCTCGAACACTCCGCATCAGTGTGTGGGATAAAGGCGCAGTGGCTGCAATAGAAAAGGCAATTCGCGACGCCGATCTTGGTATTTCTACCGTCTCTGATTCAGATGGTGTTCGTGTTATTTTTCCAGAGCTTACGTTCGAACGGCGTGCACAACTTTCAAAGCTAGCAAAATCAAAGCTAGAAGATGCTCGTATTTCTGTTCGAGCTGTCCGGGATGAAGTCATGAAGGCTATCGATAAACAGCAGAAAGACGGCGACATTAGCGAAGATGAGAAATTTTCTCAAAAAGAAAAAGTGCAGACACAAGTAGACGCTACCAATAAAGCTCTCGAATCGCTCTTTGACCAAAAAGAAGTCGAACTACAAAAGTAATATATGTCAGTTTTCCTATTTCTACTCGTTCTCTTCGTTCTCGTCTTGGTGCACGAGTGGGGACACTACATCACTGCCAAAAAGACCGGCATGAAGGTTGATGAATTTGCGATTGGGTTTCCGCCACGTCTTTTTGGCATTAAGCGTGGTGAGACTGATTTCAATTTCAACCTTCTTCCAATCGGTGGATATGTAAAGATTTTTGGTGAGAATGCGGAAGAAGCGGCCGAGATGGGGGCAGCACCTCGAGACCCAAAGGATGTTGGACGAGCATTTGGTGAACGGCCGAAGTGGGCGCAAGCGGTAGTGCTACTTGCGGGTATCACAATGAACATTCTTTTTGCGTGGTTCCTCTTTGTGGTTGTACTCATGATTGGGGTGCCAACAGCTGTCGATGAGGCATCAGCGACACAGGACGCGCAGCTGGTAGTCGCAGGGACGTTACCAGACTCTCCGGCTGCTGCTGCGTTACCAACCGGCGCCATCATCGAGCGAGCCACGTCAGGTGGTGATGTGCTAGAGGCACCAACTCCAAGTACATTTAGTGCATTTGTTTCAAGTCACGCACCGGAACCGATTGAAGTTACGTTTGTAAATAACGACGAAACGAAAGAAGTCGTTATTGTGCCGAAAAATGGCCTTGTAGAAGGCGAACCTGAGAAGTATGTCATCGGTACATCACTCTCATTGGTTGAAATGCGTCGAGAGGCTCCTTTGATGGCTGTCAAAGATGGCCTCGTGATGACAGTGGATGGACTCACGGCGATTACAACTGGCCTCTACACGTTGATTCGAGATTCATTTGTTGGACAAGCTGATCTCAAGAGTGTAGCTGGTCCTGTTGGCATCGTGGGTATGGTGGGCGACGCAGCATCGTACGGTCTCTCACCACTTCTTCTTTTCACCGCCATGATTTCACTTAATCTTGCTGTTATTAATCTCCTTCCATTCCCAGCACTTGATGGAGGTCGTCTTGTTTTTGTGGCGATTGAAGCAGTAACAAAGCGACAAGTTCCTCCTCGGGTGACTGGTTGGGTGAATCTCTTTGGCTTTGTACTTTTGATGATTTTGATGGCTGCTGTTACCTTTAATGACATTACACGATTACTCTAAACGATATGCGACAATCACAACTCTTTACCAAGACCCGCAAGGAGGCGCCAGCAGATGAGGTAGCAAAGAACGCCCAGCTGCTTATTCGTGCGGGATACGTACACAAGGAAATGGCAGGTGTATACACCTATTTGCCGTTAGGACTTCGTACGCTCAACAAGATTGTCCAGATCATCCGAGAAGAAATGAATCGTGAAGGTGGGCAAGAAGTTGTTATGACGGCGCTTCAAGACAGCGAGGTGTGGGAAAAGACTGACCGGTGGGATGATGCAAAAGTCGATAACTGGTTTAAGTCTGAACTCAAGAATGGCACTGTTGTAGGTCTCGGAATTACGCACGAAGAGCCGATGACACGCATGATGTCTGGTTTCGTGTCTTCGTATCGAGATTTGCCACGGTATGCGTACCAGTTCCAAAACAAATTCCGCAATGAAACTCGCGCTAAGAGTGGCATTATGCGTGGTCGTGAGTTCCTCATGAAGGACCTGTATGACTTCTCTAAAGATGAGGCCGAGCACAACGAGTTCTATAATCGTATGCGCGAAGCGTATAAACGAGTATTTGAGCGTGCTGGCATTGGTGAGCAGACATACGTAACATTTGCTTCAGGTGGAATCTTTAGTGAATTTTCTGAAGAGTTTCAAACTGTCTCTAACGCTGGAGAAGACATTATCTACGTCGATGAAAAGAGTGGTATTGCACTCAATAGTGAAGTGTACACAGATGAAGTAATTGCAAAACTCGGCTTAGTGAAAGAAGATTTAATTGAAAAGAAAGCGATTGAGTCTGGAAACATTTTCCACCTTGGAACGAAGTTTTCTGAACCCCTCGGACTTACCTATAAGAATGAAGCAGGAGAAGACATCCCTGTGTACATGGGTTCATATGGTATTGGTCCAACTCGCCTCATGGGAACACTCGTTGAGGTTCTGGGCGATGAGAAGGGTCTTGTGTGGCCTGAGGCAGTAGCACCATTTAAGGTACATCTCGTTGGACTTAATCTCGAGGATTCTGAGGTGAAGGATTGGGCCGAGGGCGTGTATACGTCGCTTACCGGTGCCGGAGTCGAGGTGCTCTTTGATGACCGTGTCGAAGCACGCGCCGGTGAGAAATTTTCTGATAGTGATTTGATTGGTATACCGTACCGTGTCGTTGTGAGTAAGAAGGGGAAGGAGAATGGCATGTTCGAAGTTGTTACTCGAGCGACTGGTGAGGTGCGTCAATTGACTGAAGAGGAGCTGTATACGGACTTCATTAGTGAGTAAGTGATGATGTAAATAGCCGGTTCGCGAAGCGAACCGGCTATTTACATACCCTAAACCATAATTTTGTATCAACAGAAATACGTAGTACAATAACCGCCACATGAACTTTTTTGCGCGACAACTCAATTCGCTCCTTTGTGCGCTGTCGACTGATATCGCTATCGACCTCGGCACGGCAAATACACTTGTTTACGTCAAAGACAAAGGCATCGTGCTCAATGAGCCAACCATTGTCGCCATCAACAAAAAAACCGGCCAGCTTGTTGCTGTCGGTAACGAAGCCAAGGCAATGCTCGGGCGTACACCAGGTCATATCGAGGTGGTGCGACCACTTGTTGACGGAGTTATCTCTGACTTTGAAGTAACAGAAGAAATGCTTGCGTACCTCATTGCCAAAGTACGTAATGACGTTCGTACCTTCATTGCTCCGCGAGTACTTATCGGAGTGCCGTCTGGTATCACCAACGTCGAGATGCGCGCTGCTCACGATGCTGCTAAGAACGCTGGAGCACGAGACGTTTTTTTGATTGAAGAGCCAATGGCGGCAGCAATCGGCGCCAAGCTTCCAATTGGTAAGTCTGTCGGTAGCATGATTGTCGATATTGGCGGCGGTACTACTGATATCGCCGTGATATCACTCAATGGGCTTGTGGTCTCAAAAAATCTCCGTATTGCTGGTGACCACCTCAACACTGCGATTGCTTCGTACGTGCGCGACCAGTTCAAGGTGCATGTTGGTGAAAAAACAGCAGAAGACGCTAAGGTAGCGCTTGCAGCTATTTCAAACTCACAAAACGGCGGGAAGGACTTGGTGATACGTGGGCGAGATGTGGTGACAGGATTGCCGCGCGAGGTGGTTATTACTGATGCCGATGTACGCGATGCTGTGGCCGGACATATCGATACTATTGTGGAGAATGTGCGCGCCGCCCTTGAAGTAACTCCGCCGGAAGTACTTGCAGATATCATGCAACGCGGCATCCATCTCTCAGGAGGCGGCGCGCTTATTCCGGGACTTTCAGCACTTCTTGAACATGCACTTCAGGTACCAGTTATTGTTGTGCCTGACCCGCTTCGGGCTGTGATTCGAGGTGCTGGCATCGTTATAGAAGACCTCGACGCATACTTGGAAATATTACTCGACCATGAAGGTTCATTCACGACTCAACTCTAAAAAGACGAAAGAAAAAAGAATCGCGCGCGTGCTTTTTGGTGCGGGCGTGGTTTTGCTTTTGGGAGTGACTATACCGTTCTTGTTTACTCTCGTGGGACGGGTTGTCATGTATCCAATCCATTCGACAAATGAGTGGCTCCGAACCTCTTCTTCTCGGTTGCCAATGTTTCTGCGTGAGCAAGATGAGCTTGTTGATGAAATCAAACGACTTGAAAATGAGTTGGCGGTTGCTCAGAGTACTGACCTCACACAGCAACGACTCTTTGAAGAAAATATGTGGCTCCGTGAGCTTCTTAGTGTCCATGAGCGCGAACGTATCGCGGCCGCGGTAATAGCAAGGCCAACCGAGCTTCCGTACGATCTCATGCAGATAGATCGTGGTTCTGATGATTCGGTACAGGTGGGCGCGACGGTGTATGTTGGTGCAGACAATGTCATTGGTATCGTAACGTATACGGCACCCAGCTACTCATTTGTTGAACTGTTCACAACACCTGGCTTTAGTGCCACAGCGTTTATCAGTGGACCAAATGTCATGACAACACTTGAGGGGTACGGTGGTGGAATTGCACGAGTCAGTGTGCCGCAGGGGATTCCGCTCACGGTCGGTAATCTCGTGTATGTCCCGGGTATTGACCCAGGTGTCTTTGGTCGGGTTGCGTACGTAGAGAATCGCCCAACCCAGCCAGAGCAGTATGGATACATTGTGCTCCCAAAGCCTGTCACGGGTATCAACTACGTCGCGGTGGCTAAAGATGTGGTGGCGCCTACGGCGCCACCAACCATCGAAGAGCGAGTCCGCGAACTTATCAAGTCTGCGCTTCTTGTCGACACCAAGAATTTCACTATTGGTACCTCGACACCTTCAACAACACCAACCACAACTCCGATTGAAATACTTCCATGAAAACGATTCTAAGCGCACTCATCTTCATCCTTATAGCTATTATGGTGATGCAGAATCAACTTTTTGCTGCTGTGCTTCTGGCAGGTTGGTTTACGTGGAGGGTGGGAGCATTTTTACTCTTGCCTTTGGCGATTATGCTTGATGGTTATTTTGGAGCCTTTTATGATGTGCCTGTTATTACGCTCTGTGCTATTGCTTGGTACGGAGTAAGCGAATTTGTGCGACCGCGACTCTTAATGCACTATAAGGAGTATGAGAAAGCTTAAGGAGCGGTATCTATCACAGGTTGAGGTGGAAGAGGTGCTCCTCGACGGGTCTAATCTTCTTGATTTCAATCAGGGACGTATGGAAGGGAAGCGCGAGCTCCCGATTAAGCGAAGTAGCGTTCGCACTATTGGAATTATTTTCAGTTGTATTGCGTTTGTATTTTTCTACCAAATTTTTACCTTGCAGGTAGTAAAGGGAGAAGAGTATCGTTCAATTTCAGAAAACAACCGAGTCGATAAGGTGCATATTATCGCTGAGCGTGGCGTCGTGTATGACCGAAACGGCGAGATGATTGTTTGGAACGAAGTAGATGAAAGTGGCGAATATGATTTTCCAATTCGTGCGTACACAGATCGTCTCGGTATCGGACAAGTGCTTGGCTATGTAAGTTATCCAAAGAAAGACGATAAGGGCTTCTTCTTCCGTACTGACTACCTTGGGCGCAGTGGTGTTGAACTCGCCTATGATGATGTCCTGAAAGGTGGAAATGGAAATAAGGTAGTTGAGGTAGATGCTCTCGGGCATATCGTGAGTGAGTACGAAATCAATCACCCAGAGAGTGGAGCCGAACTCCATCTTTCTATCGACGCAGAACTTTCTGAAGCGATGTATCAAATTATTGCAAGTTCAAGCGAACGAGCTGGTTTCCGTAGTGGTGCTGCGGCGATTATGGACGTGAAGACAGGTGAGCTTTTGGCTTTGACGAGTTTTCCAACATACGACCCCGAAGTGATGGCTGATGGTGACGATATTGCCAAGATTAACGAGTACAACAATGATGAGCGTCTTCCGTTCCTTAACAAAATCGTAGGAGGTGCGTACACGCCAGGTTCTATCGTGAAGCCGTTTGTAGCATATAAGGCACTTGAAGAGGGAATCATTAGCCCAGAGAAAGTCATCGTCAGTACCGGTAGGCTGGTAGTGCCAAATCCGTACAACCCAAGTAACCCGAGCTACTTCAACGACTGGCGTGCACACGGCGCAATGACGATGCGTGAGGCAATAGCCTTTTCTTCAAACGTCTACTTCTACATTATTGGTGGAGGCTTTGGCGACCAGCCAGGACTCGGGATTACGAAGTTGGCAGAGAATTATCGGCGCTTCGGAATGGGTGAACTCACTGGTATCAATCTTGCTCAAGAGCAGGCAGGTGTAGTGCCGGATCCAGCTTGGAAGAAAGAAACCTTTGATGATGATTGGCGACTGGGAGACACGTACTTTACCTCTATCGGACAGTACGGTTTTCAGGCGACACCTATCCAAATGCTTCGCGCGTATGCGGCGCTTGCTAATGGTGGGACATTACTTACACCACACGTAGAAAAGGGTGTAGCGGCCGAAGGAAAGGACATCGGACTCAATCAAGCGTACCTACAAATCATCCATGAAGGCATGCGGAAGACCGTTATCATGGATGGTGGTACGGCGCGAGGTCTTGAACGTAAAGACGTGGCCGTCGCGTCAAAATCAGGTACTGCTGAAGTGGGTGCCGGTAACGCGTATGTGAACTCATGGTCGGCAGGATTTTGGCCGTACGAGGAGCCCCGCTTTGCGTACATCCTTATGATGGACCACGCACCACGTAGTAATGCACTTGGTGCGGGCCGTATCATGGGTGAAATTATGGAGTGGATGAGCGTGAATCGACCTGAGTATCTCAAGGCAGAATCACAGCTTCAAGAGAATATTGAAACTACACAATAACCCACAAGTTGACCAGGCGAGGTAACTGCGTATAATTGAGAGAAATTTTTGCATTATGGATACACAAGCGTTTCTTACCCCAGAAAAGTTCGAAGAATTAAAGAAGGAACTCGATCACCTAAAGACCGTTCGCCGAAAGGAAGTTGCTGAGTCACTCGAGTACGCTCGTAGTCTCGGAGACCTCTCTGAAAACGCTGAATATCAAGAAGCTCGCGACATGCAGGCTGCGATTGAAGAGCGCATCTCATACCTCGAGAAGACAATCAAAGAAGCGAAGATTGTTGCACACGAGAAGCATGGTGATGTTGTAGGTCTCGGTTCAGTTGTTTCTATCCAAAAGGACAAGGATAAAGAAAAGCGAGAGTACACGATTGTGGGATCAGATGAAGCTAACATACACGAACACAAGCTCTCATACCTTTCACCACTTGGTGAGGCACTCATGGGAAAGAAGAAGAGTGATGAGTTTGAATTTGAAACTCCGCTCGGCAAACAAAAGTACAAAGTTCTCAAAGTCGAATAAAGCACCCATCTGCTTTGTTGGACTACGAAAGAAGACCCTCCCTGGACTTAGGTCCCAGTCGGGTCTTTTTTCTTGTCCGCCGCGCATCTGAATACTTTATTCGACTTTAAGTATCAAGGTGAGAAAAGGCCGGCGCGTTAGCGCCGGCCTTTTCTTTTTACCATTCCTACGCTAGGATAAGCATTACGTATGTTTTGGGCAGATACTATTGCAAATGAAGTGGAGCGCCGCTACCAGGTGACCCTAAAAGAAGGAAAACCACTCGTCGTGCGCGACGAAAAAACCGCCTCGGGTCGTGTGCACGTAGGCTCACTTCGTAGTGCCTCTATGCACGCGCTTGTGGCTGATGTCCTCAAGAGTCGTGGTCACAACGTGAAGTTCCTGTTTGAGATCAATGACTTCGACCCGATGGATGGTATTCCAAGCTACCTCGATGAAGTAGTGTACAAAAAGTACATGGGTGTACCACTTTGTAATATCCCATCTCCAGAACCAGGCTATGACAATATCGCAGAGCTCTACGGTCAGGAATACGTGAAGGTGTTGAAGAAAGTTGGCTTTGACGCTGAGACGTACCGCGCAAGCGAACTCTACCGCAGTGGCGCTATGAACGAGATGATTAAGAAAGCGCTCGAACGCCGCGCTCTCGTGCGTGAAATCTATTTCCGTGTCTCAAAGAGTCAAAAGCCAGAAGACTGGTACCCACTCAATGTTATCTGTGAAAACTGTGGTAATCTCAGTGCGACCAAGATTACTGACTTCGATGGTGAGACTGTCGCGTATACCTGTAGTTCAGATACTATCGCGTGGGCAGAGGGTTGTGGCCATTCTGGTCGCATGTCTCCATACAACGGCAACGCAAAGTTCCCATGGAAGCTCGACTGGGCAGCGAAGTTTGTAGCGCAAAACGTAAACTTCGAAGGAGGAGGGAAGGACCACTACACGAAAGGCGGTTCACGTCAGGTTGCTGAGGCTATCTGTCGCGAGATTTTTGACCACGAACCACCATATGGTGTTTTCAATGAATTCTTCCTCGTCGGCGGTAAGAAGATGTCTTCTTCAAAGGGTAACGCTGCTTCAGCTCAAGAAATGGTAGAAATCCTCCCACCACACATCTTGCGTTTACTGCTGCTCAAGACACCAATCAATCGTCAGCTCGACTTCGATCCAGAAGGGGATGCAATTCCGATTCTCTTTGATACCTACGACAAACTCGCCGAAAAGTACTGGAGCGGTGTTCGTGATGATGATTCACAGGTCTTCAACTTCATTCACTTATCCGATGAGCGGGGCGAATTTCCCGTGCGTTACCTTCCACGCTTCTCACAAGTAGCGTTCCTCGTGCAAATGCCACACATGGATATCTACGATGAAGTAGCCAAGATGAAAGAGTCAGAACTTACCGATGTTGATGTCGCAGAGCTCGACGAACGTATCGTGTACGCAAAGCGATGGCTCAAAGAATATGCCGACGATAAATTCATCTTTACGCTTCAGCAAACAATCCCTGAAGCAGCGAACACTCTGACTGAAACGCAACAATCCGCCCTCAAGCTTCTCTCAGATAAAATCGAACTCCTTGCCACCATCGACGGCCAATCACTTCACGAACTCATTCATGAAGTAAAAGGGGAGTCAGGCCTCACCCCCCAAGAATTCTTCGGTGCTATTTACACAGTTTTTCTCGGCAAAAACAGCGGTCCCAAAGTCGGTTGGTTTTTAAGCACACTCGATAAAGAGTTCTTACTGAAGCGACTGAGAGGGGAGGAATAGGTACTACTGAGAATTCTCTTGAATCAGCGAATTAAAGTAATATAATTAAAATATGGAAAATTTTGAGAAAAAAGATCTACAGGAGGGTGGAATTGAGAAGGAAAAAGTCTTTAAGGTGTCTTCAACTGAATTACCTGAGGAAGTTATTTTAAGCTTACGAACTGGTGCTATTGGTGGGATGCGTGGAGCTAATATAAAGGATGTCCCACCTGAAATATTTAAAGTTGGCGAGGATGAAATAGGGGAGTGGGAATGGAAAATTTTCTTCAATCGTCCAGCTGGAGAGGATTTCGACACCAATGCGAATCTAAATCAGATGACAGAAGAAGGGTTTGAGCCGGCAGGTTTTGGACACATGAATGCTTTTTTAGAAAGTGACGACTTTGAAGAGAATTTTGGTAAATACCAAATATTTTTTGCCCATAAAACAAAAGTGCGTGTCTTTGATAGAGATATGATTCCTATGCTTATTAAGAGAGAACATCAGATGGACTTGGTGCCAGCCGAAGGTAATGAGTGCATGCCTATGCTTTGTGTAAAACGAAAGTAGTTGGCGTTGAGGCATAGAAACTTTTTAAAAGAGACCGCGGTGTTCTGTGAGACATTGCGCAGAAGTCGAAAAAACCAAAGCTGATGCTTTGGTTTTTTCGACTTCGAGCATAGCGGCGTTATTTTCCTTCCAAGAAAATAACGAACGTGTGTCGAACAGGGTACTGTGGTTGCTTCTTCACTAAGGTTCGCTTTTTTTTCATCCTTTTCGCCATCAGATGTGTATAACTGTGGTTGCTGGTGGGTCAAAGTGGTATAGAATGTACGAGTGGTGGGAGATAGTGGTATACTATGAAAGTAGTATGTCGGAGCTAATTTGGTGACCCGCTGCAACACTCTCCACAGTTGTGGTTGGTCACCAAATTAGCTCGACTATCAAAGTTATGTTAATCGGCGAATATAAGCATACGTTGGATCCCAAGAAACGGCTGTCCTTACCGTCTAAATGGCGAAAGGAACTTGGGAGTACGCTCGTCGTGACACGTGGACTTGATAACTGTCTCTTCGTATATCCGCTCACGGAGTGGGAGAAAATCACTGCGAAAATCGGTGAACTCCCGCTCGGGCAGGCGGATACAAGAAGCTTCAATCGATTCTTCTTGTCGGGAGCCACAGAGGTGGAGGTGGATTCAGTTGGACGTATTCTCGTGCCAGACTTCTTGAAGGAATTTGGAAAACTAGAGTCAAGCGTTGTCTTGGCCGGTATCCATAATCGTATCGAGATTTGGGATGAGAAACGATGGGAGACTTACAAGCGCTCAATCGAAGAACAAGCTGACGCACTAGCGGAAAAGCTTGGAGAGATTGGCGTCCTCTAAATTCACACTTTCGTATGCAACACATCACGGTATTACAGCAAGAAGCTGTAGATGGTTTGTTACTCGATAAGAGTGACATTGTTGTAGACGCAACATTCGGTGCCGGAGGACATGCGCGAGAGATCATCAAGCGTCTTGATGCAGACGGTACCTACATTGGTATTGACGCAGATGAGACTGCCTTCGAAGGAAAATCCTTCACAGATGCGAAGCCGACCATTCACTTGGTCAACAATAACTTTCGGAACATTTCCGAAATTCTGGGTTCTTTACATATTAGAAACGTAGACGCCATCTTGGCCGACTTGGGTTGGAGAATGGAGCAATTTTCAGACGGAGGGAAGGGGTTCTCTTTTATGAAAAATGAGCCACTTCACATGACCTTCGGTGACCCGGCACAGTACGACTTCACCGCATGTGACATCGTTAATGACTGGGAAGAGACTTCGATTGCTGACATCATCTTCGGGTATGGAGAAGACAGACTTTCACGCAGAATTGCCAAGGCGATTGTAACTGCGAGAAAACAAGCTCCAATCGAAACTACCGATGAGCTGGTCGCAATCAT
>JBDLTL010000009.1:0-33455 GCA_039799085.1 Candidatus Parcubacteria bacterium | reverse complement strand
TGAACGAAGCTGGCCAGTTCTTCAATCTTGTCTGGATTTGGTACATCGTGAATACGGTACACGAAGGCCATGTCGCGATTCTTTGATTTTGCGAGGTTGTTGATGTGGGTTGCTACTTCACGGTTGGCGAGAAGCATGAAGTCCTCAATCATAAGCATGGTCTCAGTGCGCACTTTGGCGTACGCGCGAATCGGTGCACCTCGCTCGTCGAGTTCAAACTTCACTTCTGGTTGCTCGAAGGCAATTGCCCCATTACTGTGCCGTTTGCGGCGGAGAATGCGGCCAAGTCGCATCATGGTGTTGAGTTCCTCAAGGAGGATTCCTTCTTGCTTGTCGAGCACCTCTTGAGCTTCTTCGTATGAAAAGCGCTTATCTGAGTGGATGACTGTTTGGCCGTACCATTCGCTCTTAATGTGGGCGTCGTTGTCGAGCTCAAATATCGCTGAGAAGGCGAGACGGTCTTCGTTGGGACGTAGTGAACAGAGGTCATTACTAAGGACTTCAGGAAGCATTGGGATGACGCGGTCGACGAGGTAGACCGATGTGGCGCGTTCACGCGCTTCTTGGTCGAGTGGCTCGCCTTCACGGACGTAATGTGAGACGTCAGCGATATGAATCCCGATTTCAATATTGCCATTGTCGAGTGTGCGACATGAGAGGGCATCGTCGAAGTCTTTGGCATCGTGCGGGTCGATAGTCATGGTGGTGATACCACGAACGTCGCGTCGCTTCGGGTCCTTGAGCGCATCAACAAAAATCTGCTCTTTGGTCTCAAAGAGTTTGTGTGCGGCTTCTTGCACTGATTCAGGGAAGGCTTTTGAGAATCCACCAGAGCGGATAATGGCTTGCATTTCGGTTTCGTGATCACCGGCGCGACCGATAGTTTCGGTGATTTTAGCGAGTGGGTCGAGAAGTGGATTGCTCCACTTTTCGATTTCAACTACCACCTTCATACCGACGTCGTTTACGGTTGCTTTGGGGAGAATTGGACGAATATGAATACGGGTATTGTCAGGCTGGATGTACTTTACTGACTGTCCGTTTTCCTGACGTTCTTTTACTGTACCAATAAGCTCTCGGTGAGCAGGTTTTACGACTCGAAGAATCACACCCTCTTGGCGTTTGCCGGGGACTTTCTTCTTAAGTTCCACTTCGACGATGTCGCCGTCGAGCGCGAAGCCTAAGGCTTCGCGCTCGATTACAATATCTTCAGTAAAATCAGGGTGAGCGACAAATCCGACCCCCTTTCCGCGGACCATGACCGGTCCCTCAAAGGTATTTTTCATGCGCAGAGTCTATCACTATTGACCTTTTTCCGCTATCTGGTATGCTAGCGCCACTTATGTTAATGATGCGTTTACAGCGTGTTGGCCGCAAGAACGATGCTTCGTTCCGAATTGTGGTAACCGACAAGCGAACAGGCCCAAAGAGCGACCGTCACATCGATCGTCTTGGTTCATACAACCCAAAACTTAATCAGGTTCAGCTCGATGCCGCAAAGGCTAAAGAATGGCTTTCTAAAGGTGTACAGCCTTCTGATACTCTTCACAATATTCTTGTTGGACAGGGTGTGATTGAAGGTAAGAAGAAGAATGTTCTTCCAAAGAAGTCTCCAATTATTGACGAGGAAGCTATCAAGCGTGCTGCGGAAGAAAAGGCGGCTAAGGAAGCAGCAGAAGCTAAGGCTAAGGCTGATGCCGAAGCGGCAGCCCTCGCAGCTGCAGCAGCTCCAGAAATCGTAGCTGATGAAGAAACTCCAGCTGATCACTCAGAAACAGCTCCAGTAGCTGAAGAAGTAAAGGCAGCAGAGGAAGACGCTCACACAGAAGCTCAGACCGACGCAGAAGCTGACTAACTCGTGAACACTAGTTCACTTTGATCCGTTGACGCATACGAGCTACTCTCGTATGCTTTTACGTAGAGCACGTTACATGCCGTGACGACTGCTTACCAGTTATAGATAAGATATAGACGTATGGATATGCATGAAGATAAGCAATTTCTCGAGAATCTCGTACGAGCACTCGTAGATCACCCGGATGCAGTGAAGATTAACCGTACTGTTGATGAAATGGGGGTGCTCCTTACTCTCGATGTACATGCTGATGACATGGGGAAGATTATTGGTCGCTCAGGTAATACTGCCAAGGCAATCCGAACTCTCCTTCGAGTAGTAGGGATGAAGCATGACGCTCGTGTTAACCTCAAGATTAATGAACCAGAAGGTGGCAAGGGAATGAGTCGTGAAATGTCAGAAGCGATGAAGGAAGACAATCCTGTATCAGAGATGAAGTCTCTCGATCAGGCGATTGAAGACCTCAAAATCTAAGTAGATGAATAAAAGCGGGCGGCCTTACGGCCGCCCGCTTTTATGTTACGATTTCTGAATGACAAAAGGAGTTGATTATGTCGGTATAGCAGTTGTCCCATTTCTACATGATGGAAATGGAAATTATCTTGTGAGCCTTCGTACTGACAAATGTAGAGACGAACACTTTACCTGGGAGCCACTAGGGGGAGGAGGATTAAAGTTTGGAGAATTAATCCAAGATGCGATTGTGCGAGAGGTACTCGAAGAAACTGGTGCAACACCGTTTAACTTTGAGTATCTTGGTTTGCGCGAAGCTCATCGTGAACATGAAGGAAGAAAAACCCACTGGCTCGCTTTTGACTATCGTGCCCAAGTAAATCCTGATGATGTAAAAATCATGGAGCCAGACAAGTGTGCAGAAATTCGCTGGTGCACTATCGAGCAAATTCCTACACCACTCCATTCCCAGTTTCCGTTGTTTTTGGAGCGATATAAAGATACATTATAACCATGCAATTCCACGTCATTACATTGTTTCCAGAAATCTGCGAAGCGTATACAAACGCCAGTGTGCTTGGTCGTGCTCAAAAGACCGATAAAGGAAAGGGAGCAAAAGTGCGTGGGAAGAAAATGGAAGTGAAATACTACAATCCGCGCGACTTCACCAAGGACAAGCATAAGAAGACTGACGATAAGCCATATGGTGGAGGACCGGGGATGGTGATGTACGCCGAGCCGATTCTCCGTGCCTGGGAAAAGGCGGTAGGGAAGAAGAAAGACCAGAAGAAAGTGAAGACACTTATTATGTCGCCACGAGGTGTACTCTTCACCAATGAAATCGCAAAGGAGTATGTAAAAAAGTACGACCATCTCGTACTCATCTCTGGCAGGTATGAAGGCATTGACGCTCGGGTGAAAGAAGCTCTCAGAGCTGAAGAAATCAGTGTAGGTGATTACATCCTTACAGGCGGCGAACTACCAGCACTTACGATTATCGACTCAGTCTCGCGGCAGATTCCTGGTGTGCTTGGGACCTTTGAGTCACTTGAAGACGAGCGCGCCACAACCGGAGAAGCCTACACACGCCCGGAGATTATCACCTTCAAAAAGAAGAAATTCCTGGTCCCAGAGGTATATCTCTCCGGCAATCATAAAGAGATAGAAAAAAGACGCTCAAAATCCTCATAAAGCTATTGCAAAGCTGTGGATATCCTGTATAATCCCGGCACAAACGCAGTGATGCGATCTCGAGTGTGTTTTGGGAGTGAGATTGGAGAACCGTGTAAGTAATATCACAGGAGTGATGATTTTATTTATCGGGTAAAAACAAAATGAAAAAGAAGCGCTTTTGCGTGGCTTTTGTCGTTTGTTTTTACATAATTATTTAATATATGGATCCAAAGGGAGTTTCAGTTGGACACCTACCGCAAAAGCGCTTTGAAAAGAGCGCGGGCGCACGTGTACCACTACCAGATCTCATTGAGCCACAGCGCGAATCATACAAGTGGTTTGCAAATGAAGCGCTCAAGGAAGTCTTTAAAGAGTTTTCTCCAATTTCTGACTACTCAGAAAAGAAGTTTGAACTTCAGTTTAAGAAGTACGAGATTTCTGAGCCAAAGTACTCACCAGAGTTTGCGAAGGAAAATAAGCGTACCTACGAAGCGTCACTTCGTGCGACGGTTGTGCTTAAGAACAAGACGTTCGATTCTGACAAGGAGCAGGAAATCTTCATGGCGGATATCCCCGTGATGACCGACAATGGTACTTTCATCATCAATGGTGTAGAGCGCGTTATCGTGCCCCAGCTTGCTCGAAGTTACGGTATCTTCTTCACCGCTTCTGAATCAAAGGGCAAGACACTCTTTGGTGCCAAGATTATTCCAGCTCGTGGAGCGTGGGTAGAAATCGAATCTGAAGCTGACGGTGTTATCTACGTAAAGATTGACCGCAAGAAGAAGTTCCCAATTTCTTCACTCCTTCGTGTCCTTGGTGTCGAGAAGGAAGCTGACATGATTAAGCTCGTGAAGGATGTTCCTCGAGGCGAAGAGTACATGAAGGCAACTATTGCTAAGGACCCAGCCAAGACAACTGATGATTCATACATCGAAATCTACCGTCGTCTCCGTGATGGTGACCTCGCGACCGTTGAAAACGCTCGTGAGTTCGTGAACTCAATCTTTGCGGGAGAGCGATACGACCTTTCAGAGATTGGTCGTCATCACTTCAATAATCGCTTCGGTCTTCCAACTGACAAGAAGGCGACTGATGTTCGTGGTGTTACCACTGACGACCTCAAGCTTATCTTGAAGTACATTGTTGAAAGCAATCACGACGCGTCTGCACTCCCGGACGATATCGACCACCTCGGCTTCCGTCGTGTCCGTTACTTTGGTGAAATGCTCCAGCAGCGTGTACGTGTTGGTATGACTCGCATGAAGCGAAACATCCAAGACCGCATGTCGACCATCGAAGCTGAGACTTCACTCCCGATGCAAATCATTAATCCGCGTCCACTCCAAGCGGCTATTAAGGAATTCTTCACAACCAACCAGCTCTCACAGTTCTCACAGCAGCAGAACATTCTTGCTGAAATCGAACACCTCCGTACGCTCTCAGCACTCGGTCCAGGTGGTCTTACTCGTGAGCGAGCTGGCTTTGAGGTGCGTGACGTTCACCCGTCACACTACGGCCGACTCTGTCCTATCCACACTCCGGAAGGTCCAAACATTGGTCTTATCCTTCGTCTCTCAATGTACTCGCGCGTCAATCGCTTCGGTATTATCGAGACACCATACGTAAAGGTTGCAAAGGGTAAGGTGACAGATGAGATCACCTACTTCAATGCGCACGAAGAAGAACACTTCACCATTGCGCACTCAGCCATCGAAATCGACGACAAGGGAAAGATTAAGAATGAATTTGTTGAAGCCCGAAAGAAAGGTGAACCACGAGTTGTGTCTCGAGATGAGGTTGAGTATATGGATATTGCAACCAATCAGCCATTCTCTGTTGCGACCTCAATGATTCCATTCCTCAACCACGACGACGCCAACCGTACGCTCATGGGTTCAAACATGCAGAAGCAGGCGACTCCATGTATTGTCCAGGAGGCTCCAATCGTAGCGACTGGTGTAGAAGGTATGGCTGCTCGCGATGTCGGGCGTGTTATCTTCGCCGCTGAAGCAGGTGAAGTAGTGGAAGTTGATGCTAAGAAAATTGTTGTTAAGAACAAGGAAGGAAAAGATAAGAAGTACCCACTTACTTCATTCCAGCGAACCAACGACTTCTCTGCGTTCTACCACCGTCCTTCAGTATCACTCGGACAGAAAGTAAAGCGTGGTGATCTCCTCGCTGACACTTCATCTACTGACAATGGTCAGGTAGCTGTAGGGCAAAACGCACTTGTAGCCTTCATGTCATGGAACGGTGCGAACTACGAAGACGCGATTATTATTTCTGAACGTCTCATTAAGAACAGCAAGTTCTCAACCATTCACATCGAAGAATTCGAATGTGCGGTTCGTGACACGAAGCTTGGCCCAGAAGTAACTACTCCAGACATTCCAAACGTATCAGAAGTGAAGCTTCGTAATCTCGACGAGACTGGTGTTATTCGTATCGGTGCTGAAATCCGTCCAGGCGACATCTTGGTAGGTAAGGTGACTCCAAAGGGAGAAACCCAGCTTACTCCAGAAGAACGTCTCCTTCGCTCAATCTTTGGTGAGAAGGCAAAGGACGTGAAGGATACTTCACTCCGTCTTGAAGCTGGAAAGCGTGGACGTATCATCGGTGTGAAGATTTTCTCACGTGAAAACGGCGACCAGCTCGAAAGTGGTGTCATCAAGCGCATCCACATTACGGTTGCTCAGGTGCGTAATGTATCAGTCGGTGACAAGCTCGCGGGTCGTCACGGTAACAAGGGTGTTATCTCACGTATTCTTCCGGAAGAAGATATGCCGTACACCGAAGACGGTCGTCCAATCGACATCCTCCTTACACCGCTTGGTGTGCCATCACGTATGAACCTTGGTCAGATTCTCGAGCTTCACCTCGGTATGGCTGCAAATTCTCTCGGCTACCAGGCAATCGTGCCACCATTTGCGGGTGCGTCAGAAGATGACGTAAAGGCAGAACTTGTAGCAGCTGGCCTTCCAGCAGACGGCAAGATTCAACTTCGCGACGGTCTTACTGGAGAACCATTCGCACAAAAGACTGCCGTTGGTTACATGTACATTCTTAAGCTTCACCACATGGTGGAAGATAAGATTCACATGCGTTCGATTGGTCCGTACTCTCTTATCACCCAGCAGCCGCTTGGAGGTAAGGCACAGGTCGGAGGTCAGCGATTCGGGGAGATGGAAGTGTGGGCGCTCCTTGGATACGGTGCCGCTTACACACTTCGTGAAATGCTCACCATTAAGTCAGACGACATTGTCGGACGTTCAGCAGCCTTTGATGCCATCGTGCGTGGCGAGAAGATTTCTCACCCACACACACCAGCAGCCTTCAATGTGCTCCTCAATCAGCTTCGTGGTCTTGCACTCGACGTGAAGCTTGATAAAGAGACGCAGGCTCGAAGTAATTATGAGAACGCGTAAGTAACACTGTATGTCTACTGAAACAACAAATCGCACAGAGGGCTTCAAGAAGCCAGCTCCTGCACCAACCGTCTATAATGGCGTAAACCTCAAGCTTGCTTCTCCAGACACCATTCTCGAATGGTCATACGGTGAGATTACAAAGCCTGAAACAATCAACTACCGAACTCAGCGCCCAGAAAAGCACGGTCTTTTCGATGAGCGTATCTTCGGTCCGGTAGAAGACTACGAGTGTTCTTGTAAGAAGTACCGCGGTATTCGATACAAGGGAATCGTTTGTGAAAAGTGTGGAGTGGAAATCACTCGCGCTATCGTACGTCGCGAACGCATGGGTCACATTGATCTCTGTGTACCAGTGTCACACATTTGGTTCCTTCGTGGTGTACCGTCACGTATTGCGATGATTCTCGGTATCACCGCTTCATCAGTTGAGAAGGTAATCTACTTCGCTGGGTACATTGTGACCAAGGTAAGTGAAGCAGATCGCGCTCGCATTCTTCACGACCTTGATACTGAATTCAAGACAAAGCAGAAGGCTCTTCAAAACGAAGAAGCTCGTGATGCCCTCAAGAGTCGCATGGATGAAATCAAGAAGGAGATTGAAAGTATCAAGATGGGTGTAGTGCTTGATGAAACATCATTCCACAAGTTCTCAATCAAGTACTCAACGCTCTTCGAGGCGCGCATTGGCGCAGAAGCTATCTACGAACTCTTCAAGAACATTGATCTTGCTAAGTTGATTGACCAACTTGAACACGACTACACCAAGGCTGGCGCTATGGAACGAGCTAAGCTCGATAAGCGCCTCGCGCTTATCCGTGGTATGTCAAATTCTGGCGTTCGTCCTGAATGGCTTTTCCTTACACGTCTTCCTGTTGTTCCTCCAGCGATTCGTCCGATGGTGGCACTCGAGGGTGGACGTCATGCGTCATCTGACCTCAACGACCTCTACCGTCGCGTCATCAACCGAAACAATCGTCTCAAGAAGCTTATCGATATTATGGCGCCAGATGTTATCTTGCGTAACGAAAAGCGTATTCTTCAAGAAGCGGTTGATGCACTCATCGACAACTCTATCCGTCATGGTGGTGGTGCATACTCAGTGATGAGTCAGGCTCAGCGTCGTCCACTCAAGTCTCTCTCTGACTACCTTAAGTCAAAGCAGGGATACTTCCGCCAGAACCTTCTTGGTAAGCGTGTGGACTACTCAGGACGTTCGGTGATTGTTATCGGTCCTGAGCTCGCGCTCGACCAGTGTGGTCTTCCAAAGCACATGGCTCTTGAACTCTTCCGTCCGTTCGTGGTGGCTGAGCTCTTGAAACAAGAACTCGCGTACAACATCCGTGGCGCTGGTCGTCTGATTGAAGATGGTGTGCCAGAAGTGTGGGCGATTCTTGAAAACGTTATCAAGAACAAGCATGTGCTTTTGAACCGTGCGCCAACACTTCACCGTCAGGGTATCCAGGCGTTCCGTCCGGTACTTATTGAAGGTAATGCGATTCAGGTACACCCACTCGTTTGTCGCGCGTTCAACGCTGACTTCGACGGTGACCAGATGGCGGTACACGTACCACTCTCAGATGAAGCACAGCTCGAAGCCAAGGAAATCATTTCTGCCAACAACAACATCTTGAAGCCAGGTTCTTCAGAGCCAGTTGTATCTGAAAAGCTTCTTGATATGGCACTCGGTGCATACTGGATGACAAAGGTCGTCGAGGGTGCAAAGGGTGAAGGAAAGTACTTTGCCTCACCAAACGACGCTATCAATGCCTACGACTACGGAGTGATTGATTTCCGTGCGAAGGTAAAGGTGCTCGCAACAGACACTCAGAAGTACCAGCAGTTCAATGGAGAAATCTTTGAAACAACTGTTGGACGTCTCCTCTTCAACTCGGTACTTCCAAGTGACCACCTCTTCATCAACGATGTGATTGTTCAGAAGACACTTTTCCAGATCATTATCGACATCATTGATGACCGTGGTACCGAAGCAGTTCCGCCGATTGTCGACAAGCTTAAGAAGTTTGGCTTCAAGTACGCGACTGTGTCTGGTACGACATGGGGTATCGACGAAGTGGTAGTGCCAAAGCAAAAGGCAGCTATCATCGCCAAGAGTCGTGATGAAGAGCGTCAGGTTATCGAACACTACGACGAAGGTCTTCTCTCACGTGATGAGCGTCGTCGTATGATTGTTGAAATCTGGCACCGTGCTAAGACAGAAATCGAAAAGGCACTCCCAGAAACTCTTAGCGACACTGGTTCTGCATTTGAAATGTGGAAGTCTGGTGCTCGAGGTTCACTCGGACAGATTGCGCAGATGGCAGGTATGAAGGGTCTTATCGTAAACACTCGTGGTGAGACAATTGAAACTCCGGTTATCTCTTCTATGAAGGAAGGACTTACGCCGATTGAGTACTTCAACACGACTCACGGTTCGCGTAAGGGTCTTGCTGACACCGCGCTCCAAACAGCGAAGGCTGGGTACCTTACTCGTCGTCTCTTCGTGGTAGCGCAGGATGCTATCGTGACTGAAGAAGACTGTAAGACTAAGAGCGGAACTACCATCAACCGTATTTCAGCTTCAGGTATCGAAATCTCATTTGCGAAGGCAATCAAGGGACGTATCCTTGCTGAAGATGCTGTTGACACTAAGGGTGCTGTTATCTTCAAGAAAGGACACCTTCTTTCACGTCGTGATGCGATCGCGGTTGAGGGAACTACTTGTGAATCAGTAGAAGTGCGTTCACCGATGACCTGTAAGACACTCCGTGGTGTATGTCAGCAGTGTTACGGTATCGACCTTACTAAGAACACACTTGTCGATATCGGTGAAGCTGTCGGTACCGTAGCGGCCCAAGCGATTGGTGAGCCGGGTACACAGCTTACTATGAACACAAAGCACGCCGGAGGTGCCGCGTCTCTTGGAGGAGACGTAACACAGGGTCTTCCGCGTGTAGAAGAAGTCTTCGAAAAGCGCCAGCCAAAGATTCCTGCAGTGGTCGCAAAGCATGATGGTGTGGTCGTTGATATTCGTACCGAAGGTCGTGAAAAGGTGATTGTGATTGCTCCAGACATGACCGCAAAGCACGCACCAAAGAAGAAGGATAACGAAGAGTACGCAGTACACTACCGTCGTGTCGTAACTGTCTCAAAGGGTGACTCTGTCATCGCGGGGCAGCTCATCACTGACGGTTCTGCGCTTCTTCCAGAGCTCTTCAAGTACGGTGGTCAAGAAGTGACACAGGATTACATCATTTCTGAAGTAAATAAGATTTACGAACTTCAGGGTGTGACGATTGCTCGTAAGCACATTGAGCTTATCGTAAAGCAAATGATGTCACGCATGCGCATCACTAGTCGTGGAGAAAGTCGCTTCACTGTCGGTGAGGTCGTCGAAGAGTGGATTATGGTAAGTGAGAACGAGGCTCTCAAGGCAGAAGGAAAAGAAGGAGCCAAGGGTGACCGTCTCATTCTCGGTATTACCGAGACGTCTCTCTCACGAAAGAGTTTCCTCTCAGCGGCGTCATTCCAGAACACTACTCGTGTTCTCATCAACGCAGCAGTGAAGGGAAGTAACGACAATCTCGCTGGTCTCATGGAAAACGTTATCATCGGAAAGCTTATCCCAGCCGGTTCAGGCTTCAAGGGAAGTAAGAAGTATGAGATGATTGAGGAGATGCAAGCGAAGCAGTAAAAAAGATTCAAAAGGCCGGTGCTTCGCACCGGCCTTTTGTGTACTTAAAAAAGATTGATGTAATACCGCGCTCGACACACGTTCGTCATTTTCTGGGAAGGGAAAATGACGCCGCTATGCTCGCCTGGGGTGAAAATTTGAAAATCTTTGATTTTCAAATTTTCACCCCGTCTGCGCAATGTCTCGCTCGGTATCACATCAATCTTTCCAAAACAACGAAACCCCACACAAACGTATGGGGTTCGTGTGGGGTCAAATGACACTCAATATTTTCTCCTATAAATCTTGCGTGCCAGCAGCCCAAAAAATACTCCAGTCCCGGTACACAAAGCGATTTTTTCGTACTGGAGAGGGACGTCATAGCATCCCTGGTTTATGTTTCGGACAAGCTCTTGTGTCAGATTGACTCCAAGACCAAGCAGGATCATGGAAGCAATCGAAAATAGAGCGATGAATAGTTTGGTTTCCGAGTGCATTGAACATTCCCGTAGTTGAGACCTGAGCATATTATACACTTTTTAAATAAAAAGTCAAGTATTTCTGAGTTAGTGGCTTATTCTGTATACTTAGCTCACATGAGTGATTCAGTGCAGCAAATTAAAGATAGACTCAGTATTCTTGATGTCATTTCGCCGTATGTGGAGTTGCATCGGGCGGGGAAGAACTTCAAGGGAAAGTCACCATTTGCGGCGGAGAAGACCCCTTCCTTTTACGTGTCTCCAGATCGTGGCATGTACTACTGCTTCTCTACATCACAAGGTGGTGACATGTTTTCTTTCATTCAAGTGATGGAAGGCGTCGACTTTAAAGAGGCGCTTAAAATTCTTGCACAGAAGGCAGGAGTGGAATTGGTCGCTGAAGATCCAAAGAAAAAGACTGAGCGGGAGAGGTGGTACGCAGCGCTCGATGATGCGACGAAGTACTACGTGAGCGAGCTTGAGAAAACGCCGGCGGCCGTAGAGTATCTCGAGAATCGTGGCGTGACAAAAGCAACACTACTTCGCTGGCAAATCGGCTTTGCTCCTGGGCCGCCGGCACACGGCTGGCGTATGGTTAAAGACCATCTTGAGGGTAAGGGTTATACTCGCGATGAGCTCTTTAAGGTTGGTCTCATAAAAAGCGCGGAAGGTGGAAAGGAGCCATTTGATGTGTTTCGTGACCGCATTATGTTTCCGCTCTTTGACCAGAATGGAAAGGTTGTTGCCTTCTCAGGGCGTATTCTTTCAAAGGACAGTGATGCCCCGAAGTATGTAAACTCACCTGAGACTGAGCTTTACAAAAAATCAGAGCTCCTCTTCGGGTATGACAAAGCCAAGCAGGGAATTCGTCAGCTCAATTTTTCACTCATTGTGGAAGGGCAGTTTGATGTCGTGATGGCGCATCAAGCGGGATACAACAATACCGTCGCGGTATCAGGGACTGCGCTTACGCTACACCACGTACATCTCCTTGAGCGTCTGTCTGATAGAGTCGTTCTCGCGCTCGATGCTGACCGTGCCGGCATCGCAGCTATGAAGCGTGCAGCCGACCTCATGCTTCGTCGCGGAATTGATGTAAAGGTTGCCGAGATGCCACTAGGTAGTGACCCAGCAGATATCATTCGCGCTGATGCAGCGGAGTTCAAGAAGATAGTGGGGAAGTCGGTGCACGTTATAGACTTCTTGCTTCATGTGCTCACGAGAGAAGAAACGGATGAGCGTGCCTTAAAGCGACGAACACGCAATGAAATTCTCCCATTCCTTCTCTTGCTTCCTGATCGTATCGACCAAGAGCACTTTGTTGGAGTGGTGGCTGCGGCGATTCATAGCACCACTGATGCGGTACGATTTGAATTTGACCGATTGCGTGATGAAACAAAGCAAGGTCCGCTACCTCACAATGAGCTTACTGACGGAGCGCTTAAGGAAGCGGTTGAGAAGCCAGATATTGTTCGAAGTGCTCGTGTGTTTCTAGAAGCTGCCGCTGCACTAGTAGATGAAAAGCTTGCGACATTCGTGAGACATGAGCTCGAGACTCTCCTTTCCGAAGAGAATGAAACAGAGCAGATTTCAGAGTCGGAACTTGCTGGAGTGACCTTCTCGCTAGAACAGCAATTCGCCAAATTGCCAGAGCTCGCCATACAAGAAGAGGTCATAGGAAGGCTCAATGTTTTTAGGACAGCACTTATTCGTAGGGCAATTGCACAAAGTAGGCAAATTTTGAAGGAAGCTGAAGAAATAGGAGATGACACGCAGCTTATTGCTTCACTTGGGTCAATTAAGCTGCATGAGGCAAAGATGAAACAACCACCCTATACTGTAGACTCAGTGCTCGGGTAATTCACTGGACAAAATAAGGATTTTCTGTATAGTGGGGGACATTATGGCAACCAAAAAGGCCAAAAAACCAGTTGTCAAGAAAGCGGTGAAAAAAGCCGTAAAACCAGTAAAAAAAGCACCCGTGAAGAAAGCTCCAGTAGCTAAAAAGCCGGTCGCAAAAAAAGCTGTCGCCAAGAAGACGTCAGCAAAAAAGGTAGTAAAGCCAGTCAAAAAAGTTGCATCAAAGTCCGCTTCTAAGAAGGCGGTAAAAGCTGTGCCTAAAAAAGCACCCGTGAAGAAAGCTCCAGTAGCTAAAAAGCCCGTAAAGAAAGTTGTTGAGCAAAAGCCTGTTGCGAAGAAGGTTGTGGTACCAAAACCAGAACCAAAGAAGCCGCTTTCACGCGCTGAGAAATTACTTGAAGTTAAAGCAGCGGAACTCATGCAGCTCGGCAAGGAGCGCGGATATGTGACTCATGATGAGCTCCTTCGTTCATTTCCAGAAATCGAAAAGGATGTGGAATTCCTAGATGTGCTTTATGAGCGTTTTTCGGTTGCTGGTATTGATGTGCTTGCTAGTGGTGGCATGCTCGGGGATGATCCAAGTGTCGACATTCTTGCTCAAAAAAATGCCTTCAAGCGCAGTGACTCTAGTTACGACTCGATTCAAATGTACCTCCGCGAAATCGGTCAGTATCCACTTCTTAATGCTCACGAAGAACGTGTGCTCGCGAAGCGCATCGTGGATGGTGATGAAGAAGCTCGCAACCTCCTTGCTCGTGCCAACCTCCGTCTTGTGGTATCCATTGCAAAGAAGTATGTGGGACGATCACCTGACTTGACTCTCCTTGATCTTATTCAGGAAGGAAATCTCGGTCTCTTCAAGGCTGTCGATAAGTTCGACTTCACCAAGGGCTTCAAGTTCTCAACCTACGCGACTTGGTGGATTCGTCAGGCGATTACCCGTGCACTCGCTGACCAGTCACGTACGATTCGTATTCCAGTACACATGGTAGAAACGATGGCAAAGTACAAGCAGGTATCGCGTCGACTCGCGCAAGACCTCGGTCGCGACCCAATGCCAGAAGAAATCGCTACTGAGATGAATGTTGAAGTAGAGAAGATTTACCAAATCGAAAAGATTTCTCAGGACACTATCTCACTTGAACTTCCAGTAGGTGACGACGATGATCGTTCACGTCTCTCAGACTTTATCTCTGACGACAAGATTATTTCGCCAGACCAAGAAGTAGCTCATAGCATTCTTACCGATCAGATTATGGAAATTCTCGACACATTGTCTGAGAAGGAACGAAAGATTCTCGAGATGCGTCACGGACTCCTCGATGGTACGTATCACACACTTGAAGAAGTAGGAAAGGAGTTTGGAGTAACTCGTGAACGTATCCGTCAGATTGAAGCGAAGGCTTTGGAAAAAATCCGCCAACACGACAAGGCGCGAAGGCTGAAGTCATACTAGGCACTGTTACTGAAGCTCGGTGTAATACCTCGCTCGACACGCGTTCAATTTTTCCTAGTAAAGGAAAAATTGCCGCTATGCTCGAAGCACAAAAACCCACGACTTAAGTCGTGGGTTTTTGTGCTTCTGCGCAATGTCTCGCTCGGCATCACACCAAGCTTCTAAAACAACGAAACCCCGCACGACATGCGCCGATTGGGGCGTCGTTGCGGGGGTCAGTAATTGTGTTTCAGACTGCCTGCAACACGACCGATAATCATCCCAATTCCGATGAAGGTGGGGAGGTGTCAGATGCTAATGCCGGGCCCAGGTTCGGGCGTCTGCATTACCAGACTGAGTATCACCAGTCCAGCGGCGACAAGACAGGTTTTCATATTTAGTCTCCTCAGGAACAATATTTTCATTATACATAAATATGCTAAAAAGTCAATATTAGATGGGTTTGGTATACTTGTTTCCATGAGTAAGACACAGGGAGACGAGGCGGCGTTTAATGCGGCGTACGCCGCTTTGAACGCCGCCCAGCGAGAAGCGGTTGATAGTATTGAAGGGCCGGTTATGGTCATTGCTGGTCCTGGTACCGGAAAGACGCAGATTCTCACGCTTCGCATAGCAAACATCCTAAGAAAGACCGATATTGGACCCGAGGGCGTGTTAGCGCTTACATTTACGGAATCAGGTGCAAAAGCGATGCGTGAACGTTTGCGGGGGTACATTGGTGCATCGTCATACCGTGTCCCTATTTATACCTTCCACGGATTTGCTGCAAAACTCATTTCCGATTATCCTGACGCATTTGACCGAGTCATTGGCGGTCGACCGATAAACGACCTCGAGAAGATTCAACTCATCGAAACTATTCTCGGGAGCAGTGAAGTGAAAAAACTTCGACCGATGGGAAATCCTGCGTACTACGTACCGCATATTCTTCGAATCATAGGCCAGCTTAAACAAGAGTACCTTACTCCGGATACCTTCGCGGAGATTATTACTAGGCAGGAGCAGGAGCTGCTTGGGATTGAGCAGTATCACACAAAGGGTGCACACAAAGGAAAAGTGCGCGGTGACTATACTAAAAAAGAAGAATCAATCACGAAGAATCGAGAACTCCTCTTTGTGTACCGCAGGTACGAAGCGCTTCTTAGTGAAAAGAGGCTTTTTGATTTCGAAGATATGATTGTCGAAACAGTGAAAGCGCTTGAATCAAATGAAGACATGCTCCGCGACTTGCAAGAGACGTATCAGTACATTTTGGCCGATGAGCACCAAGACGTGAACGGTTCACAAAATAGAATCCTCGAGCTGCTCGCCTCATTTCATGACTCACCAAATATCTTTGCGGTAGGTGACGAGAAGCAAGCAATCTATCGTTTCCAAGGTGCGTCACTGGAAAACTTCCTCTACTTCACCGAGCACTTCAAAGGAACAAAGGTAATTGAACTGACTGAAAATTATCGTTCTGGCCAACCTATTCTAGATGTTGCTCACAATTTGGTTGAGGTTGAAGAGGGGCCGCTTAAGGCGCTCCGTGTACCGCTTTTTGCCAAAGCAGTGAAGGGGGCGGATGTAACGAGGCGAGATTTCTCGCATCAGGCGGTTGAAGATGGGTGGCTAGCTGAGTCAGTGAAGTTTGAAGTTGAGGCTGGAATTAAGCCAAGTGAGATTGCGGTCATTGTCCGCACAAATCGTGAAGTGGAGGCCGTCTCGACGCTCCTTCGAAAGGCTGGTCTTACAGTCACCGCATCTGCAGATGGTGATATTCTTCGTCATCCAATCACGCAGGCTGTTGAGGGGCTCATCAACGCTGTCATTACCGACAAAAGCAGCGAAGCACTCTTTACGGTACTTCATGGGGCGTACTTCGATATTGATGCAAATGACCTCCTCAAAGTACTTTCTGCCCAGTCGTACGTTCGCTCACTCTGGCAAATTGTCTCAAGTGAAGAAATACTGCGCGAGATTGGAGTCAGTAATATTGCTTCTGTGCGAGACGTCGCGACGGTGATTGAGGAAGCAAGACGACTTGAAGTCCACGTCGCACCACATCGTGTACTCGAATACCTACTTCAAGAAAGTGGTTTTCTCTCACACCTCATGATGTACGATGCGTTTGAAGCCACAAGGGTGGTGCGTCGGCTCTATGATGAAATCGAAGCGATGGTGTCGCGTGATGGGGTGGGTAGTCTTCGGGAAGTGAGTTCCGCACTTGCTATCCGAAAAGCGTATGGACTTCCGCTCAATGCACCGTACATTGTAACTGATACTGACTCAGTACAAGTCATGACCGCTCATAAATCAAAAGGACTTGAGTTTGAAGTGGTGTACCTACCACATGTTCACGATTCTGCTTGGAGCGGTGCAGGGAAGAAGAGATATTTTGATATTCCTCTCCCGTCACATGAGACCGGTCTGGAGCACGAGTTCATCGAAGATGAGCGTCGCCTTCTCTATGTAGCCATGACACGAGCTAAGAAGAAGCTCGCTCTCTCATGCTCTGGAATGAATAACCATGGCAAGGAGCTTATTCCGGCAAGATTACTTGAAGACATCTTAGAGAATCTTGTGGAGCAGGTGCCAACAGCACAGGAGAATCAAAAATTTAATCCACTTGGAGCGATTGAGAAATCCGCTGTGGACACGGTGGTCGATGCTTCGCTCCTTTTGGAGTTACTCACTGAACGAGGCTTCTCAGCCACATCTCTCAATAATTACCTCAAGAGTCCATGGGATTATTTCTTCCGTAATGTGCTTCGTATTCCCGAGACACAGCCGGTTCATATGCAGTTTGGTACAGCGATGCACTCAGTCCTTGAGTACGCTACGCGAACACATACAGCAACCGCGGCGCTTCCGAGTGACTCTGATATCAGGCAGAAGCTTGAGCAGGCACTCAATCGCTTGCCGGTGAATACTGAAGAGTATGCACGTCTCTTTGAGAAAGGACTTGAGGCGCTCATGGTCTATGTGCCCCATATGGCAAAATCACTTCCTAAAACGACGAAAGAGGAATTTAAACTCAGGGTACACTTACCGACCGGGATTCCCGAATTGCCAGAACTTGTACTTACCGGAAATCTTGATCGTATCGATATCGCAGATGATGGGTATGCGTTGCGGGTCGTCGACTACAAGACAGGTAAGCCAAAATCTCGGAATGTCATTGAAGGAAATACGAAAGATTCTGACGGTGGCTACAAGCGGCAGTTGGTCTTTTATGCGCTTTTGCTTTCACTCCATGATGATGAGCGGTATGTCACTTCAAATGGGACGCTCTCGTTTGTTGAGCCAGAGAAGGGGGTAGTAAGAGAAGAAACGTTTGCAATTACTAGGGATGAAATCGAGGCGCTGAAGGAAACGATTCTCACAATTACTAAGGAGATTATCAGTGGGCAGTTCCTTTCCACTGCATGTGAAGAAGGAGATTCGGATTACTTTGAGTTGGCGAAACGATGGTGTCGAGAAATCTAAAAGAAAAGACCCCGTGAGGGGTCTTTTCTTTTACTGGGTTGTAGTCGAGGCGGTACTGTAGGTGCCGTCTAGCTGCTGGATGAGATTATCAAGAATTGATTTTACTGTCTCATACGACTGAGCGCCATTAACGACGGCTTGCTCGCTACCGACCATAATAACAGTGTATGGGGTGCCGCGAGCTCCGATGTTGAAAGCGTCTTCCACACTCTTTTCAACCTCACTGGCCATTTTGCCGCTTGAGACACAAGCATTGTAAGCTCCAATATCAACGCCAGCTTCAGTGGCGTATTCTGGTAATTTTACAGGGTTTGTCTGTTCATCGAACTCTCTGTTTTCAAAAACCATGTCAGAGAATTTCCAAAAGGCTTCGTTGCCTCCAAGTGAGCCGACACAGAGTGCTGCCTCAGAAACTTTTGGAGAATTTGGGTGTAATTTTCCGATAGGGAACTGACGATACACCCATCCAACGCGGCCGTTTACTCCATACTCGTCCATGATTTGTTTGAGTGTTGTGTGGTACTGCTTACAGTAAGGACAGTCATAGTCAGAGTATTCAACAATCAGAATCGGAGCATTCGGATTGCCTTTAATGTAGTCGCTACTGTCTACTTGTCGCGGAATTCCCGTCATGTCCGGGGTCGTAGAAGCCAGGTCTTCAGCAGTTAAGTTATTTGATCGGTCGCCCCCTCCAGTAAAGAAGATGGCAAGTGCTATGAAGGCGAAACCAAAGACAATGGCAATTGGGATTGCAGGATGACTTTTTGATGAAGCAGTGGGTTCCATAAACAAACGAAAAACGTTTACTGTGTAATGTAAAAAGTATAGCACAACCCTTTGCATGGTATACTCAGGGTGTATGGATATGATGGACTCGGTATTGCTCGGCTTGGTACAAGGCATAACAGAATTTCTCCCTATCTCCTCATCAGGGCACTTGGTGTTGATGCGAAGCTTCTTTTCAGTTGATGCTACAAACGCTCTGGCGTACGATGCTGTGTTGCATCTGGCGACAACCCTTGCAGTAATTGTGTACTTCTCATCTGATTTATGGGTATTGATTCAGGCGTTACTTCGGAAACTTGGGCGCTTGCCAGTAAACGAAAAAGATTTAACGCTAGCGTACGCGCTGATTCTAGGCACGATTCCTGCGGTTTTAGTAGGGGTTCTCACTGAGTCATTTTTTGATAAAAATAGCCAATCCATTGGACTGGTGGCGGGGATGCTCCTTGTGGCATCTGTTTTCTTTATGTATGTAGAGTGGCGGTACTATTTGCGGCCTGTGCATGAGTCATTAACTCCTAAACGCGGATTAATCGTAGGACTTTTTCAAGCGTTGGCACTCTTACCAGGATTTTCTCGCTCCGGATCAACCATTGCTGGCGGTATGTTACTTGGGATGTCCCGGTATGAGGCATCGAGGTTTTCGTTTTTGCTTGCAATACCAATTACGCTCGGAATTGGTTTAAAGAAGTTCGTTGATTTGTTGCGGGCAGATGGGGTGGTTGACTGGGGGGTGATTCTTGTCGGAGCGGCAGTGGCAGCAGTGACTGCTTATCTTATTATTCATTTCTTCCTCTCGTATGTCAGAAAGTACACGCTGTGGCCGTTTATTTGGTATGGCGTTATTCTCTCTGCACTCGTAGGGTATGTGGCGCTGGTGTCTTAGAACATCGAGTGTGTCATCGCAGCTTCATGATCTAGCTCTTCCCAGTGAGCGATGTTGAGAACAATCTCACGATTGCGAGCGCCGTCTTTAAATTTTACGTGGCCATTCTTGCGAGCGTATTCGAAGACTTGCTTAGTGACTTTTACGTCTTGCTCGCAGTATTTCATGATTTCTTTGATTTTACCTTCGCGCCACCAGCGGACGGCCTGCAGGCCGTCCGCTGACTTCTTTGCGCCAACAGTTGCTTGCGCCACACTGTCGAGTCGGAGTCTGCGACCAAGTGCGTTTTTTATGTCTTCAAGTAGGTCGATGCTTTTGATAGTGGTCAGGTCACCTGGGTAGTACTTATTGAGGAGCGGAATATCAAAGTGGTTACTGTTGTAGCCGACCAGTGCGTCAGCTTTTTCAATAATTGGCCAGAGCTTATGGATTTCATCCACGGTGACGGTGGTGTACGTGTCAGTTTCACTGTCGTAGGCGGTTGCGACTGAAATATCAAGGTCGGTCGGGTCGCTTGAGCCTACTTCTTGGAAAATATTCTGGGTTTCTAGGTCAAAGACAACGTATCGCATACAAGAGAGTTAGATAGCGGAGATTGTAGCACACGAACGAAAAAGTCGCCCCCGCCTGCGGCGGGGGCGACTTTTAATCTAACTGAGTGATTGTATAAGTTTAGAAATTGGGCCAGATGTCTGCTCTCCAGACTTGAGGTTTTTGAGGACAAAGTTTCCGGAGGAAACTTCGTCCTCGCCAACAACGATGATGTATGAAACACCTTCATCAACTGCATCGCTGATTTTCTTGCCAACTTTCTTTGTGCCAATATCAGTTACTGTTGCAATGCCCACGTCGCGGATTTCTTTAGCAATTTTCTGTGCTGCGAGATTGTGTTCTGTGTCGGTCGGAATGATTGCTAAAGTTGCTTTACTTGCGTGCAAGTGCACCGGGAGCAGTTTGTGTGTCTCAAGGAAGTCGCGCATGACAACGTCACCGAGCCCAAAGCCGATACCAGGAATCGCTTCACCACCAAAAAGTTCGGTGAGGTTATCGTATCGTCCGCCACCCAAGAGAGCTCTTGGGTTTTCTCCAGAGACGTCTCGTACTTCAAAGATAGTCCCAGTGTAGTAATCGAAACCACGCGCGAGACTCTTATTGAAGACAACATTCGTAATGCCAAGTTCAGCGAGTCCAATGACGATATCTGTCTGTTCATCGCTATTGTCGAGCATCATGATTATTTCTTCTACCAAAAGTCCGTCTCCTCCCACGATTGCTTTCAATTCGGTGCGGTATGTGTGCGCGTCTATCTTATCTCTACGGTCATTGAGTCTCGTTATAGCTGGAATCATTTCTTCTTTTACGCCAAGAGCGAGGTAGAGGCGATCCATCAATTTGCGATCGTTGACCTGAATCTCAAACATCTCTGGCTTGGCGCCGAAGTCGATGAGTGTCTGATAAGCAAGTGTAATCATTTCAATGTCAGCTGTGTAGTCAGTAGTGCCAAAGATATCGCAGTTGAGTTGCCAGAACTCACGCAGACGGCCCTTTTGCATGCGTTCATAACGGAAGCAGTTTGGGATTGCGTACCAACGAAGTGGGAAGGAGAGTGCTCGAGCTCGACCAGCAACCATGCGAGCAACACTCGGGGTCATTTCTGGTCGGAGTGTAACCTCACGGTCCCCACGGTCGGTGAAGGTGTAGGTTTGATCATTCACCATTTCTTCATTTACAGCGCCTTTTGCTCTGTATAAGTCTGATGGTTCAAGGAGGGAAGCATCATACCGCTCGTACCCAAAACTCTCAGCTGTCTTAGCCCAAGTAGTAAAAATATACTGCTGAATAGCTGCATCTTCGGGGTAGAAGTCGCGGACGCCTTTGTAAGAATCAGTCGAGAGGTGTTTATTGCTCATGGTGAGATTGTAGGGGAGTTGTGCTTATTTTTCAAGGCTGGAAACGGCGCGAGAGCTTTGCCCTCGCGCCGTTTGTTATTCCCCAGCTGACTCAAGTGGTTTTCCAAGATTTGGCTTATTGTTAAGTTCTGAGAGACGAGCGTCCATGGCTTTTTGGATAGTGGCTTGCAGTTCGTCAGGATTTGGCATCCCGGTTGATTTAAAGTTGGACTCGTGATGACCTGCTGTTTGGGCGCTTATGGTGCCGTAGTTGAAAAATGTCTGGATGAGACCCTTGATTGAAAATTCAATATCCTGGAGTCGTTCAAGGCGGAAGATGGCAACATTTCTGTTGAAGAAGTGGAGCTGTTCGACTGCGATGATTCGTCTATCAGTAATCACCCAGAGGTCAAGATAATAGTGGGTCCAGACAACAAAGGCGCTCATGGTCGAAAGTAAGAGCCAGCCTGCGATAATGAAGGTAATTTGAGCGGCGTATCGTTCGGCGTGAACATCAATACCGCCAAGTAGTTTTGGAAGCTCGATACCAATGAAAAGAAGTATAATCGGTGTGAGTGCAAACACAGCAATGCCGATGAGTTCACTTACGATAATAAACCAGTGTTTACGAACAACCCTGAGAACTTCTTCGTCGGCTTCGAGGTCTAATTTGTCTAGGAGCATACTTATATAACTGATGAGCTACCAATCATTACCATAATGAGAGGAATAGTAATAGCGAGATAGGCGACATACGTAGCGAAGGTCACTTTTTTGTCGCTTGAGTATGCATTCCAGTGGTAGTACAAGATACCGGTGAAGATAGCATAGAAACCAAGGATGAGATAAAAGAGTAGCGTGACAATGTCTGCTCCGGGTAGTGCGGGTAAAAAGGCAATGTCAGGCAGGGCAACAACAGGTGCGGTATCCATATGAGATTATTGTAACACTAGGACAGAGTACCGCTCGACATCATATTGGTCCTTGTGGGTAGTTGCGGTGAACTTGTGTTCGCGCGCGAGATTGCGAATGGCTTCTGACTGTTCCGGCTCGTGCTCAATCCAAAGTTGTCCACCGCTTTTAAGATGCTTAGGAGCTCCTTCAATAATTGTCATTATGACTTCAAGTCCGGCAAGACCTCCTGAGAGTGCTACGTACGGTTCGTGTTCTAGTACATTTGCGTCGGTGCGACCGAGGTCCATGTCAATGTAAGGTGGGTTTGAGAGAATAAAGTCGTATGTGCCCAAAAAAGCCTCAAATAGGTTGCTGTGAGCGATGCAGGTTTTGTCTTCGGAGATACCGTTTTCTGCAAGATTCTTTTTAATAGTGGGAATGTGGTTGGAATCGATTTCAGAAAAGTGAACGGTTGCTTCGGGAATGTTTTTAGCGACTGATACACCAATGCAACCTGAGCCGGCGCAGAGGTCGAGTACCCGGGGAGCGGCGGCGAAGCCGCCGCTCTTAATCTCCACAATCGCTTTTTCTACCCAAAACTCAGTCTCGGGGCGGGGAATAAGCGGCTTTGAATCAAGATGAATGGTGGCATCGAGAAAAGGCACATGGCCAATGAGGTAGCCAAGTGGTTCACCAAGGGCGAGTCGCTTGCAGTCGGCGAAAAAAGCTTCGCTTTTTTCGCCGCTGTACTTTTCCCCCAGCAACCACTCTATTTCTTGAATATCTTGACTCATATCGTTATGTGTTGTACTGTACTCCTCGGATAGTAATCCGTCAACTCCATTTGCAAAGGATTCGCAATGAATAAGAGGAGCAATGTTCTACTTCTCGTTCCGCCGATGAGTGAGGTCGAACCGCCATGTCTGGCAGCGCAACTCAATGCCATCGACATCGGTTCACTTGAGCTCATGCATCGAGCCATAAATAAGCTTGTTGAATCATTCGAGTTATACCCGAATGACCCCAGCAGTCTTGCTTTGGATGATTTCAAGGCCTGTCTCGAGTACATCCCTGTATTTGTCGATGATCCAGCCATGATGCTGGTAAATCAGCAGGCGGCTCGTTTTGATACGTACGAAGAAGCAACTAAGTGGTTTGCTCAACTGCAAAAGCTGCCTGACTCTGCATCGGACGATCGGCGACGAGACATTCTCCTAGCGTTCGAGACGTATTTGGAAGAACGTCTCGAAAGAGATATTCAGGCATTCCATCGTCGCTTCAAGGACTACACCGTCCACGTCACTGACGAAGGGCGAATCGTGGTCGGCAAGTACGATTGATTTTTACGCTTAATGGCACCACGGCCCGCGCGCGACTCAGTCGCACGCGGGCTTTTCATATTTGTTATACTTATATGTATGTCTACACCAATGCTAGAAATAAAGAACTTAGTTAAACGGTACGGGAGGGGAAAAGAAGAAAAACTTGCTGTCGATAATATCTCGCTGACAGTTCCAAAGGGTTCGTTCTTCGGTCTCCTTGGTCCCAATGGTGCCGGGAAGTCAACTACTATTCACTGTATTACCGGGATCGCTCAACCAACGAGTGGAGAAGTTTTGGTTGATGGTATCGATGTGGTAAAGGACTATAAACTTGCTCGCACTAAAGTCGGACTTTCTCCACAGGAGTTTAATCTTGATTTCTTTGCTCCGGTCGAGAAGCTTATCGACTACATGGGTGGCTACTACGGAATTTCCGCAGAAGAACGACAAAAGCGAACTGATGAACTCATCGAACGGTTCGATCTGCAAGAGCATCGAAAAGTGAAGTTTCAAAAACTTTCAGGCGGACTCAAGCGTCGAGCGATGCTGGCGCGTGCTCTTATTCACACACCTGAGCTGCTCATTCTTGATGAACCAACAGCCGGTGTTGATGTTGAGCAGCGTCATGCGCTTTGGGAGTATCTCAAAGAGATGAATGAACGTGGCAAGACAATTATTTTAACGTCACACTACCTAGAAGAAATTCAACAGCTCTGTAATGAAATTGCCGTTATCAATCATGGCAATATTATCTGGCACGGAAGTAAGGATGAGTTTATGGAAGGAGGAAGTAAATCGGTCGAGGAGCGTTACTTGGAGTTATTGAAGAAGTAGTTACCCAAGATACCCTCGACGTTGACTGTGAATGATTTGCGGAGGGCGGTGTTGGGGTGGTGGGTGAAGCAAATTATTTACAGGAAAAAGGAGAGGGTTTAGATAATATTTATGCACACAAATTGGATTGGACTATATACGATGATGCGTCGTGAGGCAGAGCGCACAATGCGAGTAGTGATACAGACACTCGTCGCGCCAGTAATTTCGGCTGCGCTGTACCTCTTTATCTTTGGAACGGTGATAGGTACTAAGATAGACGACTTTGCGGGAGTGCCGTATATTTCGTTTGTATTCCCGGGAGTATTAATGCTCTCTATTATCAACGCCTCTTTTGCTTCGGCATCATCAGCGCTCTACTTCATGCGCTTTACTCGTGGGATTGAAGAAATACTTATTACACCGTTCTCGTACTTAGAAATGCTGGTGGGATTCGTAGGAAGCGCAGTCACGCGTGCACTTATGGTGGCATTTCTTATTCTTGGTGTTGGATTTTTGTTTGGCGCGGTGTCGCTCGTAAATCCACTTGGCTTTGTGTTATACATATCAGCGATTGCAGCTATCTTCGCTATGCTCGGTATTCTTGTGGCACTTTGGGCAGAGGGATTTGAGCAGCTCCAGGTGCTCAATACCTTTGTGATTACACCGCTTACGTACCTCGGGGGTATCTTCTACTCGGTTACATTTTTGCCACCACTTGCCAAGCAGATTACACTCTTCAATCCATTCTTCTATTTTGCTGATGGTGTGCGTAGTAGCATGATTGGGTACAGCGAAGCGAATAGCACTGTCGGACTGGTAGTTATTATCGGACTGGTAACAGTACTTGCTATTGTGGTTACGCAACTCTTCCGTCGCGGGTGGAAAATTCGCTCGTAGTGTTATCTACATTTTTTACAAAGCGCGGCGGCCACCCCAAGGACACTTCCATTTTTATAGTCCACTGAAGTGGACTTAAAAATTAGGGCGATGGCGCCGCGCTTTGCTATACTTATCATTAGTATGAAAAAGAACACAAAACTTTATGAAATCGCTGCCGCGCTGTTAGCGCCAGGGAAGGGAATTTTGGCCGCTGACGAAAGTGATTCGACAGCAGGGAAGCGTCTTGATATGGTGCATTTAGAAAACACTCCCGAAAACCGTCGCGCATGGCGTGAGGTCATGCTCAATGTGGACGGTCTTGAGGAGTGCATCTCTGGCGTTATTCTCTATGATTCAACACTTCGCGACGAGACGAGTGACGGCGTGCCATTTGCTGATGTCCTTACGGCTCGTGGTATTGTCCCAGGCATCAAGGTAGATCTTGGTGTGAAGGATTTACAGGGCTTTAAAGGGGAGGTTGTCTCGCAAGGTCTCGACGACCTCGACAAGCGCTTTGAAGAGTATTACGACATGGGCGCTCGTTTCGCTAAGTGGCGTGCTGTCATCACTATCGACGAAGAAGAGCTTCCGACCGATCAGGCGCTTCGCTTCAATGCGATGCAGCTCGCTCGATACGCTCAGCTTGCTCAAGCAGCAGGCATTGTACCAATTGTCGAACCTGAGGTTATTTTTGAAGGTGATCACTCAATTCAAAAGGCCGAGCAAGTTACTACCCGCACTCTTCAAATCCTCTTCCAAACTCTTATGGATTACCGGGTTGATTTGAGTGGACTTATTCTCAAGTCGTCAATGGTTCTTGCTGGAAGTAAGAATTCAGAAGTTTCAACACCGGAGCAGGTGGCTCAAGCAACACTTCGCACCTTCCATATGTCAGTACCGCACGAAGTGGCAGGAATTGTCTTTCTTTCAGGTGGTCAGACGCCAAAGCGTTCAACAGATAATCTCAATGCTATCGCCAAGATGGGGGCTCAGCCATGGCCGATCACGTATTCTTTCTCTCGTGCTATTGAAGAGCCGATGCTTCTCGCCTGGGGCGGTAAGCCAGAGAATGTAGCGAAATCACAAGAGGTACTATTGCAAGTTTGTAAGGAGAATTCACTCGCTGCTCAAGGAAAGCTTTAAGATGAGAGATTGAAAGTGCTCTGGGAGACATTCCGCAGAAACAATAAAATCCCACAGCCTAGGCAGTGGGATTTTATTGTTTCGAGCATAGCGGTGATTTTCTACTTGAAAACGAATGTGTGTTGAACAGAGCACTTTCAATCTCAGTCCAATATTAGCAAAAATTGCCCCCTAGGGGCAATTTTTACTTCTTCTGCTTGTAGACAGTGTGAGTCTTGGCGATTGGGTTGAACTTCTTCGCCTCGTACTTCTGGCTCGGATTCTTCTTGTTCTTGTTATTGAAACGAGTGTAGTAGGTATGACCCTTCCCGACGCCGTTTTTATCGCCCTGAGACACCATCTTGATAAGTAAATCCTGTGACATAGTGCGGCGATTGTACCAGAAGTCGCTTTTTAGGTCAATCCTAGAACTCCCTAGACCAAACCTTGTTTTGGGGCTCAAAATGGCCGATTTTGGTGCGATGGATATGATAGGCAAGGCCGATAGTGCCACATTTCTCGGCGATAATGGTGGCCAGGGTGCGCATATAGGCCCCAGAAGAAGCTACGCAACGGAAATGAGCGAGAGTGTATTCGGCTGGTAGTGAGAAATCGGTAGCGACATCCTGCCAGTCTGCTCGTACGTCCGCCCGTCTGAAATCATTACCAAGAGCTTTTCTCGGGTCGGTTACCTCGGGAATAGTATTAATTTTCTGCAGGGCACTAGCGGCGATTTCTTGTCGCGGCTTCGTCTCAACGCTTACGAGCTCTAGTTCATAAATAGTCGAGGTGCGAGTCGGGATTTCTATTTCATCTAGTCGTCCTTCAAGTGTCCACATGTGGAGAGGTTTACCTTTGACTGTCTTCGCTGAGAAGAGGGGGTAGGGGAATGTGAGGTTGCCAATGAGGGAGTTAGAGATTTTTATCAGTTCTGATTCAAGAACCGTGGGTGCGCTATTTGCTTCGCCCACCACCCCAACACCGCCCACCGCAAATAGCGCACCCACGGTTCTTTCTGTATGCAATCTCCCGAGAACATCATGCGTATCGGAAGCAATACCAAACAGCACTGAGAATTCGTATTCTTTATCAAGTCCATGGTAGTCGGCTTGATGCTTGCATTCTTCGCCGATAAGTATGAGTAGTTTGCCAGAGGCCATGGGGTCAAGACGTCCAGCGTATGAGAGAGGAACTCCGGCAAGGTCGGAACGAGTCATTCTAAAGCGTTCTGTGCATGAGAGAGGAGTCTCACCAACTTCTTTTTCTAGTACCACGTACTTTTCCATAGTTGGCATAGTACGGTGAAGTAGAGGAAAAGAAAAGGGTGGCGAGCTTTAGCTCGCCGCCCTTTTCACTAGCCCTTAAGGTGCATATTGTACGCGGCAAGAAAGATGAGTGCTAAGAGCGCAAGTAATACGGTTTTCATATAAAAATATTCTACTACATCAAAACGAAAAAACCCCGCAGCGGACGGAATTTTTCCGTCGCCCGGGGCACAGTCACTTCCAGTGATATTCGACGTGTGTGGCGTTCTTGAAGGCAGTGAGCATCGTTCGTCCGGCAGTTTCTGCGTCCAGCCAGTTCTCGGCGAAGAATTGAGCGGCATACTCGTGGAATTCCTTCGAAATTTTCATGGGTGGGATCCACTGCTTACCGCCCGTGTAGTCTTGGAAGAAGAGACGCCCAGCGCGGTTCATGTCCGTGCCTTCGATGCGAGCCGTAGAGCTGTCGACCGAATGAAATGTAATTGCTTCGAGAGTGAGAACGTCTTCTTGGATTGGATTTGCGACGCCGATATGGTCGCACAGAGCTTGGACATTTTCACGGTAGCCCATGAGGAACACTCCTTCAACATACTGTTTAAGATTAAGAAAACAATACTATTAAAATAAGATTCGTCAAGAAAAGTTGGTGGTTTGCCAGAGTTGGGAAGTGAGCGGGTCAAAGCGGGCGATGGCGATGGATTCTTGTTCAGCGAGGGCCGGAAGCGAAGCTTCCGGCCACAACATTGCCACCGTCGCAAAAGCATCGGCATCAGTTGAGGTAGTCGCTTTCACAAACGTGGCCACTTGGGGCGTGTCGCCGGTTGTTACTACATGATCATAAATTTTCTCGCCCGATTTCCATTGACGCTTGAACGGACTTGAAGCAGCGAAGCCTTGATTGAGAAGTGCAGTCTCCATCAGATACTCACCAGTCTTTGTAGGGTGTTCAAGGTAAATTGTAATAGCGCCCCCCTCCTTTCCGCTGGTGCCGTACATGTCACCGCCACCATTTACAAGAAAGTGCTTGATGCTGTGTGCTTTTAAGTCTGATACAAATGTGTCTATGAGCCAGCCTTTGCCGTATCCTCCGAGGTCAACGTTGCCACATGTAAGTGTAATTTCATTCTCTGAAATACAAAGATCAGTAAGTGGGTTACAGATTGGTTGGAGGGCTACGTCTTTGGTTGCTTGAAATGAGTAGTTTGCATCGTAGCCGCGCGCTTCGAGAATATGTCCGGTCAAAAGATTGAAAGAACCATTGCTTCGTAGGTAGAGCTGTTTGCCATAAGTTAGAATTGTCCGGCATTCTTCAGTCGGGTTTTTTAATATCCGCTCGCGATTTAGCGAGCTAATAAAAGAGTCGCTACGAAATCGGGAAAAGTGTTCATTGAAAACAGACGAAAGGAGCTCGAGGCGACCTTTGGTCGCCTCGAGCTCCTTATCACTAATCTCATCAAAAATCTCAATCCAAAAGTGAGTCCCAATGGCCTCAAATGTGATTGAGCGGCTCATGTCTTATGATCGAGCTTCTATTTTGATGTTAGTGAGCGCATTATTGAAGGCGGTGGTGGTGAGAGAGGCGCCACCAACGCGTGAGAGATTGATTGAGTCAATTTTCTTTCCAACTACCTCAGCCTTGTAAGCTGCTTCAAACTTTTGTGCGTTAGGGTCTTTTTCTGCACCTTGGCTGTATGCAACAGAGGCATCTGTGACGACATTGCCAGCAAATGTGAGCGTGACGTCCATGACGTACTCATCACGCTTTGGAGTCTGGTAGCTTGTTTTAGCTGTGTAGGTGCCATCTCGGTAGGCGATAGTTTCCTTTGTTGCTGGAGTTTCTGTAGTGGTCACTGCAGCAGGTGCTTCAGAGGCGTCTTTTGACTGGAAGAGTGTGAAGCCGACTCCGAGTACAGCTATCACGAGAATTGCAATAATGTAAGGCATAAATATGTTCTAAAAATAATGTCGCTATTGTAATACAGATTACTTTACTTTTGAAAGTGTTATGAGGCTTGACTGCGGATAGAATCGAGGGCCTTATTGAAGGCGGTAGTGGTGAGAGAGGCACCGCCAATGCGAGATAGATGGACAGCTTCAAGATCTTTGCCTAGTACGGTGCTCTGATAGGCGCTGCTGAACTTTCTTGAATAGCCGTCTCGTGCACCTTCGCTGTCAAACTGAACTGTTACACCGCTCACAGTATCATCTGCAACAGATACCTTCACATTCATTGTATAGGTACCTTCGGGTGTCCTGTATGTTTGTGAAGCAGCATACGTCCCGTTCGTGTACGTGTTTGTGCTTACCGGAGCAATTGATGTCTGTGTACTGGTCTGAGGTGGAGTTTGTTCTAGCACATCAGACGGTGAGGGGTTATCGTCATAATCATCTTTTTCTTCCGATTTTTCGTTATCTGAATCATCGTCATCAGATTCAATCGTTGTCTCTGTTAGTTGTGGAGATGTCGTTGCTTGTGAAAGCGGAAGCGCTTGTTCGGGAGAAGTATTAGAAAGAAGCGTCTCGGTTTTTTGTTTGAGAAATGGTGAGCTGATGCCAAGAATCACCAGGACGCACACGACGATAATATAGGGCATGGTACGATGAATGAAATTATTTTAAAGATTACACGTAGCAGTTAGGAACGCTTTCATAGTATACGCATCATGATTGAAATTATTACAAAACCGTACCACATGGCTCAGAAGTTCGTTGATGGTATAGGTATGTACCGAATTGTTTCTGGATCGCTCGGGGTCCTTGCTTTCATTTCCATCCTCTTCGGTTCGTTTGGACTTATTGCGTATTCTCCACTTAGTCAACTCTTTTCTCTTGCGCTCGCACTTTTGGTTGCTTTGGTGGTGAATGCTGGTCTTGCTTGGCTACTCAAAATACCGGCCAACCACGAATCAGCTGTCATCACAGCTCTTATTTTATTCTTCCTCACAATTCCTGAGGAGAATGTCCTAGCAGCGTGGCCAATTGTGACAGCGGTTACTATCGGTATCGTATCAAAGTACGTACTTGCGTATAAGAAGCAGCACATCTTAAACCCAGCTGCTTTTGGTGCGGTAGCACTTTCGGCGACTGGCCTCTATACGTTTGGTTGGTGGGTGGCCAATCCGGTGCTTTTCCTTCCGCTACTCATCTGTGGGGTACTGGTGGTGATGAAGGTGCGTAAATGGTTGCCGGTTATGGCTTTCGTTGCAGTGAGTTTAGTCATCTATCTTGCAGAATCAGTCAGTTATGGGACAGCATTTTCTGATTCGCTCCAAACATTCTTCCTGTCATGGCCAACGTTGTTCTTGGCGTTTTACATGCTGACAGAGCCTTTTAGCATGCCTTCAACAAAAGGACCGCAGTTTTTGTATGGTGGTTTGGTGGGATTTCTTTCTAATACGACACTCTTTAGTCCGCTTATTTCCTTCACGCCTGAATTGGCGCTGGTTGTGGCAAATGCGGTGATGTGGCCAGCTCGTCTGCGTCAGAAGCTATACTTAGCTCTCGAAGAAAAGCGACTTATTGCAAAAGACACGTACGAGTTTATCTTTAAGAAGCCCAAAGGATTTAGCTTTAAGTCAGGACAATACCTTGAGTGGACGCTGCCTCACAATAAAAGTGACAATAAAGGTGTGCGTCGCTACTTTACAATCGCTTCTTCGCCGACTGAAGACAAGATTCGGGTCGCAATGAAAATAGTAGGGGAGGCAAGCAGTTACAAAGAAGCGATTAAACAACTTGATCTCGCTCATCCACTTATTGCCAGCCAGCTCGCTGGTGACTTCTTGCTTCCACGAGATGTGAACGAAAAAGTGGCTTTTGTAGCGGGAGGTATCGGAGTGACTCCATTTCGAAGTCATGTGAAGTTTATGCTTGACAGTGACAAGTCGCATGACACAGTCTTGTACTACTGTGTCAATACGGCTGATGAACTCGCGTATAGAGAACTTTGGACCGAAGTTGAGCAGAAATTAACATTCTCGTTTGTGCCAGTAGTAGCAAAAGAAGAAGTCTCTGCACCGTACGAAAAGGGGTACGTCACAGCAGAAATGATTAAACGACGGACGCCGGATTATCTCGAGCGCACGTGGTACATCTCTGGTCCTCCTGGAATGGTTAGTGTATACAAAAAGCTTCTTGTTGAAATTGGTGTGCCGAGAACAAAGATTGAGACGGATTTCTTCCCAGGTGCTGTATAAAAATGCCCCGGCCAGTGGCCGGGGCATTTTTATACTTACCAATCTATTCCTGGCTGGTTGTGTTGTTTGAGGTAGTCGTTTGTTTTGCTGAAATGGCGCGAGCCAAAAAAGCCCGAGTGTGCAGAGAATGGAGAAGGGTGTGGTGCTTCGAGAACGAGGTGCTTGCTGCTGTCGACGAGAGCTTTTTTGGCTCGCGCATAATTACCCCAAAGGAGAAATACCACATGCACTTTTTCATCTGAAATTTTCTTAATGACAGCATCGGTAAATACTTCCCAACCAAGCTTCTGGTGCGAACCAGGCTTACTTTCCTCGACTGTTAGTGTGGCATTGAGAAGAAGTACGCCCTGTGTGGCCCAGCGTTCCAGATTGCCACTTGCGGGGATTTCTTTTTTGAGGTCGCTAGAAATTTCTTTATAAATATTTTTTAGAGAGGGTGGCGATTTAATTCCATCGGGTACAGAAAAAGAGAGACCGTGCGCCTGACCATTACCGTGGTACGGGTCTTGTCCTAGTATGACAACCTTCACGTCTTCAAAGGGGCACAGCTCAAAGGCATTGAAGACAAGTTTGGGAGGAGGAAACACTTTGCTTGTTAGGTATTTTTCTCGCACTGTCTTGGTGAGTGTTTCGAAGTAGTTTTTCTCAAATTCAGCTTGCAGAGCTGTTTTCCACGAATTATGCAACGTAATGTCCATATTTACTATTATACTATTTCAATATGCATGAGACACACAAGCGAAGTATCATAAAGGGAATCTCATGGCGTTTTATCGCATCCATGACCACAATGGTAGTGGTGTTTATTATGACTGGCGATCTCACTCTTGTCGCCAGTGTTGGCGTGATTGATGTAGTTGCAAAGGTGTTTTTCTACTACATCCACGAACGGACGTGGGGAAAGATTCGTTGGGGAGTACTCGGTCCTGAACCACAGCTTTCAAAGTGTCAGTGTGGGTGCCAAAAATAGCTCCGCTATTTTTGGCACTTTGGGCAGTAGTGAGTGCCACGACCAGCAGTCTTGGTCTTTTTGATTATTGTGCCACATCGTTCGCAGGTGGTGTTCTGCTTTCCAAACACTTTTAAGTAATCGGTGAAATTGCCGTTCTCTCCACCGGTGTCCTTGAAGTGTTGAAATGTGGTGCCTCCCACGGCGATGGATTCGTTCATGACGTCGCCAGCATGACGTGCAAGTGCAAGTGCCTCCCTTTTTGTGAGAGTATTGGCCTGCCGCATTGGCTTTACCTGGGCACGCCAGAGTGCTTCGTCTACATATATATTGCCGAGTCCTGCAACAAAGGATTGATTTAAAAGAGCTGCTTTTACTGACGTTCTTTTTGTTCGTAGTATCTTTTGAAATTGTTCACCGTCAAAGTCGGTATCGATTGGCTCAGGGCCGAAGCCCTTGCGGGCTTCGGCTACTTCTTTAGCATTCGCTAATTTCGTGTATCCAAAGAGACGCATATCGTTGAAGTATAGGGTAGTGCTGTCAGTGAAGTGAAACGTTACGCGGGTGTGCCTGTTGGGGAGGTTTGTGTCGGCGGCGGTCATGGAATGA
>JBDLTL010000008.1:0-38762 GCA_039799085.1 Candidatus Parcubacteria bacterium | reverse complement strand
TTGTACGAAAAGCTCCAGCAAGCCAAGAGCGAAGAGGATGTAAAAGATATCTATATCAAAGCGCTTGGACTTAAAGCCTTCTCGAAAGGTCTTATTGATATTCAGACCAAGGAAATCTGGTTTGAAGCCAAGGACAAAACCAACAACACCACCTACAAAATGTTCACCCAACTTTTGTATTACGTACAGGAGTGGATGAAGCATGGTGAGGAAGTCCCGCCCTTTCTCTGTGTTATCGACACTGAGAAGGCTGCCATTATGAAGACCGAGCACGCGCTCCCGCTCTTTTCGCAAAATATCAAATGGGGCAAGTCAGCCAGCGACGTCACCCCCGAAGCCCTCGAAGTCGTCTCTGCTCACATCGGGTCGCACTTTGTGTCGTACCGTATCGAAACTCACGAGCAAGAATTCATCGACGCGGTAAAGACCGCCATCAAAACCGGCGACATCATCCGTACCGAAATCAAACCAGCCAACATCAAGTCAGTTTTCGACAAGTGGGTTGAGATGGTAGGGAAGGAAATCGCGGGTGTGCCAGCAGAAGACTACGCGCTCCTTTTCTTCGCCGACCTTATGCATGACGGCAAAGTGTCTACCGTCAAAGACTTGCCAGCCAAGCTTCTCTTCGAAGACGAGCGACCAGTCTTTCATCTCAAAGGTAATCTCTATACGCTCAGTAGCATGGACGGCTACCGCCGCTTTTGGGCTATTTACCAAAAACCTCCCAAGGAAGAGCACCGCAACCACATGCTCGAACGACGTGACACGCTCATTCCATACGATGAGCGTAGTTTTAAGGGAGCATACTACACACCACTCCATGTCGTAGACAAGGCGTATGAGAAACTCACCGAGTCACTCGGTGACAACTGGCAAGACGAGTACATCGTTTGGGATATGTGCTGTGGCGTAGGGAATCTTGAAGTAAAACATAGCAATCACCGCAACCTCTACATGAGTACACTCGACCAAGCTGATATCGATGTGATGAAAGCGACTAATACCTGCGCGGCGGCGGAGCGATTCCAATATGACTACCTCAACGACGATATTACCGACGATGGGCAGATAGACTATAGTCTCACCAACAAAGTTCCCGAATCGCTCCGCAAAGCCATCAAAAGCGGCAAGAAAATTTTAGTGCTCATTAATCCACCGTATGCGGAGGCTTCTAGTTCAGATAATGCTATTCAAGGGGGAGGTGAAAGTAAAACTGGCGTAGCAACTACAAAAATCGCAGAGCACATGTCAGAATATGGCTACGCAAAAAGAGAATTGTTCGCACAGTTTATAGCTCGTATTGCTATGGAGGTACCGAATGCAACTGTTGCAATGTTTAGTACTCCAAAATACATAAATGCTTCTAATTTTGAGAAGTTCAGGAAAGTTTGGAGTGCGAAATATCTCGGAGGTTTCGCCGTACATAGCCAAGCTTTTGATGGCATTGGTGGAAATTTTCCGATTAGTTTTCTAATTTGGAAAACAGAACAGTCATGCTCACCTAAATGTCTTATTTCTGAAGTTCCTGTTGAAGTGATAGACAGGAATGCTGTACCAGTGGGTGAGAAATTATTTTACAATTTTCCGTCAATTAATTTTTTAAGTGAATGGCTACCGAGAATTAAAACTGATACTACAAATATACCGCTCAAAAACGCAGTCAGTCCTCAGACGAAAAAAGCTAAAGTTAGTGCCTGGGTAGACGGTTCTATTGGTTATTTATGGAGTGCGGGAAATGACTTGCAACAATCAGGGCAACATACTGCTATGTTCTCTTCAGTATTCAGTAATGGATGCGGATACTATCTTGATAAGGAAAATCTTTGGAGGGCCGCTGTAATGTTTTCTGTCCGAAAACTCATTAAGCAAACCTGGTTAAACAATGGCGACCAATTTTTACAACCAACTGGTGAATTGACTGAAGAATTTAAAAACGATTGTTTGGTTTGGATGCTGTTTAACGGTAGTAACCTCACCGCGAGTGCAAATGGACTGGAGTGGAACGATAAGAAGTGGAGTATCGTCAATCACTTCATACCATATACCGAAGCAGAAGTGGGAGCACCCGAGCGCTTTGAGAGTGACTTTATGGTGCGGTATATGGCAGGGAAGGAGTTTTCACCGGAGGCTCGCGAAGTCCTCGTTGCAGGGCGCGAACTCTGGAGTGAATACTACAAACACACTGACCCACACACCGTCCGCGAAGAACTTAAACTTAACCGTTCCGACGTCGGTTGGTACCAAATCCGCAAAGCCCTCGAAGCCCGCAACAAATCAGAAGATTTCACACCGGTTTCCTTCGATGCTTTCAAACAGTCCTACACCACCCTAACCCAAAGACTCCACCCCCAAGTTTACTCGCTAGGCTTTTTGAAAGAGTAGTATGCTCAATACATATCGTCACTATATTGTGTTGATACAAGAATTTGAGATGGAAATAGTGATTGGTTTCATTTGTGGAATTCTGCTGTTTTCAAATCTTATAGATTTCAACTTTTTAGATTATGTGAAAAGTTTTGACACCACTCTAGCAGCTCTGATTGCTGGATGGATTGCTGTCAAGAAATTTCGTTTCCAGTCACTGCACCAGAAGAGACTTGAAATCATAGAGGAAGTATATGAAAGACTTGTGAGTACACACGATGCATTTTTGGCTGTCATGAATCCAATTTCCTTTGGTGATAATAGCGATTCTGCAAAAAATCAGAGAAAAATTGAGCTGGTTCAGAAAGCGAATGATTTCTCTACTTACTATCGTCAAAAAAAGATTTTCTTTGACGAGACAATGGCTTCCGAGTTAGACGCGATAAGGGTGCAATATCAAAATATACTCGTGAATTGGGATTATTTAGTGGACTTTCCAAATACTCCTTTACATGAAAAGCATAGGGAGTGGCAGAAAATATGGAAGATGTTAAATGGCAATGAGGGAGAGGTTTCAAGCATGAAGACTAAGCTTGAGAAAAAATTCAGAGATATCTTGAACATACGCTAGAAAGACAAATAGAATTTCAAAATTGACTCCGAAGGCTGGGCCTTCGGAGCAGTAGACCAAGTCTTAAAGATAAGAAATGAAAACCACCATGCCTAAGCATGGTGGTTTTTGAAGGTGAGACCTTTCTGTCGTGTGTTGGTGTGTGGCTATAACTCAATCATTCCTCCTACTCCGCCCACTCTACATAAACCAGTCTCTTCTCAAGCGACCTAACCTTTTGGTGGGAATGGATCGTTTCCAAATGAGTTACGTTCCCTGATTTGTCCGTTTCGACCGTGCACAAACAACTCTGTTCCGTTGAGTTTTGCAAAACTTGTTCCAAAATTAATTGCATCACTTTGTTTTGAGAATGTTGCCATTGGGTTTTTTGAACCAGCTTCTTTAGCTTGCCAACCTTCTTCATGTTTTGTTACGTGAATGTTTTTCATAAGTTTATTTAGATTTATCGTTTAATCACTCGACCTTCACTAGAGAAGGGGGTGACAACACTATTTTACCATTTTTCAATGTGTAAATATATACACAACACATGTATTGAATTTTGTACATATGTGTGTATAATGCAGGTATATGGGACACACAACTTACGGGGATTTTATACGTGCACAAAGAGAGCAAAGAGGACTTTCTCAACAACACATTGCTGATGAGCTTGGTGTTTCTCGTTCGACATATCTAGCCATTGAGAAAGGAACTAAAGAGCTTTCTCTTAGTGAAGCAGAAAAGCTGTCACGTTTTTTTGGAATTACGATAGATGAGCTTCTCCAGAACCAGATTCCTGATATAGAAAAATACAAGCAAATGATTCACGCCTTTTTGCGACAAGACGGTCGTTTTACTAAGACCAAGCTTGCGAAGCTTCTATACTTTGCTGATTTTGCGTGGTTCTACAAAAATCTTAAGAGCATGAGTGGTATGTCGTACCGAAAAATAAAGTACGGACCAGTCGCAGATGCGTATTTTCGCGTGATTGATGAGATGTTCGATAGTGGTGAAATCAACATCGAAAACACAGATGATGGAGCAATGTTAATCTCTGAAACGAGAAGTGGTACAAAGACACGTCTTTCTTCAATTAAAGTAGAGGAGAAAAAGCTGATTGAAAAGATTGCAAAAAAATGGGGACACAAGCGAACGGGAGAAGTTGTTGATTTTACTCACAAACAACTACCCTACATGTTTGCAGAGGAAAACGAGATCGTCTCATATGAAATTTTTGGGCAAGAGAATCCTGATGAAATATATTAAGCATGAAGTATCGTGTTGTTTTTGAGAAGTATACTGAACGGTATTTCATAAAGAGCTTTTCTCGGAAGTACAAAGGTGCATGGGACAAGACACTAAAGGGTCTCTATCTGGAGTTTACATTTCCGCAGCTGTTATTTCTGAAGACTATTGCAGAGGAAATTTTGATTTCTAAGGACGGAGATATTAAAATCTGCAAAACGGAGTTTAAGATTGTGGGTACTGAGGTGTCACGTCATGCTTCAGGTAATCGGTGTATTGTTGCTATCCATGAGACAGAAAAGACAGTCAAGGTTCTACTTATTTATCATAAGAGCGATATTGTAAAAAGTGGAAATGAAACCGTTGCTTGGAAGCAGATTATTAAAGAAAACTTTCCAGAGTACGACCCTCTTCTCTAATGAAAAACTGGCGCCCAGATGGCGCCAGTTTTTCATTTCGTTACTTCTGGTTTTCTACCTGTTCCTTGAGCTGTTCGACTCTTTGTCCAAGTGCATTGATAAGAAGCATTTGGACGAGCTTTAGGCGCTCTTCAAGTACGGTTCGGTTTGCCTCTTGTATGACTTCACGTTGTGCGCTGAGGCGTGCCTCTGAAATGAGTGCCGCTTCAACATGTAGTGTGGGCAGAAATGCACCAGCTGCAAACACTACTGCCAAAGTCACTTTAGAAATGTGCTTTTTCATAGATTGTTTGTTATGGGTGGGTAATACCTCTACGTACTAGCGATGACGTTTGGGTAGGTAGGTGCTTACAAAAGGCCGGCGCACGAAGTGCGCCGGCCTTTTGTTTTCTCTTATTTTACGTGTGTCATTTCACGCAGTGACGAGCGGTATGAGAAGGCGACGAAGACAAGTCCGACGAGGCCAGTCACTACTTCAGGAACGTGTACGACGAGATTGGCGAGCATGGCAATAGAGAGACCAAGAATTGCCCAGTGTGCGCCGTGTTCGAGGTAGACGAGCTCGGTCAGTGTCTTTTGTTCTACGAAGTAGAGCGTAAGTGCTCGTACGAAGTACGCGCCGATACCAAGTCCAACCACGATAATGAGGAGATTGGTCGTAAGTGCAAAGGCGCCCACTACACCATCAAGTGAGAAGGCAGAGTCGAGCACGTTGAGGTAGATGAAGAGGGCGAGACCGCTCTTGGCCACATCTTCACTTTCGATTGAGAGTGAGCCAGCGAGGCCTTCCATCACTACGAAGAGAATGAGACCGATAATTCCAGAGACGAGCACTGCTGATTGGTCAAAGTGTGTCACGAATGAAAGTGCCGTGAGCATGATGAGTGCAACAGCGATTTCAATTGCTTCAATGCGACCCCACTTCACAAGATGCTTTTCGATTGTTTCTATCCAGTGAATTTCTTTTGCTTTATCAAAGAAGTATTTGAGCGATACCATCATGAGGAAGACGCCACCAAATGCTGTGATAGAACCATGTACCGAATCAAGTAGCCGGCCGTATTCAGCTGGGTCGGTAAAAGCGAGATGGGTAATAAACCACGGGGAAGCCCACACTGCGACACTGACAATAAGAATCGGTAGAACAAAGCGGGTACCGAAGACGGCGATAGCGATACCCCACGTAAGAAAGCGTCGTTGCCACTTAGGGCTCATTCGCTCAAGAACCTTAGCGTTCACAACGGCGTTGTCAAAAGAGAGAGTAACTTCAAGAATGGATAAAATCAGAACGAGCAAAAATGCGCTAAAGCCAGCTTCGGCCCAGATGAATAAAAAGGCCGCAACAGAAATAAGTGTAGGCCACAAGAAGAATTTTCGAAATGTGTTTGTCATGCGCCGGCCATTATAGCAGTAAATACGAAAGTAACATTGTATCGCTATGAGAAATGATAATGAGGGTGCTACAATCTTGGTACATGTCGCCAGAAGAGGAGACAGAGGTAGTACCTTCGAAACCAAAACGGGCTCCACGAAAGCGGGCGCCGAAGGTAGTTTCTGATGAGGCTGAGAAAAAAGCCCCTGTTAAGCGTGCTCCACGAAAGCGAGCCCCTAAGAAGGTGGTAGAGGAAGTCATAGAAGAGCCCGTAGTGAAGCGAAAGGCCCCGACCCCAATTGCGTCCGAAAAGAAGAAGGCAAAGACTGGTCGAAGACAATTGATTGTAATTACGCTTATGATACTTGTCGGGGTCGGTGCTTCAGCAGCGATCGGATTGACCGACAAGGGCACTATCAATGTCGAGGAAACCATCGCGTGGCGTAATGAACAAGAGCGCGCAGCCGGAAGAGAGTCATCGATAATCCCGGTGCAGAATACTCCACAGGTTCCTGATGGAGGACTCATTGGTATGGGTATCGGTGGCCCGATAGAGGGGACAGGTTCTTCGACACCAGCGACAGCTTCGTCCACACCCGCCACTGCTTCCTCTACTGAGCCAGTTGGTCAGGCGCCACTCACCAATGCTGAAGCCGAAGCGGCCGCCCAAGCCACCGCTGAAACTCCCGCTCAATGAAAAAGAGTCCTACGCGGACTCTTTTTTACTTTGACATGATTCGCAACGACAGCCGTGCGGTTTTATTTCCATTTTGAAGTAATAGCTTCCGTAGTTGTAGGTGAATTCCTCACCCTTTTTGATGGCGCGCTTGGTGTAGATGAATACCTGTTTCTCGTCATCAGTGAGTTCTGGTCGACAGTTTGGCTTACAACTGTGGTTGATGTAGCGAGCAGTATTCTCGCGACCTTTGCCGTCGATGGTCCACTCATCGTTGAGTTCAAAAAGGTACTTGCCACCACGACGCTGGGCTTCTTCTTCACTAATTACTTCGCCGGTGTACTCGATGACAAGTTCGCCTTTTTTGAAATCACGTCCAGCAAAGAGTCCGAGACCAGCGCTACTTTTTTTCACCACGTAATCTTTCATGCGCAGTAGTATAGCAGAAGTTTCTTTACACAATGAATTCACAAGTCAAAACATCGTTCTCTTGATAAAATATATGTATGACTAAAGTTCTTGAAAAGTACGTTCGTGCTGCTGATTATCTTTCTGCTATCCAGATTTATCTTCAGGATAACTTTTTACTCAAAGAGCCGCTCAGGCCGGAGCATATCAAGACACGTCTTTTAGGGCACTGGGGTACGTGTCCGGGTATTAACTTCACCTACGCCCACCTCAATCGAGCGATTGTTGAGCACGAGCTTGAGATGATGTTTGTGCTCGGGCCAGGGCACGGCTTTCCAGCCATCCAAGCCAACCTTTTCCTTGAAGGAACACTTTCCAAGTATTACGACTGGATTCCGCGAAATGGTAGTGGCATTGAACTCATGTCCAAGCAGTTTAGCTGGCCGTACGGTTTCCCGAGCCATAGCAACCCAGAAGCACCAGGAGTAATCCTCGAAGGAGGAGAGCTCGGCTACTCGCTTGCAACTTCGTATGGTGCAGTGCTCGATAATCCCAATCTCATTGTGGCGTGTCTCGTCGGTGACGGAGAAGCGGAGACAGGTGCGACCGCGACCGCATGGCACTTAAATAAACTCATCGACCCTGCGACCAATGGCGCAGTGCTTCCAATTCTTCACCTCAACGGCTACAAGATTTCAGGTCCGACTTTCATGGGGCGCATGAGTGATGAGGAGCTCGTTGACCTCTTTAAGGGTTATGGCTACAAGCCAATGATTGTTGACGCGTACGTAGAGAAAGATGTTCATGCAGTGATGCAAAAGACCGTTGATGATGCTATCAAGTCGATTCGCTATACGCAGCGTGTTGCCAAGAAGGGAAACAAAGACGAGCATCCAATCTGGCCAATGATTATTCTCCGTACTCCAAAAGGTTGGGGAAGTATCCCCGAGCTCGACGGCAAGCGCATCACCGACAATCACTACTCGCACCAAGTAATTGCAGAAGAAGCAAAGCATAATCCCGAGCACCTCAAGGCACTTGAGACCTGGCTTCGTTCGTATAAGTTTGAGGAGTTGTTTGACGGTGAGTCTTTCGACACTGACTTACAAAGTCTCGTTCCGTCAGAGGCACATCGAATGGGTGGCAGTACCCACGCACACGGCGGCTCGCCTCACTACCAACCACTCATTCTGCCATCACTTGATGATTACGCTCATAAAGAATGTTGCGACCTCCGTGCGCCAATCTGCGGCATGGAGAGTAGTATGGAGAAGATTGGCGCGTACTATCGCGACGTGATGAAAGAGAATGAATCTTCTCGTAATGTACGACTCTTTTCTCCAGATGAAACCTACTCCAATAAAATCCACGCGGTTTTTGAGTACACCAAGCGCGCGTTTGTCTGGCCGCATAAAGAGTGGGATAAGGATCTTGCGAAGGATGGTCGAGTGCTTGAAATGCTTTCAGAGCACAGCCTTCAGGGCCTTATGCAAGGGTATGTGCTTACCGGCCGACACGGCGTGTTTGTCTCGTATGAAGCGTTTATGCAGATTGTGGCGAGCATGGCTGACCAGTATGCTAAGTTTCTCAAAATCGCACGTAGCGTAAAGTGGCGAAAGGAAATCCCATCACTCAACTACATTCTCACTTCAACGGGTTGGCGCCAGGAGCATAACGGCTTCTCACACCAAAACCCAGGCTTTATTGATGGCGTACTTCAGCGACAAGGAGGGTTCTCAAATGTGTACTTCCCAGCGGATGCCAACACTGCACTCGTTGCATTTAAGACCATGCTTCGTTCAGAGAAGGAAATCAATGTGATGGTATGTGAGAAGCGCCCACTTCCTATTTGGCGCACGCTTGAGGAAGCGAAGAAAGACGTGTATGAGAGCGTCTCGATTTGGGAGTTCGCTAGCGATGATGAGCCAGATGTGGTCTTTAGTGCCGCAGGGGATTACCCAACACTTGAAGCCTTGGCCGCTATCAGTCTCTTGCGTAAGCATGTACCAGAGCTCAAGACACGATTTGTAAACATTACGTCACTCTCTGGTCTTGGTATGGGACACTCCGACAAGCGAGTACTTCGTCATGATTTCGATTTCTACTTCACTGAAGAAAAACCAGTCATCATCAACTTCCACGGCTACCCACAGACCATCAAGCAGATTCTCTTTGATTATGAAGTCGATGCAAAGCGTTTCTCTGTGCATGGATATGAAGAGACAGGTTCAACGACGACGGCATTTGACATGATGGTTCGCAATCGTGTCGACCGCTTCCACTTATCCATGGAGGCGGTCGCGGATGCGTATGAACTTGGTATTATTACTAAGAATAAGTCACACGAAATTATTAGCTTCTTCCAAGATGAACTCGCCAAGCATCGCTCATATATTATTGAGCACGGCGACGATCCACAAGAAATAACCAATTGGGTATGGGAATCACGTTAGTCGTAAATCCGGGCAGTTCTTCAAAAAAGTACGCCTTGTACAAAGAAGGTCAGGTGGTACTTGAGCTTGCTTTTGAGGGAAGTGATGCGGGGTATGAAGTCTGTATTCAGAAAAAAGACGGTCAACAAACGTGCGAGTCGGTAGATACGGGGGCATTCAAAACAGCCTTAGAGCGTGTTGCTAAAGCGGTGCGTGAGTATTGTCTTGCTGAGAAGGTGAAGCTTGGAGCTATTGCGGTGAGAGTGGTTGCACCAGGTACGACCTTCCAAAAGCATGCACTTGTCGATGACGTGTATCTCGCACTCCTCCGTGATCAGGAACATTCGGCACCACTACACATTCCAATTATTCTCAGCGAAATTCAGCTTTGTCGAGAGCAATTCCCAGGGACGCCGATTGTGGCAGCTTCTGATAGTGCGTTTCATTCCTCTCTGCCAACAGTTGCACGAGAGTTTAGTATCAATCGCGAGGATGCAGCGACTCTCGACGTGCATCGTTTTGGATACCACGGACTGTCTGTTGCTTCGATTGTGAATCATATTCATTCAATTATTGGACAAGACCCCGTTCGGCTTATCGTCTGCCATGTAGGAAGTGGGGTGAGTGTGACCGCAGTAAAGAGTGGTGCGAGTGTTGAGACTTCGATGGGGTACTCACCTGTATCTGGTGTGCCAATGGGGACGCGTGCAAGCGATATCGATACCGGTGCGCTCCTTGAGATTATCCGCAGAAAGGACATGTCTGCGGCCGCCGCTGCAGTATATGTACACAAGAGTGGTGGGCTCGCTGGACTCGCAGGAGATGGTGATATTCGTCGCTTACTTGATAGGCGCGCCAAAGGTGACATGAGTGCGACGATGGCACTCGATCTCTTTACGTATCGAATTCAAAAGGAAATTGCGGCCGCGACAGTTTCACTGCAGGGAGTTGATGTGCTTGTGCTTACTGGTACAGCAGCGCTTCGAAGTTCCGAACTTCGAACACTTATTACCAATCATCTCTCATACTTGGGAGTCGATATTGATACTAATCGAAACGACGTCCTTGTGGGGAAAGAGGGCGTTGTAAGTACTCATAATGCTAAGGTAAAGGTAGTAGTGATGCGCACCGATGAGATGCGCGAAATGGCTCATATTGCCGAAGCGCTCACAAAGCACTAAAACTTCATGGCAGAACCAATCGAAAGAACAACTGGCCGTCGACCGTACTACCTTGCAGGGAGCGTGTTCTTTCTTCTGTTGGCGCTTATTTTACTCGCCACTCTTTTTTTTAGTTTTGAAGGAATAGATGTTCGTGGGTTACTACTTGTGACTGCGATGCTTTGCATTGTGTTCATTAGTAAAAATGTTTTTGATACGGCGGTAGCTGAGGAGTTTTCACTTAGTGTTGAAAAGAACTTTTCTGAGAAGCTTATTTTTGCTTCGCGTGAGCTCTACACTGAGCTCTATCAAAATAGCCCAGTACCGTACTTGCTCATCGACATGAGTGGCCAGGTTCGCTCTTCGAACCTGGCCGCCCATCGTCTCCTTGGTCTCCCTAAGGGAAAGGTCGAAGGCATTAATGTTTTTAGCAGAATTGTCTGCGACGAGCTCAATCACCTTGATATGCTTATTGAGAAGTATCACAATCGCATTGTTGTGAGTGATGAAACTGTCCGAGTTCGCCGTTCTGACGGAAGTGAAGCCTGGGCACTTCTCTCACTCTTTCATTTTGTGAGTGTGAAAGAAGACCTCGGACTCCTTACGTTAGTTGATATTAGTAAGCAGAAGCAGATTGAAAATGCAAAGTCAGAATTTGTATCGCTTGCATCCCATCAGCTCCGTACACCGATTGCGGGAATCAAGTGGAGCGCAGAGCTGCTCCAAATAGATAATGCAGGGAATCTCACTGACCGCCAGAAAAAGTACATCGACCGACTACTCGCATCAGCGAAGCGTATGGCGTTACTCGTCGATGACTTCCTTCGGGTTTCTCGCTTTGAGCTGGGAACGTTTCAGCCTGAGTATAGCAAGGTAAATCTCACTGATCTCATTAAGGACATTATTGTCGAACATGCTGATCGCATTGACCAAAAACGAATCGACGTAAAAACGTTTTTTGATAGTGATATTGAAGTTGTCGTGAGCGATCAAAACCTTCTTCGGATGATTATTACCAACCTCTTTTCAAACGCAGTTAAGTACACAAGAGAAGAGGGAACGGTCCATGTGGGATTTGGAAGGAAAGACGACGAGCTTATTATTTCTGTTGCAGATAACGGTATGGGAATTCCAATCGAAGATCAAGAACGTGTCTTTGGAAAGCTCTTTCGAGCTGCCAATGCTGTCAGACAGGTGCCTGACGGAACCGGACTTGGTCTCTATATTGTGAAGCAGGCGGTTAGTGTTCTAGGTGGCAAGGCGACATTTACGTCGGTTGAGAATGTTCGTACTACCTTTGAGATAATACTTCCTCTAGAGCTTCCGCCGGGCACTTAATCAGCAAGACGTTCTTTGATGTGTTCTACGAGTTCAGCTACACTGAGCTCAGGTTTGAAGAGCACGTACTTAATCGGTAGGTCCACATTTTTTGAAATATTTTCAATAGATTCAGAGGCTGTTAGGATAAGTACCTTGGCGGTTTTGCCCCACGCAGCATCTTGTCGGATTTGTGAGTACACCTCATACCCGTCGATGTCCGGGAGTCGTATGTCGAGAATTACCAGGTCTGGCTTTTTCTCAAGTGCCAACGCAAGTCCTTCTTTTCCATTTCTGGCGATGATTGGCGTGAAGTCATTCATCTCAAGTAGGTCGTACAGAGAATCAGCGAGGTCTGGAGAATCTTCGACGACTAAGATAGTGTGAGAAGTCATGCTACTATTGTAGCGCAGATAACAGTTTAGCAAAGGCGAGTAGGGTAAGAAGCTTTGTTTTGCTTCGTCTTCACTCCATATATCTTTAATCTAATTTACCGTGAATAAGAAGATACTTATTATTGTGGGTGTAGTAATTGCTATCATCCTTGCGTTTGTGGGGTACAGTCAGTACTACGTTGTCCGCGCGCCATCAGACCTTGAGATGTTGAGTAAAGAAACTGTGGTGAGTGAAGAGTTTGGAATTTCCTTCGCGTACCCAACAGGAGAAGAAGGATTCACACTCGTTGAACCACCAGCTGGTGACGATAAGGTGAAGAAATCATATCTTCTATTTACGACGCCAGGATACCGTGATTTTAGTAATTCTACTGAACCTCGCGAAGCTCCGGCTGGCATCAGTGTATTAGTGTATATGCTCGATGAAGCAGATGCTCAAGCTACTGGTACGAGTACTGAGCGTGAAAGTCGCATAGCACGCTTACAGAACTGGGCGATGGATAACGATACTCTTACGTCGTTTAGTTTTGCTAAAGCGACCCCTGACATTATTGAGCTTGATGGTGTGAAGGCGCTCCACTACAAGGCTGACGGTCTCTATCAACAAGATATTTATCTTGCGAGCTACAAAGGACGTGTCTACATGCTGACTGGTTCATATAATGAAGAATCAGATCTCACGTACCGCGCCTTCCAGGATTTGATTATGACAGTTGCGTTTGATTAAAAACAATTGAGCGGGCGGAGGACCTTGGTCCTCCGCCCGCTTTTGTTACTGTGCATGCCGGTTCTTTCGCTTTGCATTAGAAACAGTAAGATCCCACATATCAATAAGGGGCTCTACTTCAGATGGTGCCACTCCTGAACATCGGTCGCATGTCACTATTTCGGGCGGATCGTCATCATCGTTGTATTCAATGTGTACGGACGCACCGCAAGCACATTTGATATCGGTGCAGATGGTCATTGTTCCCTCCAGGCTGGTCTCTTACTAGTATACGATATCTCACCTAAGAGATACTAGTGGATAGGGAAAGGGGCCGTCGACTGGTGTCGACGGCCCCTGGGTTGGAGGGAGGGGGTTACGGACTGACGCGGAGATTGACGGTACCGTCATTCGAGTCGCCGAGCCGAATGATTGTCACCTCATTGCGGCCGTCATTGACGAGTTTGCCCATGACACCAGGGGTGTGAAGTTCAGTGACGACATTCTCCCAGAAAACCAGCTGGTTTTCCATGGTGAGTCGAAGAAAGCTCTCAAGAAACTTCTTTGCGGACAGTTCAATGTCGACAATTTTTCCATTCGACAGATGGTAGCGAAGCGAGAAGGGATCTTCTCGCCCTGCGTCTATCATGTCTTGGAAGGACTTCTCACTCGCTACTTGGAGTAATTTGTACGGGTGAAGTTTCGTGTAGTTCATCTCTTCTCTCCTTCGGTCCAAGATTCGCAGGGTGTGCGCCATATCACCCCTCTTGGCAACAAGGAACAGTGGCACGAAAATATAATACAATTAAATTATATGATGTCAATGATGCATGCATCACTCCCCAGTGGCTCACACTTCTATCTTGCCAAGCCCTTCCTTAGGTGTAAGAGTAAGAAGTATCTATCGTTTTATGAAGCAGGAGGACCTCGAAAAAGTATTCATGGAAGCCTTCGACGCGTACAGTGACGCTATCTTTCGCTTTTGTGTCGTGAAGGTCACTGACGTCGAGCGCGCTGAAGACATGACTCAAGAGGTATTCACTCGTTTTTGGCTCTATGTGCGCGACGGTAAGGATATTGCTAACACGAGAGCGCTTCTCTACACCATCGCCAACAACCTTGCTAAAGACTGGTACAAGAAGAAAAAGAGCGAGTCACTTGATGCACACCTCGATGCCGGTCTCGCTCCGGTGAGCCGTGACCTAAGCCCAGAGACGTTTTCTGAATACCAAGAAGTGCTCGATGCTATGAATGATATGGACGAGCGAGACCGGCAAGTGCTCTATCTTCGCTTTGTTGAAGGCTTTGAACCGCGCGAGATTGCTGGCATGCTTAAAGAAACTTCAAACAGTATCTCGGTGAGACTCAATCGAGCCATGGCCAAACTCAAACAAAAAATGCACGCATGAACAATGAATTAGAAACAAAGGAATATCTGAAAAAGCTCGAGCACCTCAAGCTCGCTGATTCGTCGCGTCTGCGTATGCGAGAAGACTTGCTCGCGCATGCCCGTTTCCATGACGTGTCAGAAATATCTGTGCCGAAGGCAGTGCCAAGTCCATTCCTATCTTTCTTTATGCGACCAGCGCCAGTGGCCTTGGTTGTAGTTCTCCTTGTTGGTGCCTCTGCGTTTCTTTTAGATAATACTAAGCCCACGGAGGTGACAATCGTCGATGAGACAACAGGTCCCGTAGCGGACACAGTCACAGAGCAATCAAGTGACACTTCAGCTTCACCGCAAGAGGGAATTGAAACAAAGTCACCCACGATAGCTACCAGCGCTCCAGTGTCAGAAGAAGAGGCGACAGATGATGTTGTGGCGATGAATGTCCGGACCAAGAGTACGCCAACTGAAGAATCTGCAGACATGGCTTCTGATGAGATGTTTATTACCACAGAGCTTTCAGCTGGTACATGGAGTATTGAAGATCATTCGGCAGATGTTGCAAAGCGAATTGATGGCCTGCGAACGATTGTAAAAAAGTATGATGCGGAAATTGCTGCTGACACAAAGGCAGAATTTAAAACCAAGCTCGACACCGCCGAAGCTCTCCGCACTGAATCAGAGGGGAGGGAGGAAACAGATGCTCGCGCCAATCTCGATAAAGCTTCTGTGCTTATCGGGGAAGTTGAATCAGCTCTGTCGCTTCTTGGGGAAGTGGTGGTGGAGGACGGGTATATTGTGGGTGTGAATTTTGAGTAAAAAACAAGGAAACCCCGCTACTTCAGTCTCGGTGTTTTGTGTATGTGTGGAGTAGGTTACTCCGAGTTGACCTAGTTTTTAAGGAGTGAAACGACTATAAAAACGGGAATGCCCTTGTGGTGAAATATAGTCTTTTAGAAATAGAGTGTGCGAATTTTCTGAAGGTTGTTGATTTGTGGTAGCATTAAATTAATATGAAAAAACTCATAATGTGGAATGTAATTACTCTTGATGGTTATTTTCAGGGTGTTGAACCATGGGATTTGAATTTCCATACTTCAGTATATGGTGATGAACTTGAACGATTTAGCATTGAACAACTCGATTCCGCCGAAGCCATTATTTATGGGAGTGTGACTTATGACGGGATGTTTTCATATTGGAAAAATGAAACTGGTCCCGTAGCAGATAGGGTAAACAGTATGAAAAAGTATGTTTGCTCGGAATCGATTGACAGTGCCGACTGGAATAACACAGAGGTGCTAAAAGATGCTGTTGCAGATATTGCGAAGTTGAAAGAAGCAGGAGAGAGTAATCTGTTCGTGTTTGGAAGTGGAAAACTCTGTAACTCTCTTATTAAGGCCAGACTTTTTGATGAGTACCGACTTTGTATTGCTCCGATGATTCTGGGTGAAGGAAGGTTGTTGTTTGAAAACGGACTACCGACTGAGAATCTCTCACTGCTTGAGTCAAGAACGCTCTCTACAGGAGGAGTGCTAATCAGATATGCTGTAAAAAAATAGTTTAAAAAACACCCGTCGGGTGTTTTTAATGTTCCATATATTTCTATATTATGTGGAGATGGGGGATGGTCACGAATCACTAACTATAATTGTTCACTACGTTCCAATTCTAGTAAGTGTTCGCGACCCCGTCTCGGCTGTTTTCATTTCTAGGAAAGGAAATGAAAACATGCCTCCGACCCTCATTTCCCAACGCAACAGTGCGCAGGCACTGTTGCTCCATCTCCACTTCGTAAAATTAAAACCCACATTGCTGTGGGTTTTAATTTTACTCGTGGAGATGGGGGGAAATGAGCCCCCGTCCGAATGAGGGTGCGATTATGCGTCTACAGTGTGTAGTTTATCCTTTGAATTTAAGTGCACTCGCCTTGAGAATAAACAAAACAGCGAGGTCCCGAGTTGTTACAAAGCTCGAGTTCCACAGACAACGGCTATGGAACCCACAGTCTCGTGGCTATTCTACGAGGTATCGCGTATGAGACGTTTACGATACTCGCATCATCCGGCAGGGTCGCTTATGCGAATGCGGGAGTGAATCCAAACGCGCGAGCGTAAGGACTTGGTACTGCTTTGTTTGCACGTACAGAATGGAACCTTTTAACGAATTGATTACCAGTTTTCGACACTGCACACAACCGACACGACTCACCGTCGATGCCTAGCATCCCCGGAAATTTTTCAAAGGCTTTTGAAAAATTTCCGGGGAAGGTGTACGTATTACTTAGATACTGCAAGGTGGTGCGGAATGGGGGCTGGTCTTGCCCCCATTTCGCTTGCCTCGGTGCCTTACCGAATGAGTTCCGTCAGGTCACGGTGTCTCCCGGTGCGGCGAGGAATGAGATCGTCGCCCTCGAGCGAATCGTCCACGTTCCTTCTGCGGACCCTTCTGGAGCTTCCTGTGTCGAGATCGTAATCCTCGACGTTGGTGCCTGCGAAATCGACATCACCGGCTGATGACTCATCAAAGTAACCATCCGTAATACGGTGGACTTGTCCGACTTGTTGTGCTAGTGAAGCGAGCCCTTCGGAATCGTGACTTTGGCACGAGTGGCGAAGCATCATTCTATTCATGGTATTACCCTCCAAACGGTCTCCAATTGTACAAAAAGGTGGTATCTTCAGCGCCTCCTTCTGAGCACGCTGACCACCTTGCAATATCCAAGTTATTGAGATTTCAAAATACGAGCGATGTCTCGCTTAGTGTCACGCTCTTTGATAGCTTCACGTTTGTCGTGCTTCTTTTTTCCTTTCACGACGGCCACCTCGAGCTTGATATTCCGTCCATTACTGTACAACTTAAGCGGGATTGCCGTCAAGCCTTGAGTTTCTGTTTTTTGTTCAATGTGGGCAAGTTCCTTTTTAGATAGGAGAAGTTTTCGGGCTCGCTCAGGGTCGTAGCCTTTCGGGGTATTTTTTGGTTGGTAGGGGTTTATGTTCACACCGACGAGAAAAGCCTCGCCACCACGGATAATCACAAAGCCACCTTCGAGCTTACCTCGACTGGCTCTGATGGATTTGACCTCGTGTCCAGAAAGCGCCAAACCGGCCTCGAACGTCTCGAGTACTTCGTAGTCAAAATGAGCTTTTTTGTGTGAAAGATAGGTAGCCATAGTCACGTACTGATTACTATAGCAAATTACTCGCAAAATCAAGGCATTTCTGTATAATGCGACCCATATGACTGAACCCATTAAAAACGAAGAATTAGACAAGAAAACTGCCGAGGAAGAGGTGGTGGTAGAAGGGCAGAAGCCGGAGGAATCTGGTGAAAAGGCTTTTTCACCGATTCCTCCGGCGAAGAAAGACCCAGCCCAACAGCTCAAAGATATGGGCAAGAAGATGCCAATTGGTCCAGGTAATTTCTGGAACAACATGCTCACCACGGTGCTCCTGCTTATCTTTATTACAGCAGTTTTCTCATACTTGACTGAGAAGCATGTGAAGCCGGAAGAAATTGCCGTCACGGATGTAGTGGGGCAGGTGAAGGCTGGTGAAGTCGAAGCTATCATCGTGCGCGGTGCGGTAATGGAAGTTGACTACAAGGACGAGACGCGTACGCCGGCAGAAGCTAAGAAAGAAGTTGATGCTTCAGTTACTGAGACACTCACCAACCTTGGCGTAACACACGAAGAACTTTCAAAGATTAAGATTGATGTCCAGCGTGAGACTGGGTTCCTCTACTGGCTCGGTGCGTTTGCACCGTTCCTTTTCCCACTTATCTTCATCGGTATTGTGATTTGGTTTTTCACTCGTTCAGTGAAAGGTGCAGGTATGCAAGCGATGAGCTTCGGTTCATCAAAGGCGCGCATGATTGATCCAAACGACGGAAGCAAGAAGGTAACATTCAAGGATGTTGCTGGTGCCAAGGAGGCTAAGCGCGAACTTGAAGAAATTGTTGACTTCCTCAAGAACCCAAAGAAGTTTCTTGATATTGGAGCTGAGATTCCAAAGGGTGTGATGATGATGGGTGCTCCTGGTACCGGAAAGACACTCCTTGCGCGTGCTGTTGCCGGAGAAGCTGGTGTGCCGTTCTTCTCAATTTCTGGTTCAGAGTTCGTTGAGATGTTTGTCGGTGTGGGTGCATCACGTGTACGTGACCTCTTCCAAATGGCCAAGAAGGCAGCGCCGGCAATTATCTTCATCGACGAAATTGACGCGGTGGGACGTGTACGTGGTACGGGTGTTGGTGGGGGAAATGACGAACGCGAACAAACTCTCAACCAAATTCTCGTTGAGATGGACGGCTTCGAGCCAAATGCCAAGGTAATCATCATGGCAGCGACCAACCGCCCAGACGTACTCGACCCAGCACTCCTTCGTCCGGGACGCTTTGACCGCCGTGTAACCATCGACCTTCCAGACCGAAAAGACCGCGAAGAAATTCTCAAGGTGCATGCACGCAAGAAGCCACTTACTGAAGATGTGAACCTTGAGCTTGTGGCTCAGCGTACCCCAGGTTTCTCAGGTGCCGACCTCTACTCACTTATGAACGAAGCGGCGATTCTCGCCGCTCGTGAAGAACGGAAGCAGGTATCACAGTTTGATATTATCCGCTCAATTGAAAAAGTAATGCTTGGTCCAGAGCGGAAGAGTCATGTACTCTCAAAGCACGAGAAGCTTGTGACTGCGTACCACGAAGTCGGCCATGCGCTTGTTGCCTCAGTACTTCCTCATGCAGATCCAGTGCAGAAGATTTCTATCATCTCACGAGGGCGCGCGGCAGGATACACTCTCAAGCTTCCTGACCAAGATCGTCGCATGCATACGAAGAAAGAATTCCTTGATGATATCGCGATGACGCTCGGCGGCTACGTAACAGAGGAAATGATTTTTGGTGACCTTTCGACAGGTCCTTCAAATGACCTTCAGGTTATCGCCAATCTCGCTCGCGACATGGTGACCAAGTACGGTATGAGCGACAAGCTTGGTCCGGTTGCACTTGAAGGTACTGGCGGACGCATGATTGGTGGTGGGTATTCTGAAGATCGTGGTTACTCGCCGCAGGTTGCCAAGATGATTGATGATGAGGTGTCTCGCATTATTGAAGAAGGGAAGGAGAAAGCTCGCGAAGCACTCACAACTCACATTGATGCACTTCACGCTATCTCAAAGAAGCTTGCTGAAGTAGAAACACTCGAACGTGAAGAGTATGAAGCACTCTTGAAACAACATGGTGTTGAAATCAAAGATGCCTTCAAGGAAAAGTATGGACACGAAAGAGAAGCAGGAGACCCTAGTAGCGCAGTGGCGTAAGGGAAAATAAAAGAGCGGACGCCGTAGGCGTCCGCTCTTTTATTTTCTCAGGTGCTCAATGTTCGTGACCTTTCCATCTTCCATCTGAATGATGCGATTACAACCCATGGCGTACTCGTGCTCATGCGTGACCATGACCACAGTCTGGCCGTAGTCGCGATTGAGGGAGGTGATGAGTTCAATAATCTGTTTGCCGTACACTGAGTCAAGATTGGCGGTTGGTTCGTCGGCGAAGAGAATCTTTGGTTTGCCGGCTAGTGCACGCGCGATGGCGACACGCTGCTGTTCACCTCCAGAGAGTTCACTTGGAAGGTTGGGATATTTGCCAGGAAGCCCCACGGCGTCAATCGCCTCACGCGCACTCTTCTTCGCTTCTTCCCAGGCGAGTCCGCGCATCAGAAGTGGAAGCATGACGTTTTCTTCTGCGGTGAGGTCGGGGACCAGGGCGTAATCTTGGAACACATAGCCAAGGGTATTGAGACGAAAGGCGGTACGTTCTTCTTCGTCGAGTGCAAAGACATCAGTACCGTCGATGAGAACAGTGCCTTCGGTTGGCTCATCAAGAACCGAGAGCTGGTACATGAGTGTTGATTTACCAGCACCTGACTTGCCCATGATGGCGACAAATTCACCCTCTTCGATAGAGACATCGATACCCTTAAGAACGTGCGTGACAAGATCGTCACTGCCGAATTTTCTATGAATATTTGTTCCTTTAATAATTTCCATACTATTTACGTCCTAAAATTGAGTTAAGGGTATTCTGTCGCACGATAAGCCAGGCGGGGAAGAAGCCAGCGGCTAGTGTTACGGTGAAAAGTATCAAGAAACGAATGAAGGTTTCCTCCACTGGCGCCACCAAGATACCGTCACTAAAAGGGAAGTGAATCGGATTCTTTTCAAAACGAGGCACTAGGTACGCGTAGGTAAGGAGTGCTCCAAGTCCTGAGCCGAGTATCGCATAGAACGCCGCTTGCAAGACGTATGCGATTTCAATCGCTCGTCGTTCGATGCCGATACCTTTGAGGATGCCGATTTGCCGCCTTCGTGAGAGAGCGTTGATGAAAATGATAATGAAGATAGTGATAGACGCAACGACGATGCCGATAGAGCTAATAAAGGTACCAAGGAGATTCATCGTATTCTTGATGTCAGTGATGAATTTCGGCTTACCTTCTTCAAAGGTTTGAATCTTTGCGTACGCGTCGAGTCCGCTCGCGACGAGAGCTTGTTTCACCTCAGCATCTGTGGTGTCAGGAGCAACTCGAAGAACTATCTGGTCAGCATTACGGTCTTGCTTCCCAAAGAGACGACGAAACTCTCGCTCAGGAATGTAGGTGTTGAGAGACACTTCGTCCACCTTTGACTGTACGATACCTTTCACAATAAGTTCCTTTGATACATCGCCGACAGTTAGTCGTACCGTCACGCCTGGTTTGATGTCTTCAAGAGAATCAAAAATATCACCAAACTGGTCAGCGAATTCTTTCGTGTAGTAGGCGCCGATAAGGATGTAGCCTTCCTCGTTTGGGTCGAGATATTCGCCGTCGATAATGTTGCTACTGAGATTGGAAAACGCTTCTTCTTGCACCGGATCGATACCGGTCACAATGACTGAGGCTGTGTCGCGCTCTCCTTTGAGGTCACGACGTTCTTTGTAATTTGCCTCAAGGACACCACCACCTTCAAGGCGGGCACTATGGGCGGTGACTTCCGGAAATGCTTCGAGTTCTCGAAGGACTGTCTCGGTTTCCAAGATAGCGTCTTCACCGCCTTTTTCGCTAAGCACGATGTCTCCAAGAGATTCTGCACGTACGGCACGCTCAGCGCCAGTAATAAGACCAACGAGTACACCAGAGACAGCGATGAGATTGAGGAAGGTGAGCATCATCACAAAAATGATGAGCGCCGTAGTCCATTTGTTGGCACGCTGAATCTGACGTAGTCCGAGCAGGAACCCAATGCGGAGATTACGCATAGGCCTATGGAGCGACTACAATGTCGCCTTCTGTTAGTCCGGTAATTGCCACAAAGCCGTCGTTCCCCTCAAGGGTCACGGTGACGGTAGTGGTGGCGGTTTCTTCACCGATTCGCTTTAGCACAGAGGATACTCCGTCAGTGGTAGTGATAAAACGTTTTGGAAGCCGAAGTGTCGTATCAGATTCTGAGATGATGACATTGATATCAGCATTGAGGCCGCTTCGTAGCCAAGATGGAGTGCTGTCAAAAGAAATGTATGCTTCAAAGTAGGCAACACCGTCAATTTCGGTGGCGTTTAAAGAGACGAACGTGACGGTACCGGTAATCACTTCATCTGATTTTGCATCAAAGAGCATGTCGACTTTTTGTCCGACAACAACCTTGCTCACATCAATTTCGGGAATGCGCGCGGTCATTTCAAAAGCGCTCTGGGCTAAGACGGTGATGATAGGAGTAGTACCAGCAATCTCACCTTCCTCAATATCAAGACTCGTGACAGTACCTGAAAATGGTGCGCGCAGCGTGTGGTTGGCGAGTTCACTTTCTACTCTGAGAAGGCGGGCTTCAGCCTGTGCGATAGAAGCGTCTGCGCGGACGAGCGCCTCGCTTCTCGCAGGGGCGTTGTTGCTTGTGGCGCTAGCCTTAGCAAGTGCGAGATCTTGTTCCGCAAGTGCGATGGTAGTCGATGCCTGGGTCAGAGCTAGTTCGTAGGCGTTTTTGTAAGTGATGTAGGCATCTGAGGTGGTGTTTGGGATTTCTACATACCAGGTGGTATTTCCGTAAGATGAATTTGCATCAAATATAATGCGTAATCCGCAGTCGCCAAGAGGGATTGCTTGAAGTGTCGACGCGGTGTAGACCCCAGTTTCAAGACCTGACAGTCGATATGAGTATCCAGAGGAAGAGCCAGAGTTGTATACTTCGATTTCGTAGATACCCTCAGCATCACAGGTGTATGTCCCTGAGATAGTTGGGGGAGTGGCGTCTTCGTTATCGTCATTTGAGAAAGCGGTAAGAGATGCGGAGCGAAGTGCTGCGAGTGCATTCTCTACTTTCTTTGCCTCAGTTTCTTTGGTGGTTTGGAGGGAGCGTTCTTTGAGTGCTACTGTTTCAGATGTGACAGCTCGACTTTCGGCTTGTGGACCAGTAAGAAGTTCGAGCTTTTCAGACTTTACCTTGGTGAGAGCAGCCACAGCTTCTTGTCTGTCAGCCAAGAGGGCATCAGCATCCATGGTGAGAAGAATGTCTCCAGCTTCAACAACATCACCGACCTCAACGAGGATCGATTCGACATAGCCAGGGGTAGGGAAAGAGAGGTCGGCAGTTTGCTTGGCCTTGGTAACGCCAGAAACTGAGACAAGCTGACGCACCACACCACTATCAACAGTAGCGACAACAATTCCTTCATCGTTATTTCTACCAGAAAAGTACATCATCAAAACCATTGCTCCAATAAGAATAAGAGCAATACTTATATAGAAAAACCGGTGTCGCAAAAACCGCTTCATGCAGCTTAAGTATAGCAGTTTGAGGTATGTAAAAATTGTGTCTTCACACAGTTTCTCTTTAGCTCATAGTTTTGGTATAGTGTCACTCACCAACCCGTCCTTAGCTCAGTTGGTTAGAGCGCAGAGCTTACAGTGAGCCGAGCGAGAGAAGTGAGTAGTGTCCGTGTGTAGCTCAGTTGGTTAGAGCGCAGAGCTTATACCTCTGTGGTCCCTGGTTCGAGTCCAGGCACACGGACACTGGGCATTTCCGAGCGAAGCGAAATTGTATCGAAGATATACCTCTGTGGTCCCTGGTTCGAGTCCAGGAGGACGGACAATTTGTCACAAAGCATCCTTGCGCCGAAATTATTTTCGGCGTATAAAAGGTGTAGCAAGGACCAAGTTCTCCCACCAATTTTCCCCTTGCTAGAAGGAGTGTCTATGGACCACGACATCAACAACTTGTCGAAACCGGAGGCAACCTCTTAGCAGAAAGGGGGTGACGGGTATCTAAGATGTCGCCAAGAGAGCGACACTGAGCGAGCTTAACCCACTTGCCATAATCTCAGAGGGTCAGAATCCTCAAAACATCCTCCGGCCGCCAGAATTCCACTGGCGGCCGCATTCGTTATGTATAGGAAAAGGCGGCACCCGTGGGCACCGCCTTCGTTTTTGGTGAAGCTCTCGCTTCGGTCTAGAGGAACGGACAGGCGACGTGGTTGTGGACCATGGTCGTACCGTCCGACATGCTGATGTTCATCTGCATCGCGACATGGTCAGAATCGTTGAAGATTCCGATGGATATCAGGATGTCGACCTTGTCGTAGTCCGCCGGTACCGGATAGACTGTGCGGTCGCTGCCGAGCTTCGGTGCGTCCACCCCATTCGGTACGAGCATGGCATGCTGGAGATTGCTCGGAACGTGACGGTTCCCCTTGTTGATGATGTCGATGCACATGACGCCCGGGAATCCGGGCAAATCATGCGCCTGCGCATGCATGTGGGGAATGGTGCTTTCGCGGGTGACGGTGGTCTCGAGGGTAGTCCGCATGGTTGGTCTCCGTAGCTGCGGTTGGAACAGATTTGTTCTTTTGTAATAATGACAGAAAAGTCATAAAAGTCAAGTATATAAACGAGTGAGGGCGGCACATGGAAACATGTGCCGCCCGTGTCACTGGATGACCGAACCAACTGGTGGTTTGGTCGCAAGTGGTGCGCATGAGAAGAACGCTTTTTGTTCTCCTCGCTTCGATGAAAGGTGCAGTTCGAGTCCGGAGCAAGGCCAGCTCCCGTTACTCGTGGGAACTTCGCCAATGAGCGTTTCGGCCCGCTTGATTTCGGTGTCAGCGTCCACAGGTACGACCGTGTGATCATTTTCCGTATACGGTTCCATCTGAAAATCAGGATGGGGTGTCACGAGCAGGATGCGCCACATGAGACATGGGAACAGTGGGTTACTGCCGTTACTCACAACGACAACTTCCCAGTAGCCGTTTTGGAGAAACTGCTGGTTGGCTTCTTCGGCTGCAGGGTTGTCTTCACGTCTCACGACAATGACTTCTGTCCCTGGCATGGTAATTGTCTTAGTCATCTATTCCCTCACTTGTGAAGTTGAATCTTTTCCGAAGACAAGGGTAGCGCATATGGGGGAGATGTCAACGTAATTGCGGCTCCCAAGCTTGCTTGGGAGCCGCAGTTCATCCGAAAACAGAATTGACGATATCTTCCTTGTCATGCTTGAGGAGTATCCAAGCTGATCCGTAATCGGCTTCTTGTTCTGTGCTGAGGAGGAAGAGCAAGAGGTCAAAATCAGCTGGTTCATGGCCAATATGTAGGTGCTTGCACCCGGTGACGAGGTGAAGGATTTTTTGGTTGGCACCAAGAGGTATGACCATGGTATCACCAAACTTCAGAGTCCCATGTTCAGAAGGGTCGCCGTAGGGACGAATCATGAACAGCTCGCGCATTTGCTCGGTTACCGAGAGATTATCCTTGGTGACGGTCACGATTATTTTGTAGTAACCATCGTAGTAGCCATGTTCCGCCAGGAGATATTTCCCTGGCGGACACGAGTCCAAATATTTGATATCGACGATATATCCAGTGAGGACGACACTTTGAAATGGGCGTGTCATTGCGGTCTCTCCTAGTGCAGTGTTTCGTCTGGAATTTCAGCGATGACTCCATCAGCCATGAGCACGAATGCTTTAGTGATAGATGTTCCGTCAGGGTGTTCGAAATCCACCAATGCTGCTGGATGTTTAGGTGTCCCAGGATTACGAAGATTTGCTTCGCCGACTTCGATGTCAGCAAAGCCGGCACCTCTGGGTAATTCCACTAGTAGAAAATCGTTGTCGAATTCCGAAATGCCCAGAAGATTGTCCTTGGGACAGACGAATGTCGTGTGCCAGTGGCCAAAGCCAAAGGTCGAATGTCGTTCTGTGCCAAAGATAAATATTTCCAGATATCCAGGAAAGAAGTGACTGTCCTCTTCGTTTGCTCCATCAGGGCAATCGTCCCAAAGCATAATCACTATGCGACCACTATCGAAGGGTCGGGTATCTTTTAATACAAGCATGATTCCCTCCGTATTTCGTGTGCTTCTGCATTAAACGTACGAAATCAGTTGGATACTGTCAAATAAATCAGGCGGCCACGTAGTGGCCGCCTGAAAGTTACTCCATATGTAAATCTTCACCAATCTTCGCAATCCGCTTGGCGATGAGCGGGAAAGCACGAGCTAAGTCTAGATGAGTTTCAACGAGATGGCGGGCTTCGTTGCGAGCGGCTTCGACGAGCTTGATATTTTTAATCGCTTCCATGCCGAGGTCGGAGAGACCAGACTGCTTGGCACCGTAGAGTTCGCCACTGCCGCGGAAGGTGAGGTCGTGTTCGGCAAGCTCAAAACCATTCTTGGCAGTCGCGAGTGCTTTGAGCCTGTCGCGCGTCTTTTCACTCTTGCTTTCGGTCACAGCAAAACAGTACGGCTGATGTGTGCCGCGCAAGACGCGTCCACGAAGCTGGTGGAGTTGAGAGAGACCAAAGCGCTCAGCGCCTTCGATGATGATGTTGGTGGCGTTTGGTACGTTCACGCCGACCTCGACTACTGATGTCGCCACAAGCACATCTATCTTGTGTGCGTAGAAATCGGCCATAATCTGGTCTTTTTCTTTTGGGGTCATTTTGCCGGGGCGGGCGCCTGGGCGGCCCTATTAAAATATTTCTTTTTCCAATCGACCCGCTTCTGCAATCACGCTCTTTGAATTTACCGCCATTTGTTTGTCTGGATCTGGTTCGTCGATGCGCGGGCAGATCACGTACGCTTGGCGACCGTTCGCGAGTTCATCGCGGACGTGGTCATACATCTTATCGACTTCTGCCGGCATGATGATTTTGGTGATCACTGGCTTGCGTCCCTTAGGCATTTCATCGAGTAGTGAAATATCAAGGTCACCGTAGATGGTGAGGGCAAGGGTGCGAGGGATTGGCGTCGCGGTCATCGAGAGAAGGTGCGGGAGGCGTGCGTCTTTCTTGGCGAGCTTTTTGCGCTGATTAGTACCGAAGCGGTGTTGTTCGTCGATGATGACGTACGCGAGATGTTTGAATTCTACGCTCTTATATATGAGCGCATGGGTTCCGATAAGAATTGGAATCTCGCCGTTTGCTACCCACTTGAGAAGTTGAGCTTTTGATATGTTGGTTGGTTTGTTGGGGTTGGTCTTCGAAGGAAACTTTTGACAACCACTACCAGTAATAAGACCGATTTGAATCGGAAGATGTTTAAAATATTCGATAAAACTCTCAAAGTGTTGCTTGGCGAGAATTTCCGTCGGCGCCATGTATGCGACTTGGAGATTTCCAAATTCTAATTTTTTGCCGAGTCCTTCGGGTGGGCGAGAGGTGGCAACTGCGTATGCGGTAGTCGCAGCGACAGCGGTCTTGCCACTTCCTACATCTCCTTCAAGAAGACGACTCATCGCATGGGCGCCAGAAAAATCTCCCAAGACAGTTTTGATGGCGTTGTCTTGCGCGGCAGTGAGCGGGAAGGGGAAGCGACTGACAAACGCATCCACGTGGTCTTTGGTGGTTTTGAAGGTGTAAGTGGTGGCGGCGCTCACTGCCGCGCGTTCTTGCGCCTTCCGTACTTGAATATAAAACACCTCCTCAAACGCGAAGCGCTTCCGCGCACTGGCGGCATGTTCAGCTTTCTTTGGAGAGTGAATCCAAACAAACGCTGTCTTAAGTTCCGGTAAGTTGTACTTCTTTACAATCTCAGCCGGGATTGGGTCTCGTACGTCATCGAGCACGCCTTTCTCAAAACATTTTAAGACTGTGTGGTACACCCACTTCGAGGTAATGCCTTTCGTTTCGCGATAGACAGGGTAGAGGGTGTCGTCGTACCCTTCGGTTCCTTTGAAAATAGAATCGTGTCGGTCGATTGGAAGTGCATCGAGGGGTTCGACTTCTGGGTTGGAAAGATAGAGCTTCGCGTCAGTACCGGCGACCTTACCAGCGAGCTTCACATACATCCCGTTCTGGTACATCTTGGCGAGGTACGGTTGGTTGAACCACATCACCTGTATCTTGGCGGAACCGTCTTCGACGTAGCCTTCGGCAATTGGCATTTTGCTTTTCCACGCTTTGCGGGTCTTGAGTCCGGAGAGCTGTCCGTACACAACCGCGTCCTGGCCCTTTACCAGCCCACCGACTGATTGGACATCGGTGATATCCTCGTAGCGGGCAGGGAGGTGGTAGAGAAGATCACTGACGGTATCGATGTTAAGGCGCTTCAAAGCTTTCTCATGAGTGATGTCGATACGAAAGTGAACTTTGAGCCGATCGGTGAGTTTCATACAGATATGTATTGTAACAGTAGAGGAGAGGCATAAGAAATAAATTTATTGACTTTTATTAAATTTATGACATTATGTTTTGGCATCGCACACGGCGGTGTTTTTCTAACCACGGAGGGCCCACTACATGGCCAAGGGTAAAATTAAGTTCTTCAATTCCACCAAGGGTTTCGGTTTCATCGAATGTGAGGGTGCGAACGACGTGTTCGTTCACATCAGCGCGGTCGAAAAGTCGGGCTTCTCGGTCGAGCAGATGCTCGAAGGTGCCTCCGTGGAGTTCAGCATCAGCGAGCAGAAGGGTCGGTCGGGCGTCGAGCACATTTCTTCGCTCGAAGGCGGCAATTCGTCCACTCGCTCACAGGCCCGGCCGAACAAGCCCGGTCATGAGCGTCGTCACGAAGGTTTGCGCCCGCAGGCCCGGCCGAATAAGCCGCAACTCAAGGTCGGTACCATTGCGGTCGGTGTGTTGAAGTTCTTCAACACCGACAAGGGTTACGGCTTCCTCGAAGTGACCAGCCAGCCCGGCATGGCTGACGTCTTCCTGCATGCCAACAACGTGCCGGAAAATGTCTGTTCGGATTATCCGATTGAAGGGGATTCATTCCGCTTCAAGATGATCGAACATAATGGCAAGCTCGGTGCTGAGGTCATTGAGCGGTATGTCGCTGACAAGCCTCTCGTCGCCGCGAAGCCGAAGGTCACTTCGGCCGACTTTCGTCCGCAGTCCGGACCGAAGCCGAATCCGCTCAAACCCGGGATGGACCGGCGGGGTGCGATGGCTGTCGCGGCCGGCATTCGCGTCAAGAGCTGAGGCAAAGAGGGAGAGCGGGCGCGCCTCATGCGCGCCCGCCACCCACAATACGACCACATGGTGAAACATGTTGGTCGTTTTTTCGTATAGAGAGATGTCAGGTATACTAACTGTTCACATATTTGTTATGGCATCACCAAAAAAAGAAACAAAGAAAGACTTTAATAAGATGGCACTTGTGCTTCATAAAAAGCTCAAGGGAAAGCTTGAGGTGAAGAGTAAGGGTGCGCTTAAGACAAAAGATGATTGGAGTACGATGTATACACCGGGTGTAGGTGCAGTATCGCTTCATCTGGCGAAGAAGCCGCAAGAAGCTCGTGAGTATACACTGAAGGGTAATACCGTAGCGGTGGTTTCAGATGGTTCTGCGGTCCTGGGACTTGGTAACCTTGGCCCGCTTGGAGCTCTTCCGGTGATGGAAGGAAAGTGTGCGATTTTCAAAGAGATGGCAAATGTCGATGCGTTTCCGATTGTGCTCGATACACAAGATCCGGAAGAAATTATCGCGACGGTAAAAGCAATCGCTCCAGGCTTTGGCGGTATTAATCTCGAAGATATTTCCGCGCCAAATTGTTTCTATATTGAAAATCGCCTTAAGGCTGAGCTCAACATTCCGGTGATGCATGATGATCAGCATGGGACTGCGATTGTGGTCTTGGCTGGACTTTTGAATGCCTCTAAGGTAGTAAAGAAAAAGTTTGAAAGCCTGAAAGTGGTCGTGGTGGGGGCAGGGGCGGCCGGCCGCGCGATTACGCTCTTACTTATGAAAGCCGGCATTACTGACGTAATCGTGACTGACTCTAAGGGTGCACTTGTGGCCGGCCGCCAAGCGCTCGATGGCTACAAACGTGAACTTGCGCAAGCAACCAATCCGCGAAAAATCGAAGGGGATGTTATGCAGGCGGTAGAGGGAGCTGATGTCATTATTGGTGTCTCTGGCCCGGGTACGATTGCTGGAGCGCACATCGAAAAAATGGCCAAGGATGCAATTGTGTTTGCGCTTGCCAATCCGATTCCGGAAATTATGCCAGAGGACGCACGGCGAGCTGGTGCAGCGGTGATTGCCACTGGACGTTCTGATTTTCCTAATCAGGTAAACAACTCGCTTGCGTTTCCCGGTATCTTCCGTGGCGCGCTTGATAACAAAGTGAATGAAATCACAGATGATATGAAGCTTGAGGCCGCTAAGAAAATTGCTTCACTCGTGAAGAAACCAACAGCAATGGAGGTGATTCCATCAGTGATGACGCCGGGCCTGGTGAAGGCGGTAGCTAGTGTGATTAAGAAGAAAAAGTAAAAGAAATGGGCGGAGACCAAAGGTCTCCGCCCATTTTCTTTTTACACCGTCAGAGCTCGCGCCTGCTCACGATTCTTTTTGGTTGCCTGAATTGTCTGGTAGAGAAACACTGCCAAGAAGACACAGCCTTGTACAAAGACAATCGTGCCACCGGTAGCAATATTGAAGTAGTAGCTAGAGTACGCACCAATGAGTGAACTTGCCACACTAATTGCAACGGCAATTTGAAGCATGTTCGAAAACTTCTTCGTCAAAAGGAAAGCGGTCGAACCTGGTGTGATAAGCATCGCAATGACGAGAATGATACCCACTGTCTGAATTGAACCGGTAATGGTAATTGCCAAGAGTGATAGGAATGTGTAGTGAATGAGTGTCACTGGCAAGCCAAGAGCACGAGCATGGGTTGGGTCGAAGCAGAAGACGAGGAAGATACGGCGAAAGGCCAATACCACCAAGGATACCGTAGTCAAAATGATGAAGGTGTACCACGCGTCGTTGTCAGAGATACCAAGCACTTCACCAAAGAGTACATGTGTTAGGTCGACGGAGCTGATAATTTTTGAAATAAGCATCAGTCCAAGCGCGAAGAGGGTGGTAAACACAATTCCCATCACGGCATCCTCTTTAATCTTTGTATTGTTTTTGATAAATCCAATGAGGGTCACGGCGAGCATGGCAAAGGTAAATGCGCCAAGACCAAACGGTACACCAATCATGTACGCAAGCACCACACCCGGAAGAACGGCATGTGAAATCGCGTCACCAAGCAGAGACCAACCTTTGAGAACAAGGAAACAAGAAAGGATAGCGCAAGCAACACCAACAATCGTCGCTACCACAACCGCCTTAAACATAAACGCGTACTGCAGTGGCTCTACAAAAAATGAAATGATATCCATACGCGTTAGTTAAAGTGAACGTGGTTAAGTGATCCGTCGAAGGTTTTTTCGACGAGCTCCCGAGTAAAGATTTCTTTTGTTGGTCCAAAGCCAATAATCGTCGACTTCACGAGTGCCACATGGTCGCAAGTGTCGGGGAGTGAGAGGAGGTCGTGAGTCGCAAGGATGATAGTCTTGCCGTCCTCCTTCAATTTAATGAAAAGCGCAATGAGAGATTTTTCGGTCGTTGCGTCGAGTCCCGCAAATGGCTCATCTAGAAGAAGAATATCTGCTCCTTGTGCGAGTGCACGCGCGACGAAGACACGCTTCTTTTGTCCGCCAGATAGCTCGCCAATCTGACGCTCCTTGAAGTTGGTCATGTTGACTCGCTCGAGTGCTTCTTTAACTGCGTCGTGGTCTGCAGCCGAAGCAGTTTTGAAAATATTTTGTGTGCCGATACGACCCATCATGACCACGTCGTAGACAGAGACAGGGAAGTCCCAGTCGACAAGTTCGTTCTGTGGAACGTAGGCCACATGACCGTGCTTCTGTGCAGTCTTTGGGTCATCACCACAGATTTTGATAGTGCCGCTTTCAGGCGTAACAAGACCCATGATGGCTTTAAAAAGTGTCGACTTGCCAGCGCCGTTCATCCCAATCACACCCGTGAACGAGTGGTGAGGAATACTAATGGTGGCGTCTTTGAGGGCAAGATTGTTTCCGTAGCGAACATTTACGCCACGCATTTCGATAACGGTTTCGTGCATACTATTCGGTTGTCAGTCCGCTGATAATAGTCTTTGCGGTATGTCGTAGCATCTCAAGGTACGTTGAAGCCGGACCGTCTTTCGGTGAGAGAGAGTCAACGTAGAGTGTGCCACCAAGCTTGGCTCCGGTCGCTGCTACAACTTCTTGCTGGATGCGTGGTTCGACGGTACTTTCACAAAAGACTGCCGGTACTTGCTTTTCTTTTACGACACCAATAATCTTGGCGACTTGTTGCGGTGAACCCTGTGATTCAGAGTTGATGGCCCAGAGGTACTGTTCTTCAAGACCGTAGTCATTCGTGAGGTAGGAGAAAGCGCCTTCGCAGCTCACGAGTACGCGATTGCTTTCTGGTAGTTTGCCAAGTTCAGTCTTTAGCTCTTGGTCGACAGCACGGATTTCGTTTGAGTACGCTTCTGCTCGTGCATTGAAGTACGCTTCATGCTGAGGTGCTTGTGCTACGAGGGCTTTGCGAATATTTTCTACATAGATGAGACCTTGCTTTGGAGACATCCAAGCGTGTGGGTTTGGCTTGCCGGCATAGGCGTCTTCAGCGATACTGCGGACTTCGACATTTTCGCTCACGCGGACGATTGGCATGTCAGGAAGTCCCGCTTTTAATTTTTGTGTCCAGACTTCAAGGTTCATTCCGTTTTCAAACATAATGTCAGCCTTTGAAGCTTGGACGAGGTCGTCCGGGGTTGGCTGGTAGCCATGAATTTCAGCACCAGGTTTGGTGAGTGAAATTGACTCAACCTTGTCACCACCGACTTCAGCCACCATGTCAGCAATAATGGTGAAAGTCGAAAGAGCGACAATTTTTTCATTAGTCGTAGGAGTAACTCCCAGCTCTTGCGATTGGCGGTTTTCGAAGCCGGTGTAGGCTAAAGCAGCGAGAATAATTACTATTAAAGCGGGGGTAATAAATTGTTTCATATGTGTGAGATTAATAATTTTTTAATGAGTAATTGGTGATCCGTGGGGGTCGTGAGTTGGGTGTTTGAGAAATGTCGCCAAGCGTTCGACGGCTTCATCGCTAAAGGCGTGCTCGAGACGTTCCGCTTCTTCGTGAATGAGTTCGAGAGGAAGTTTGAGTGTCTGGTGCAGGAAGACTTCAATGAGGCGGTGCTTGTACGTCATTTTTTTCCCGAGTTCGTGACCGCGTTTGGTGAGCGAAATGGTGGAGTAGGGAGCCGAAATGGTGTAACCGTCTTTGGTGAGTTCCTTGATTCTTTCTGAGACCGTCGATTTGCTTAAGTTGAGACGCTTGGCAATCTGAATAATCCCAGGGTCTTCACCCGCGCTTTGTAGGAGGTAGATGGCTCGTACGTAATCTTCGCGAGTAGGAGACATGCGACGACCGGTGGTAGGTAAAGTTCGCATACACGAACAATATAGCAGAGGTGCCATAGCTTGGCAAGGGAAGGGTTGTGGCGAAGGTATTTACTTGTCTATGTAAACGCGGTACCGTGTGCTCGGAAAGGTCTTTCTTGCTGAGGCCTATAACGCAGAGGTCTCAGATGGAGACGAAACAAGAATCGCTTTCACTCCCATACGTCTCCTACTTCGTGCTGGTGCACGGACTGGGGCTGCTTGGGGTGTGGTATGCGTTTGCACAAGCCACGTTCATAATCGTCGTGGCGGCAGTTGCTTACTTCTTTGTTGGCCACTTGGCCATCACGGTCGGGGCACATCGCTACTTCACGCATCAGGCATTCGTTACCAGTCGCCCGGTGGCGTATGCACTCGCGTTTTGTCACTCGATGGTGGGACAAGGATCGGTCTTGTGGTGGAGTGCGAAGCATTTCATGCACCATGAGCGGGAAGATATCAGGGGAGAAGATCCGCACTCTCCACTCGATGGCTTCTTCCATGCGCACATGGGGTGGCTCCTCTATCCTTCGGGATTCGGACCACCGCCGAAGCGGTACTTCCAACGCTCTGAAAAGAGCGGCGTCGCCAACGAAGTAATGCGGTGGCACCATCGCAATATCGCGTGGCTCATTCCGCTGATGGCCTTCGTCGTGCCAACTTTCATCGGTTGGTATCTCGGCGACATCATCGGTGGACTGCTCGTTATCGGCTTCGCTAGACTCATGATCCAGTATCATGCCACCTGGATCGTGAACTCGGCTGGCCATGTGTATGGGACACGGGTCGACAACTATGCCACTAACTTCGGCTGGCTCTACGGTTTCCCGTTCTGGCTTATCACTGTCGGGGAAGCATGGCACGCCAACCACCACGTGTCGTCGGCTCACTGGCGGCTCGGACGGAAATGGTGGCAGTTCGATCCGGGCGCCTGGTTCATCAGGCTCCTGTATCTCACGGGTCTCGTGAGCGAGCTCAAGGAGCCTGCCAATCGTCGTCGAGTTCCGACGGCGTAAAGGCAAAGGGGTCGCGGGTAACCATTCCCGCGACTTTTTCATATTTGGATAAACTATGGTATTCTTTCGGACACAATTTTATATTGAATTGTTAAATTGTATGGAGAGTTGGCTGAGTGGTCGAAAGCACCTCACTGCTAACGAGGCAGGGTCTAAAAGCCCTCATGGGTTCAAATCCCATACTCTCCGCAGCGGCAGGCGCAAACGTGAATACGTTTGCGCCTTTTGCCGTCTGCTCGAGAGTATGGGATTGCACCACAAGGGCACTTCCATTTTCATAGTCGTTTCACTCCTTGAAAATTAGGTCGAAGACGGAGGCGGTATACAAGACGACGAGCTGGCGAGGAGGGCCTGTCGCCGAGTCGGGGTCGCAAAAAATTTTCGTAGAAAATTTATTTGTGACCAAATCCCATACTCTCCGCAATAAACCGCCGAAACGTGCAGCGTTTCGGCGCTTTTCGCTAATTACTTCACGTGCTCTAAGTCTGTGATGGTAAGTTCACCAGTCTCTGCATCGAGCCAGCGGACAAAGTGAGGTGTGAGTTTAAACATGACGTAATCTTCTGCTCCTTCCACGTAGTATTTTGACGGGTTCTTGCTCTTGAAGAACGCGTACGCTGATTCTTTTTCTTCCGGAGTGAGTTCGACCGTTTCGCCACGTAGGTCTACTACTTGGAGCGGGTCGAGTACTTCTTGGATAACTGAGAGAGCCACGACGGGGTGCTTGTGAATGTGTCGGTATTTTCGGAATGCTTTCCGTGTGCCGAAGTACACATTCATCTCGTCGTCGATGACGTACAGCATAAGCGACGTCGTCGGGAGTCCATCGTCGTCAAGAATCGAGAACACCGCCTTTCGGTGCTGATTCAAGAAATCGATAACTGTCTGTCGCAATGCTGCTTGATCCATAGTGTATGTATGTTTATGTTGATACGTATATATTGTACCAAGAATTATCAGGGGGTGCTCTTGTTAGTGTGCGAGAGCAAGGCAGGTGAGGGTGCTACCCACTGGTAGGTGCGGCGCGAGCGCCGCTCGCGCCGCTTTCAAGGTCGCTCCTGTAGTCACAACGTCATCTATAAGTACAAAATGATTTGCTTTCGGCACACTTTTAGCTCTATAGGCAAAAGCACCTTTTACATTTCTGAGGCGCTCGTTTCGCTCGAGTTCTGTTTGTGGTCTTGTGTCGCGCTCTCTCGCAAGAGCTGGCCATACGACAATCTTGTCTTTGTCACAGACGAGATTTAGTATAGAAGAGACTTGATTGTGTCCGCGTTCGCGCAATCTCTTTTTGCTTAAAGGTATTGGGATAAAAACAATTGGACCTTTTGTCTGCCTAGCAATCCAAGTATTTAAGGCAGTAGCTAATAGTTTTTGCGCGTGACGGTTGTCATGAAATTTGTTTTCTTTGACGAGCGCTTTTGCCAGTGTGTGTTGGTAGGGGAGTATATACAGCATTCCCTCGTGAGTATTAGTGTCAGATAGTGAAGCGACATTGTTTTCTGTTGCTTCACGGATGAGTAATTCGGCCACCCGTGGTGGGTAGAGAAGGTCGAGAAGATTAGTCACTATTTTCAACACTGGTCACTAGTATAGCGGATGAGCATGCTAGAATGTGCACATAGTATGAGCTTCAAGGACATCCTCGCGTCACTCACCTCATCCAATACTGCTTCGGCAGGTGTCGTTGGTATTGATATCGGCTCTTCATCAATCAAGGTTGTTGAATTACAGGATAAGAAGGGTGTGGTCACACTCTCAACATATGGTGAGCTCCAGCTTGGCCCATATGCACAGAAGCAAATAGGAGAATCAGTAGTGCTTACTGCTAAGCAGGAGCAGGAAGCACTTGTTGATGTGTTACGTGAGTCTGCAGTTTCTGCTAAGAGCGCCGTCTTTGCGATGCCACTCTCGTCAAGCTTTGTCACCAATGTTAGCATTGAAGCAGAAGAAAATGCAGACATCGCAGCGCTTGTGCGCGTCGAGGCCCGCAAGGTAATCCCGGCCTCATTAAGTGAGGTTACTCTCGATTGGGCCGAGGTAGAAATGCCTGAAGATAAGAAAGAGAAGACCGATGGTCCAAAGCGCCGTGATGTATTGATTGCTGCTATCCAAAATGCCGCCCTTGATCGCTTCAAGATCCTTATGCAATTTGCCGGGATTGAGCAGCCACCAACTGAGATTGAATGCTTTAGTACCATTAGGGCACTGTATAGTCAGAAGGACGCAAATATGGCTGTTATTGATATTGGCGCTGTCTCAACAAAGCTTTACATAGCTCGTAGTGGACTCCTTATGCGCATGCATCGTATCCGAGCAGGAGGGACCATTGCGACCAATCGGATTGCAAGTGTGTTTAATATCAGTTTTGAAGATGCCGAGATAAAAAAGCAAAATGCTTCTCGTGCAAATAGTGATTTTGCTGATATGAAGCGTGCGCACGATAGTAGCTACGAGCGGGCATTTCGAGAATTTGGACAAGTGCTTCGTGAGTACGAAGAAAAAAGTGGTGTAAAAATTGACACCATTTTCCTTTCGGGTGGAGGAGCGATGTTTCCTGGTGTTGATATACTACTTCAAGAAGTTCTCGGTCGCCAAGTGACTCGTGCTCATCCATTTTCTAAAGTTGCTTATCCAGCATTTATGCAAGATACGATTAAGGAGATTGGTCCGTCGTTCGCAGCTGCCCTCGGTGCTGCCATTAGAATGTTTGATGAGTAGTGTTTCCACATAGCTTGCATAACTATTGCTTCGGTTCCGCGTATAATGAATAGATGCCGAACAACCCTAATACGTCGTTCATACCAAAGCAAGGACCAGTACGTCGCCCGCGTCAGACAGCGGCGAGACATGTGCACGTCCTTTCAGTTTTTGCATACATGGTGTTCGCTTCATCACTCGTTGCTTCGGTAGGTGTGTTTTTTTATCAAAAACACGTAGAGACACAATTGCAGCAGCAGGTTGCTGAGCTCAATACGGCGATAGCTGATTTTAGCCAAGAAGATATGGATGAAGTTCGTATGTTCAATAATCGCCTTACCCAGGCGAGAGAACGACTTGAGAAGGGGGTCTCAATCGTCTCAATCCTCGATGCCCTTGAGGCTTCGGTGCTTCAAGCGGTTTCTTTTGAAGAGCTAAATTTGGTTAGGGCTGATGCAGGGGATATTGAGCTTGAGGCTTCAATTACTACTGACTCTTTTGATTCAGCACTTTTTCAACGTGGAGTTTTTGAACGTAGTAACGCTGTGAATTCAATGTCGGTTGAAGATCTCGCATTGGAATCACAGACGAGTAGTGAGGAGGGTGATGTGATAACTGACGGTGGTGTCAGATTCATTGCCAAAATCGGAGTCCTAGCCACTTCTGTACCGAATGTGCCAAAATCGGTGATGACTACCGATGCTTTTTCTGATAATGATACAAGTCTTTCAAGTAGTACTGCTACCTCCAGTGATGAGACAGTACTCGAAGAAACTAATGAGGTTACTATATGATTCCATACGGACTTTTTTCACAGGTACTACTCATAATTACTTCAGTACTGCTTGTTTTGACGTACATCAAGCCAGCCTTTGTTGAGATTTCTAATACACAGGAAGAGATAGAAACATATCAAGCTGAAATTGAAAAAGTTTCAAGTGTAAACTCAAAGTTGGCTGCTCTTGTTTCAGAGTACGATAATGTTCCTAATCAAGACAAAATAAAGCTTCTCACCTACATGCCTGATAAGGTTGACTCAGTCTCTGTGCCTCGCGATTTGGATGCAATTGCAAAGCGAGCCGGAGTGAATCTTGAGTCCGTTTCATACGACGGAGCTCCAGAGCCCGTGGTTCAATATGATGAAACAGGAACTCCCTTTTTCGAAGATGTAAATACATCAGAGCCACATACTTTCTCGGTTTCGTTTGAGTCCTCATATTCACAACTCAAAGAAGTTCTCTCCCTAATGGAAGAAAATATATATCCTCTTGAGCTAAAGGAGATGTCAGTAATTGAGGGTGAGGGAGGGTTTCTAACGGTTGAAATGCAGGTGGTTACGTATGCTAGCATCAGGGAACTTCCACCGGAGGTAGTATTTTAATAAATTACTTCATAAATATGAGCAACACAATTAAAAACATCGCTGTTATTCTCGGGGTGCTTACCATTGTATTCTCTGGCTACTACTTTTACGCACAGGTAGCTTCTGATAGTGCTACGGACAATGATGCCGTTTTGCAGGCAATGCTTGCTAATACTGCAGTTTTTATTGAAAGAAGTCAGGAGTTGGACGCTATGAGCTTCGATGAGGGGGTTTTCCAGAACGAACGTTTTCGGACACTCCAGTCGTTTACTAGCCCCGTAGAGAGCCAGCCAATTGGACGTTCAAATCCTTTTGCTGAGGCTGGTGGTGAGTAGGTATGGACCCACTCCAGTTATTGCGTGAGAGAGGAGGAGTCGAACCATCCTTTATTGAAAAGGTGGCTGCTACAATGCGTGAAAAGACCGACGCCTCACT
>JBDLTL010000007.1:0-39859 GCA_039799085.1 Candidatus Parcubacteria bacterium | reverse complement strand
AAGTTAACACGTTAAACAGACCGCCTGGGTAGTACGAGCGCAAGCTTAAAACTCAAAGGAATAGACGGGGGCTCGCACAAGCGGTGGATCATGAGGCTTAATTCGTCGATAAGCGAAAAACCTTACCGAGGTTAGAAACCATACTGCATACTCTTGGAAACTTGAGTAGCCTTCGAGGGTGTATGGCAGGTGATGCATGGCCGTCGTCAGTTCGTGGCTTGAGCTGTTCCCTTAAGTGGGGAAACGAACGCAACCCTCGTTGCCTGTTACAAGTGTCAGGTGAGACTGCTCCCTCACGGGAGAGGAAGGTGAGGATGACGCCAGGTCAGCATGTCCCTTGATACCTCGGGCTGCACTCGTGATACAATGGGAAGTACAAAGGGACGCAATACCGTAAGGTGGAGCAAATCCTGATAAAACTTTCCCCAGTTCGGATTGTGGGCTGCAATTCGCCCACATGAAGTCGGAATCGCTAGTAATCGTGAATCAGCACGTCACGGTGAATACGTTCCCGAGCCTTGTACTCACCGCCCGTCAAGTCAGGGGAGTCGGGAGTGCCCGAAGTCCGTGTTTATCACGGCCGACGGTAAACTCGATAACAAGGACTAAGTCGTAACAAGGCACGGCTAGCGGAAGCTGGTCGTGGATTAATTCCAATTGGACACGTCGTTGCAACCTGGTAACAGGAAGCGAATAACGGCTAATTGGTCGGTATTATGTGCCTCAATTGAGCACATAATGAGCAATGATACTCAACACTCTGAAGTGGTATCAGACACTAGGGAAAGACCAGCCGCAAAGGATAAGACAAAAGAGCCTGTGAATCACGCTCTTTGTACTGTGATTTCAATACTCCTAAAAAACAACCACTTGATTCCAAAAGAATCAAGTGGTTGTTTTTTGTTATGGGTTAATTGGGGCGGATTCAGCAGGGGCTGTGGGTGACGCTGGAGCTGCAGGGCTTGGAGCGTTCATTTCGACGTAGTCAGGTGTTGGCGCTGTTTTCCCTTCAAGACCTATACTCGACGATAAGAGGTTTACAATGGCCCAGAACACCGTAAGTATAACAAATGCGAAAACACCATAGAGAGCGAGGTTCTTAGCATTTTCTCGGCCGTCTTCGTTGGCACCTTGGAAGACAAAAAAGCGAATGGCATTAATGACAAAAAAGAGAAACGCAATCCCCAGCATAAAGGGGATGAGGGTCTCGTTTACGAATGAGATTAGGTTCGTTATCGTGGTGTGCAATCCGGCGGCATTTGCAAAGAAGGGCAGGGCAAGGAGTAAAGAGGTCAGTGAAGCTGGGTGTTTCATATGTGTTTAGTATAGCCTAGCAAATACCTCAAAGAGCCAGTTTTTCAGTATATTGACTTTGTACTTAATTATGATATAATACAAAAGTACTGGAATGGCCAGTAAGAACATTTTAGGGGGTGTTATGAATCGTGTCGGCATCGCTATCTCTTTGATGGCAATCACCATAATAACCATTGGGATAACTGATGTGTTCCTGGACCCCGCGCCAGATTTGGGCAAATCAGTAACTTTTGTTGCTGAGGAGGAGTCAGCGGACAGCTATGCTGGACGCATTCCGAGTAAGCGCATCGTATATCAGAATGGAGAGTGTGCCGGTGTCCTCTTCGAGGACAATTCCTATGACGGTGACTGCGACATGGCTCGGGTTGGCAGCTTGCCGACCGTTGGCTACGATGAGCTCTTTCCGCTCGATCGCATGCCTCTCGACTGATATCGGGACTGGGCGGGCACTGTATGAATACAGTGCCCGCCATCATCCACACAAGGCCTGGGATTACCCTCGGCCTTTTTTCGTATCTTGGAAATAATAAAAACCACTGTTGCTGGAAATCAAGGAGCTCGCGACTATGATTTGCGTACGCAGAGTGCCAGCGCTCTAGGATTCGCACTACAAGAGTACTTCTATTTTCATATTCCTTTTAGTCATTGAAAATAAGTCGACCTAGGACCTTTCGAGTATCAGGAGTGCGCCCCAGTTTTATAAAACCGGAAGTGCCCTTTAGGGGCCTCTAGCCAACCCTAATTCCTGTTCACCACAAGGGCACTTCTTGTTTTCTAATTCGCAGGCTCATAAGAAAACAATGTCGCGAAACTCACAACGGAATTTCCTCCGGAACGGGAAAACCCTGTCGTAGGGCAGGATGTTCCCTTGAGTCTCATAAATATCGACTCATTTCTCCCTCTGGTCGAAAACGGCAGAAACCTGCCGTAGGGCAGGTTTCTGAGCTCGCGCGGACTTAAATTCTTTGTCCGCGCTCTAGGATTCGAACCTAGGGCCTTTCGAGTATCAGTCGAATGCTCTAGCCAACTGAGCTAAGCGCGGACAAAGAATTTAATTAAATCTCTACAAGTGGCCAGAACTATATCAGATTATTCAAAAAAATGTAAGCCCCTGTGAGATTTTGTTAGGAATGCGTCGTAATGTGGTATTGCCACTTGTTTTAGTTCAGAGGCTTTTCCGATTCAAAGTCTGTGTGTTCGTTGAGAGGTTTTTTTGAAGTGGTCTCGAGGAAGTTGGCTTGTGACTCAAGCTCGGTCGTGGTTGACTGAAGATTCATTGTCAGGGTGTATACAAATACAGCAAAACCAATAACACAGCTCCAGGCAGCAATGGGAAAAATTCGAAATGACTCCAAGTTTCTATCCGAACCTCTGATTTTCATAACTGGCAGTATATCATCTTCTATTGGTGTTTTTATTCTTTAGCTCTATTATATCGGGTATGGAATTTGGAGAATTTTTTAAAGGAAAGAAGGTAACCGTCATGGGGTTAGGGCTCTTGGGGCGGGGAATTGGTGATGCTGCGTATATTGCTGAATCTGGTGCGGCAGAGGTGATTGTGACTGATAGGAAGAGTGCTGAGGAGCTTAAAGATTCAGTGACGAAATTGAAGCATTTTTCGAATGTCACCTTTGTTCTTGGGGAACACCGATTAGAAGACTTTGAAGGTCGAGACATCGTGCTTGTGGCCGCGGGAGTGCCGATGGATTCGGAGTATGTGGCGCGCGCCCGCATTGCTTCCGCGCGCGTGGTGCAAAGTGCTGCGCTCTTTGCAGAACTGTCAGGAATTCCGGTTGTCGGTATTACCGGTACGCGAGGCAAATCGACGACGACTCACATGATTTACCACACGCTCTGTCAGACATTTGATGGAAGCATTCTTCTTGGTGGCAATGTGCGTGGACTATCTAATCTTCAGCTTTTGAAGCAGGTGACCGAGGATTCAATTGCTGTTATGGAGCTCGACTCGTGGCAGTTACAGGGATTTGGTTGGGCGAAAATTTCTCCGCATGTGGCAGTCTTCACGAACTTCATGGAAGATCATCTCAACTACTATACTGCTGGTGGTCGCACGAAAGAGGAGGCGATGCAATTGTACTTTGAAGACAAAGCAAATATTTTCAAATACCAAAACGACCACGATACCTTGGTGACGACGCCAGAAGTGTTTGCATGGGCGAGAAAGCTTGATAAGGTGACGCTCTCGCAAGAGGTGGTGCTTGCTGACGATTCTATTATTCCGGAAGATGCGAAGCTCTCGATGCCGGGAGAGCATAATCGGCTTAATGCAGCGCTTGCCTACAAAGCACTTGAAGCGCTCGGTCTGTCTGAAGAAGAAATCTTTGCCGGCCTCGCTAGCTTCCCGGGTGTTGAAGGTCGCTTGCAGTACATGGGAGAAATCAATGATGTGAAGATTTATAACGACAACAACGCCACGACACCACAAGCAGTCATCATGGGAATGAAGGCGGTGGGAAGTAGTGATGACAAAAACGTGATTTGGCTTGGAGGTGGCGCGAAGAAAGATATCGACACCACAGAACTGCTCGCAACGATTCCGCAGTACTGTAAAAAAGTGGTGCTACTTACAGGGACTGGCACTGATACGATTAAGGATTTGATTGACTGTGAAGTGGTGGAGGGTCTTGAGGTGGCGGTGAAAGCCGGGCTCGCCGTAGGCGAGCCCGGCGACGTGCTTCTCTTCTCACCAGGCTTTGCATCATTTGGATTGTATAAAAATGAGTATGAACGAAACGATTTGTTCATGGAGATAATCAACTCGTACCAAGAATAAAAGAGAACGGCCCGGGCGCGATAGCGCCCGGGCCGGTTTCGTCTCGCTTGCATTACGACAATACCGCGATGACGGTATTGCGAAGCATCGTCTTGTCGCGACGGTAGCTGGCGAGGGTCGGGGTTTCCAAGGTACAGGGACCTTCACGGCGAATGTTTTCGAGGGCAACCCCGTGATGTGTCAGGTAGTGCTTAATTACCTGATAGAGGTCAAGCGCACCCTTTTCTGCATCCGCAAATACGGGTGCAGGCAGTCGGCGGAAGTACGCGATGTGCGGCTCTGCATCAGGGACGTCGTGTCTGAAGCAGGAGCCACAGATATCGCCGACGACGAGCGCCTTGGTCTCGCTGTTGTTATGTCGAGAGAGTGTCGAGAGGGCGTTGTCGACCACGTTGCTACTGCAGGCTGAACATCCCTTTACGCTCGAATCAAGCGCGGGACGTCCGGCATGTGCAAGGGCGAGTCCTCCTGATGTTGGGTCGAAGAGTGCAAGGGCGGGGCAGTCGGCGGTTTGAATGATGATGGCCGCACCTCGTTCGCGAATGACCGCTCCATCCCAATGCGTGAATCCATCATACTTGGCTGAGTAGACACCTTTGTGGCCAGGCTTGCTTCCGTCGCTTGCCACGATAAGTTGGGCGATTTTGTCTCGGCTAGCGCCAAGTGCCAAAGCTTGCTCGTGTGAGATTGCCAGGTTGTCGAGAATGCGTGGCTGATTGCCAAAAATGGCAATCGTGGCCGGTCCGAGCGTGTAGCTGAAGTCAGGGTTCATGTCGAATATCCTTTTGCTTGTTTGTGAAGATTTATCCTCCGAGATAGTATGCTACGCTTTAGTGTATGTCAAAAATTGAGCTCAAGGATATTTCACGGATTCATTTTATCGGTGTTGGTGGGATTGGTATGTCAGCACTGGCGCGGTTTTTCTTGCATGAAAAAAAGCAGGTGAGCGGCTCTGATAGAGCACCATCAGCGATTACAGAAGCACTTGTGAGCGAAGGGGCAACTATTTTTACTGAACAGGTAGCGGGAAATATTTCTTCAGATATAGAGATGGTGGTGTACACCGAAGCGATGGCACAGGATCACGAAGAAATGGTGGCAGCAAAGGCGCTTGGTGTACCGATGGTAAATTACTTTGAGTCGCTTGGTATGGTAGCCAATCCGTACTACTTGATTGCTGTCGCGGGGACGCATGGTAAGACGACCACTACGGCGATGATTACGGATATCTTTGAAGCTGCTGAAAAAGATCCAACGACAATCGTCGGTTCACTTCGCGCGAAGACCAAGAGTAATTTCCGCGCAGGGAAGAGCAAGTATGCGATTGTTGAGGCGTGCGAGTACAAGCGAGATTTTCTCCACCTCAAGCCTGATGTGCTTGTGATTACGAATGTTGAGTATGAACACACCGATTACTATAAAGACCTTGCCGATGTTCAGGATGCGTTCCGTACACTCGTAGGGCAGGTGAATGAGGGTGGCTACGTGGTGACCGATACGAAAAATCCAAACATCATTCCAATCATTAAAGACGCGCCAGTGAGGGTCTATGACTACATGGAAGTGTTTGATGCGTTTTACGCGCTCAAGCAACCAGGGGTGCATAATCGTATGAATGCTGCTGCTGCGAAGATGGTGGCACTAAAAGAGAAGCTTGAAGAGGCGGTGGTTGACGAGGCGCTAGGTGATTTTGCTGGAACGTGGCGTCGCTTTGAGTTCAAGGGAGAGTTCCAGGGTGCCCATGTGTTTGATGACTACGCACACCATCCGACTGAACTCAAAGCGACGCTCTCAGGACTTCGAGAACTCTACCCAGATAAAAACATTGTCGCTATTTCTGAACTACATACATATTCACGGACAGCATCTCTCTTTGATGATTTTGCTAAAGTAACAGCTCTTGCTGATACCTTTTACTTTCTTCCTATCTACGCAGCGCGCGAAGAAAATACTTCGGGAGTATCGGTAAAGGAACTTGCGGTAAAATCACTTGAATACAATCCACACACATCGTACGTGCCGAGCCATGAAGCAATGACTGATACACTCAAGCAGACGATTACTGAAAATGACGTGATAGTGGTCCTTGGGGCAGGGAATATCACGAAACTGGCGAGTGAGCTGGTGAAATAAAAGAAAAGCTGTCTGGATGGCATACTGACAGACTTCGTAACGACAATATCAGGAGTGAGGAACAGGCTGCAAGAATGTCATTTAAACTGCTTGTGAATATTAAAGAAACCGCCGGAACCTGTAGGGTCCCGGCGGTTTGATTAGAAGAACATGTAGATACCGTAGGCGACCATCAGTCCAGCGCCGATGCGCTGTACTCGCGGTACCCACGTCAGAGGAATCTTGGTGACACCCCAGACGGTAATCATTGTCACGGTGACGAGTGCCGACGCTGATGCTAGGAAAACCATGAAAAGGTTGGTTTGGTTTTCGACAGCTACTGCGAAGGTGGAGGCTTGCGTTTTGTCTAGAGAAATCTCGGCGATGAACACGACGGCAAAGTGAGAGAGGAAGAGCTTCCAGTCGGTACCAGTTTCTTCCTCGTGACCTTCGTCGTCTGGCTGTCCCGCCTTCCTGAAGAGATGGATGCCGTAGAGTGCGAGCAGTACGCCTCCAACTTGTTTGATGGTTGGTATCCATGATGACGGTATCAGTCCTGCCGCAAAAGTGGTGATACCAGCGACGCAGGTGAGTGCGAGTGCTGAGCTGAAGAAAATGATATTGATCCTGCGAGCATTGGCGAGCGTGCCCGTGCCGGCGGCGATTTGAGTTTTGTCCCCGAGCTCATTGATGAACACGAGGAGGAAGGTTGAGAGGAAGATTGTACTCGAGTCCACGATGGTCTCCTTTCAAAAAACAGAAGAACGATTAAGACTATAACATCATAAATAGTAAATGATGTCAAAAGAAACTTTCTTGTGATGCGTGTGGTTTAATGAAGTACACAATTTCATATCCAGTATCCAGAGTATGGGGGAGGGACTTGACCCGAAGGGTGGCGGAATTATTTTCTGATGAAAATAATTCGCCACCCACCACCTCATCCGCAACCATTTGCAAATGCAAAACGGTGCGACCTTCAACCGACAGTCGTCGGAAAGATGCGTGATAACTCTCTCTGGATGCATTCACTACGTGGATGCATTTTGTGTTTAAAAATAATTTTAAAACGTTATGTTAAAAACAGCCGAGTGTGTATCACCTCATCATCCAGATAAATTATGTGACCGCATTTCAGATGCGATTCTTGACGCGTACCTTACCCACGATAGTGAAAGTCGTGTTGCGGTCGAAACAGTTGGTTCGCACGGGAAGATTTTTGTTACCGGAGAAGTGACTTCAAACGCACCACATATTCCAGTTGAAGAAATCGTCGAAACTATTGCAGGTCCTGGATATGACATCTCGGTCCACATCGTAGAGCAGAGTAGGGAAATTGGTCGTGGCGTTGATACGGGTGGTGCGGGTGATCAAGGTATCATGACTGGCTACGCGACTCGTGAGACTGATACGTATATGCCTCGTGAATACGAACTTGCTCGTGGACTCTGTCAGGCGGTGTACGAAAAGTATCCATACGATGGTAAGACACAGGTAACGGTTAATGATGCTGGTGAGGTGACGTCGGTGGTATGCAGTTTCCAAAATGCACCCAAAGCGGAGCTCGCGGCGCTCGTCGAAGCGACTATCCCTGGAGCAAAGGAGTACCATGTAAATCCAGCCGGTGATTGGACGCAGGGCGGTTTTGATGCTGATGCTGGACTTACGGGGCGCAAGATTATTGTCGACAATTACGGTCCTGAAGTTGCGGTTGGCGGTGGGGCATTTTCTGGAAAAGACCCGAGTAAGGTCGACCGAAGCGCGGCGTACATGGCACGTCGTATTGCGGTCGATTATCTCGAAAAATATCCGGAAGCACAGACGGTCCTGGTGAAGCTCGCGTATGCGATTGGTCACCCAGAAGCACTGATGGCGATTGCGACAGTCGATGGCGTACCAGAGGTGGTTGAGGGATACGATCTCACACCTCGTGGTATCCGAACCTTCCTTGAGCTCGATAAGCCAATCTATGGTGACACAGCTGCGTGGGGGCACTTTGGACGAGGGTTCTCGTGGCGGTAGTGTAAGTCCTTCGGTTTTCGGTCGTTATAGTAAGTGTAAATAAAACATATGATGAAAAAAGCACTTATTCTCGCTCTTGCAGCGATTATTCCACTTCATTCTAGCTATGCATTTTATGGTTGGATTATGCCGCCGTATGGCAAAGAGTATCAGCCGGGCGAAGCGACCGAAGTTTTCTTGAAGTATGAAGATGGTGTTGAGACTGTCATTTTGAAACCTGAGTGGCAGGGCAACATGAAGGAGTTTGGTATGGTCTACCCAGTGCCGAGTAAGCCGACAGTAAAAGCTGGACCAGCGAATTTATTCTGGGAGCTTGAAGAAGCAACGAATCCGTGGATTCAACCGACACCTGTTCCGTACGCTGATGACGCCGTTGCGACGGTAAAGGCTGCGCAAGAATCAGTGACGGTGGTTGAAGAGTCGCAGGTGGCTGAGTACAAGGTAACTATTCTCAAAGCAACGAGCGCTACCTCGCTTACCTCATGGCTCAAGAAAAATGGCTATAACTACTCCAAGGAGGATACGAGTAAAGTGAAGTACTACGTCGATAAGGGAGACTTTTACTTCATTGCACTAAAGGTAGATGCATCGCACTTCACGGACCCTATTATGCGACCGATGTATGAAAAAGATTTTGAAGAAAGCGCTTCAGGCGAGGATGCAAAAATTGCTGGTATGCCTGACTACTGGTGGTGGGGTGAACTTTCTCCGGTAGAAATTACGTTTGCAACTGACAAGCCACAACTCCCGATGCGAACACTCAAGAGTCAGAAGAACGACATGAAATTTGATCTCTACACGCTCGGTGAGAAGGCGGTGTATATTCCGGGCGTTGATACCGTGTGGAGCGGACTTGTAGATTCTGCGCTCGTCCGCCAAGTACTATCACTTGCTGCGTACGATGCAAAAGCCAAGTGGTTGGTGCGACAGGAAGTAAAGTTTGTGCCTGCAAATTCAAATGAAGATTTATTTCTCACTCTCGCAGAAACCGAAGACTTCACGACGGTAACAGCCGGGAAGCAAGTTCGCTTTAATCCAAGTCTCCTTGATAAAGACACGGGCATTGTGCCAGGTGAGCGAGGGCAGGTCGTGTCGACCGATGGAAAGGGGAATGCGTATGCGTTTGGACGTTCACTTACCATCGGTTCGGTCGGCGCGGACGTGCGAGCGCTTCAGCAGCTTCTTAACGCTGAAGGATTCATCGTAGCAAAGACAGGTCCGGGTTCAGTTGGAAATGAATCAACCTACTTTGGCCCAGCAACGAAAGCTGCGCTCATCAAGTACCAGAACTACTACCGAAGTGATATCGGTATCGCGGCTGGTACCGGATACTTTGGTCCAGCGACAATGAGGTTTGTGAATCGGTAGTGTTTCATCACACAAAGCGGGCGGGGCTTTTAGCCCCGCCCGCTTTGACATTTTTGACTGACAGAGTACAGTATTTTTGAAGGGAGATTGAAATGATTAGGTTCTTCAAAGACGCTTGGTATACCGTGCGAGTGTGGCGTCGATACTTTCGCATGAAGGATTCTAAGTTGCGGAAAGAAAATCCTCTTGAGTACTGGGAATGCCGCGACAGGTCTTGGTCTGACTAGTCTCATGGTATCAGTGGGGCGCGAGTAATCGCGCCCTTTTGTGTTTTTATTTGAAATGGTAAGGTTGTCTGATATGACAGAAGGCAAACTCTCACTCGTGGCGACACCGATTGGCAATCTTGAAGACATTACGCTGCGTGCTCTGCGCACACTCAAAGAGTGTGATTATGTTTTGTGTGAAGATACGCGAGTAACCGGAAAACTAATGTCTCACTACGAGATTAAGAAGCCCCTCCGTAGATATGACGCTCATACGAGTGAAGGAGTTCATGCGGGGATTATTAAAGATCTTGAGGCGGGAAAGCATATAGTGCTAGTGAGTGACGCGGGTACACCGGGAATCAGTGATCCGGGTGTTCTCCTTATCAAGCAGGCGCGTGGTGCAGAGGTGCTTATCGAGGGGATCCCCGGCCCGTCGGCGGTGACGACAGCTGTTTCACTGGCCGGAATTGTCGGTAACCAATTTGCGTTTCTTGGGTTTGTGCCACAGAAGAAAGGTCGCGAGACTTTTTTCAAAAGTCTCGCGACCTTTCCGTGCCCAACCGTTTTCTTCGAATCCACCCATCGAATCCTCAAAACCCTCGAAGCACTTAAGAAAGAGCTTCCTGAAGCAACGCTGTACGTCGGTCGTGAGCTCACTAAAATGCACGAGGAAATGCTCGTTGGAAGTGCTACTGAACTCTTGCATACCCTCACAGACACACCTGTAAAACAAAAAGGGGAATTTGTTATTATCGTTTCTTTGGAGTAAAATGACGACAATTCGAGCGTAGCCGTCCAGCAATTCGCCCTAGGAATGGGTCGAATTGGGACGTAAATTCAATATAATCGCTACGCTCATTATTTCATTTAATGTTCGGAAAAGAATCACTCGTCTTTCTTATTGGTATGGTGCTGGTAGTACTCCCGTTTCTTGGAGTTCCAGAATCGTGGCGAACTGGTGGCGTAGCTCTACTTGGAGTAGTCTTGGTTTTTGTTGGGTACGCACTTAGGCGAGCTGTGTACCTCCGCGAAATTGACCGCGGGAACGGCGAACGCGGAAACAACTCCTTTGTTGAAACTACCGAAAAGCTCTTCGAGTAGCGCGCTACAATATATACATGCCAGCATACCTGACATCGACCATGTTTATCGTCGGCATTTTTACGCTGATGAGTTTCGTGCCGATTTCACTATTTGCTGTTCGTTACGACAAAGAGACGGGTGCGGGGAAGGGGGAAGCAAACGCGGCGCTCGTGGCCGCTTCAGTACCGACTCCTGCCGGTCCCGACACAAGAGAAGTGATTAAACACGTACCACTTCCGGAGCAGGTGAAGGCTATTTATATGACGGCGTGTGTAGCAGGAACAAATGACTTTAGGCAACGTCTCGTAAAGCTCATGCAGGAGACGGAAATAAATAGTGTGGTGATTGATATCAAAGATTATTCAGGAGGTATTTCTTTCCCATCTCAAAATGATTCGTGGAAGCCAGCTTGGCAACACGCAAAGTGTGGCACACCAGACATGCAGGCGCTTGTGCAAATGCTTCACGACAACAATATTTTTGTGATTGCGCGCATCACGGTTTTTCAAGATCCGTTGTATGCAACAAGCCATCCAGATCAAGCAGTATTAAGAAGTGACAAGCAAACCGTGTGGGCTGATCACAAAGGTCTGTCATTCGTTGATGTTGCTTCACATGCGTACTGGGACCACCTCATTGAGCTCTCGGCAGAAGTGTACAATCTTGGCTTTGATGAACTAAACTTCGACTACGTACGATATCCGTCTGACGGCAATATGGCAGATACATACTTTCCGCAGAGTGTGTCTGGACAGTATGGCATGGATAAGCAGGCAAACCTTGAAGCCTTCTTTAAATACTTAAACGAAAAGCTCGATGAAGAAAGTCGTTTTGCACAGTATCGCCACGAGAATACTGGTCGTGCTTCATCAACGCCGTACACCTCAGCAGATCTCTTTGGTATGACGACAACCAACTTCGATGACCTCTCAATCGGTCAGGTGCAAGACAGGGCGGCACCGTACTTCGACTTCATTGCTCCGATGGTATATCCGTCTCACTACCCACCGAGTTATCTTAATCTCGGCAATCCAAACGATTATCCCTACAAGGTCGTCTATCACGCGATGAAGACAGGAGTAGACAGAATGAAGTCACCGACGACACCAATGCAGGGATTTCTCCATGAGAGAGTAGGTACCACAACTCCTGTTGTCTATAAAAAACCAACCTATGACGGCGCCCGACTCCGTACTTGGATTCAAGACTTTGATTACGGAGGAGACTATGATGCGGCTGACGTGCGAGCACAGATTCAGGCAAGCTATGACGCTGGAGTGAATAGCTGGATGATTTGGGCGCCGAGTAATATCTATACGAGAGAGGCATTAGAGGGTCCGGAGTAGGCAGAAAGGCCCGGCAGCTTCGCTGCCGGGCCTTTCTGCCTGTGGCTTTCCCGTATTTTAGGCATTTTCATACGGTATTATATAGCTATGTTTGAGAAAACTGATCGGTCAGTGCGTCTCCTTTCTTTTGGTGACGATCATCCAAACGAAATGAAGGGCTCGCTCATCCCTAAAGTAGTCAAGGAAGCTGAGCGAAAGCGGCGCCGTCAGATGCGGGCGTCTTTTGCGTTGGCGACGAGTGCCTTTGTCCTCACTGGTTCGATTGCTGCATTTCTCTTTGCTTTAGTTTCAGGGTACGGCTACTTCGCAAAGACCGAGCACTTTGCCGCACCGACTATCACCATCATCGATCCTGACACATTCAAGGAAGTCTCGCTTTCATATGGACCACAATCAGCCCTGTCACAGAAAACATTTTTCACTGAGACACGTGATGCATTTATCGACGAAGGACTTAGTTTCGTTGAGGTAGACCTTGACGAACGTATGGTGCGATATTTCGACAAAGGAGTACTCACGCTTAGTACAGAAATTCTTGCGCTTGGTGAAAAGGGTTCGTGGTGGGATGCTCCATCAGGGTTGTACCAGATTGATAGGGTATCGGAGTCAGAATTTTCTTCAGTGGCACAAGCTGAATTTCCGCACGCTGTTATCTTCGAAGGAAACTACATGATTCATGGCTGGCCAAAGTATCCTGATGGTGCTTCAGTGTCAGATACATTTACAGGTGGGGGAGTACGAATTGACGATGAGAAAGCTAAGGAACTGTTTGCACTTGCAGAAGCAGAGGTGCCAGTGCTTGTTCATCAGAAGCCCACGGAGACTGACAAGTTTGTCTACGAACCAACAGTGCCTGATATAGAAACACCGCACTACCTCATTGCTGATATTGAAAATGGTGCAATCCTCGCCGCAAGCGATCTTGATGATGCGGTGCCAATCGCGTCTCTCACAAAGCTCATGACGGCCGTTGTTGCTGCCGAGAAGCTCAACCTCGATAGCCGCGTGCAGGTGACGTCACCGACGTTTGTGCAGTCACTCATCCCGCGTCTTGCAGATCGCACGAGTGTCTCGATGTACAGTCTCCTGCAGCTCCTACTTGTTGAATCTTCAAACGAAGCGGCTGAGGTAATTGCGGGTGAATATGGTCGCGATGCGTTCATTGAAGAAATGAATAATAAATCAACGCAGCTTGGTATGGCGAGTTCGCAGTTTTCTGATCCGTCTGGACTGAGTGCTGAGAACGTCTCAAGTTTGGGTGACCTCTATCGACTCTCAAAGTACATTCACGAAAACCGTTCATTTATTTTTGATATTACCGCTGACGGAGAGATGTCGAACATGGAAGGAATGAATGAGTTTGATGGTCTTGTTAATTTCAATCAAGTTAGAGATGTCGACAATTTTGAAGGCGGAAAGGTGGGTGAGACAACCGCTGCTGGTCAGACATCCGTCTCGCTTCATACGGTTGAGATACAAGGTTCAAAAAGAACGGTGCTGGTGGTGCTTCTTGGTTCAGCGAGTCGAGGCGACGATGTGAAATTACTCATCGATTTTGTTACAAAGCGATTTGAGCGCTAGTGGTATACTGTACACATCATGACGATGTTCGACCCAGAAAAAATCACCTATTTCGCCAAGACTGATGCGCGAGGGGCACTCGTTCCTTTTGGTATTAAGGCGAAAGACCGACAGCGTCACATGTACGTGATTGGTAAGACGGGTATGGGAAAGTCGACTCTGCTCGAAAATCTCGCGGCTCAGGACATCATGAACGGGGAGGGGATGGCTTTTATTGACCCGCACGGTTCGGCTGCTGAAACCCTCCTTGAGTACATTCCTGAGCACCGCGTTAACGACGTAGTGTATTTTGCGCCGTTTGATTTGGATTATCCTGTGTCATTCAACGTGATGGAAGATGTCGGTGAAGATAAGCGGCACTTGGTCGTATCTGGACTCATGTCGACCTTCAAGAAAATTTGGGTTGATGCGTGGAGTGCTCGTATGGAGTACATTCTTACGAATTCACTCTTGGCGCTCATTGAGTACCCAGACACTACGCTCCTTTCGGTGAATCGCATGCTTTCAAATAAGGCGTACCGACAACAAGTGGTCGACTACTGTAAAGATCCTGCGGTGAAATCATTTTGGAACGACGAGTTCGCTAATTACACTGAGAGAATGGCTGCAGAAGCAGTTCCAGCGATTCAAAACAAAATCGGACAATTTACGGGTAATCCTCTCATTCGTAACATTATCGGACAACCCAACTCGAGTTTCGATATTCGTAAAATGATGGATGAGAAAAAGATTCTCATCATGAACCTCTCGAAAGGGTTGATTGGAGAAACCAATGCTAACCTCCTTGGTTCGATGCTTACGACGCGTATTTATCTTGCAGCAATGAGTCGCGCTGACCTGCACCCTTCAGTTATGAAGACGATGCCGAACTTCTACTTCTACGTAGATGAGTTCCAGTCATTTGCGAACTCTACGTTTGCAAACATTCTCTCTGAGGCTCGTAAGTACCACCTCAACCTCATCATCGCGCACCAGTACGTTGATCAGATGGAGGAAGATGTACGAAGTGCGGTGTTTGGTAACGTCGGTACAACGGTCGCGTTTCGCGTGGGTCCGTTTGATGCGGAAGTGCTCGAGACAGTATTTGCACCACAATTTACCGCTATCGATTTGGTAAACCTAGGCTTCGCTCAGATTTATCTCTCGCTTATGATTGACGGGATTGGTTCGTCGCCGTTCTCGGCGGTCACTATGCCTCACTGGCCAGAGCCGCCAGTCTCATATCGAGGAATGGTGATTGAACAAAGTCGAAAGTTGTACGCAAAGCCTCGCCCCGAGGTAGAGAAACTTATTGTTGAACTTCACGCACCAGCGCCAAAGAAAGAGGGAGATGAAAAGCGTCCAATAAAAAAACCGAGCAATAACGGAGGAGGTGGAGGTTCGTATGGAAATACCGGTAGCGCTCAATCTTCGCAGAGGACTCAGAGACCACCGGTTCGTAGTGCAGAAGGTGATAGTAGACGACCACCTCAAAAGCCTGTTGCTCCAGCGAAGCAGCCAGAAGACTTGCGAGCGATTTTGAGTAAGATAAGTCAAGCTCAGGGAGTGCCGCAAGCAAAGCCAGAAGTAAAAGAACCGACCCCAGCTCGATCTGATTTGCGAAGCGCACTTTCATCGGTACTTCAGACTCAAACGCCTGTTCAACAAGCTCCATCTCAAGCTCCCACACCTGAGCCTGCAATAAAGAAAGAAGAGAAAGCACCAATTCCTCCTGAGACAAAGCCCGAGAGAGCTACTCCAGTAGAGAGATCGACCCCGCGACCACAAAATGTGACGCCAGAACGTCGCGCTACTCCGCAGTTTGGTCCAAATGCTGATCTTGATCCGGCTGTTATCAAGCGCATGCTTCGTGAAGAACGACAAGATCGTTCACCATTCTCTTAAACATGAGGATATTGCTCTGTCTCGTGCTTTTCTTGGTGCCGCTTTCTTCGAAGGCGGCTGTGCTCGTTAGTGAGGTGGCCTGGATGGGTTCAACAGCTTCAGCAAATCATGAGTGGATTGAGCTTTACAATAATGGAAGCGCACCAGTTGATATTGCTGGCTGGACATTGTCTGATGGAATGAATTTGCAGATACCACTTACAGGGACAATTCCTGTCGGTAGTTATGTTGTTCTTGAACGAACGAGTGATGACTCCGTTTCAGGAACAGCGTTTTTAATTTATACCGGAGCGCTCGTAAATACAGGAGCAACACTAACACTCACAAGAGCTGATGGTGGACTTGAAGACCAGGTTGCAGGTGGTGAAAATTGGCAAAGCGTTGGTGGAGATAACGTAACTAAAGAAACAGCACAGTACACGACTGCTGGGTGGGTGACAGGTGCGCCGACTCCGGGCGCTGCAAATAGTGGCGTAGTCAAAACTGATGAAGAAGAAGAGGAAGTGGTAGATGAAGAAGAGACCAAAGAGGAGTCGGCGCCCACCAAGAAAAGTTCTGGCAACAGTAGCGAAACAGTTCGTTTGATTCTGACTGATTCGGTTTTGGCACTTACGATAGATGCGCAGAAGGTCGGCTACGTAAATCAACCGATTACCTTTGAAGTGCAGTCATCTGGAGTGGGAAAGACAATTGAGAGCTCGCTTGTGTACCAGTGGAACTTTGGTGATGGTGTTGTTAAATTCGGAAAAGAGCCGACGTATCAGTTCTTGTATCCTGGCAAATACATTGTGACCGTGTACGGAGCGTTTAAGCGACAAGAACAACTTGCGCGACACGAGATTACAATTCTGCCGGTGGCTGTTTCGATTACGAGAAATGATAAAGGAGACGTACAGATTAATAATGACTCTCCGTACGAGATAGATATTTCCGGATATCGCGTTCGGGCAGAGAAATCATTCACTTTTCCTGAGTATTCGATAGTGCTGCCAAATCAGACTGTGACTTTGGCACGTAGCAAAGTGGGTAGCGGTACTGTCAGAGTCTACGATGCCGGTAATGTACTCGTTACAACTGAAGGAAAAGTACTCTCAATCTCAGAAAAGAGCGATGAGGTTGCCTTGCCGTACAGTTCGTCACTACCACTCTTTGAACAGGCTATTAGTAATGAGGTGCCGCTCGTGTTGGCGCCGCAGGCGCTGGAGGATAGACTGCGAGGGTTCATACAGACAGCTGAGGCAGCTACCGCTTCAAGTACTAGAGACACCGAGACTGCGGCGCCAACCAACCTCACTCCCGTCTCAGCCAGCACATCTTCTCGTATTCCAAAAAACGCCTGGCCGTACCTTGGTTTGATTATCATCATTATTTTAGGCCTTGTTGGTACGGCCTCAAAAATGACCCGTAACCAAATCGACTAACTTCTGGTACTATCTAGCATTATGACAGAGCAAAAAGTAGCAGTGGTGACAGGCGGTGCTGGTTTCGTTGGTTCGCACTTATGTGAACGCCTTGTTAAAGAAGGTTATCGAGTCATTTCGCTTGATAACTACTTTACGGGAAGTGAAGAGAATCATGTCGAAGGTGTCGAGTATCGTCGTGGTCACACAAAAGACATTGCAGAACTTGTACCAGAAACACCAGATATTCTTTTCCATCTCGGTGAGTATGCTCGCACTGGCCCAAGTCTCTTTGAGCCTGAGCTTGTCTTTGATTTGAATACCGTAGGGACACTTGGTGTGCTTGCATATTGGCGAGAAAAAAAGTGTAAACTTGTCTACGCTGGCTCATCTACAAAATTTGCTAATGACGGAAAGGAGATAGCTGGTCGAGATAGAGCACCATATAATTTTTCTAAAGCAGTAAACTCTGAACTCGTTCACAACTACGGACGATGGTACGAGCTCCCATACTCAGTCGCGTATTTTTACAATGTCTATGGTCCGCGAGAACGAGCTGGTCAATTCAACGGCGGGTACGGTACTGTGGTAGAGACATTCCGTCAAAATAAACTGAATGCTGAGACAGCAGTTATTTATGGTACTGGAGAACAGATTCGAGCGTTTACCCATGTGCTCGATACTGTTGAGGCCCTCCTGCTTATTGCGCAGAAAGGAGGGCCAGAAGAATACGCTATCAGTGCGGCTGAAGAATTTTCACTTAATCAACTCGCTGACATGTTTGCTCTAGAGCGAGGGTATAGAGAAGCGACTCGCAACTCACGTTCGGCTGGCAAGGAAGATACAAGTAAGCTCCAAGCGCTTGGCTGGAAACAGCAATACACATTGCCACAGTACATCGAGACTTGTTTGACTAAATAAAGGATTGTAGTACTCTCTCTTCTTGGAATAGAAACGCTAAACCGAAGGGAAGCGATGATGGACGAGCGTAAAGATGTTTTCTTCGATGATGGTACCTACTGCAAGTACAAGCCGATGCCTAGCGGCGAAATTCGTACCAGCATGGCATCGGTCGATGGTACGAAAATCTCCATCACCAAAGCTCCCAAATGGGAGATTGGTGAGGCTCTGCCGTGGCAACCGGCACATTTTCACAAGGGCCTCATCGAAAGCTACCAACTGGTTTCCGGCTGGATGCGGATGGTCTGGATTCAGGGATGTGTCTGCCAGACGTATCTCTCTGACCCTGGTCAAACGAAGGTGCTTCCAGCGGGTTCACCCCATGTCGTGCTTCTCGGTCCTGGCGCAGAAATCATCACGACCAGCTTCGGCGTGCCGGTGCCCAATCCCGACAAGAAGGGGAACGACTGGTGGGACGCTGATGGTTACTTCTACGACCAGATTTCAAACGAGTTCGGCTTCGTCGAAGAAGTGGTTCTTCGCATGGCCTGAACAGGGTCTGGTGTCCTTGTCGAAAATGGCGGTCCGATTTCGGGCCGCCATTTCCTATGGTAGACTCATTTATATGACAAAGAGGGTACTTATCTTCTCGCTCGCGTATTACCCACACTACGTGTCGGGAGCAGAAGCAGCTGTAAAGGAAATCACCGACCGAATTGATGAGGGTGAGTACGAGTTTCACCTCATTACGCACCTCTTTGAAAAGACTGCACCGAGAGTAGAGAAGATAGGAAACGTTACTGTCTATCGAGTGGGCTTTGGTGGTGGGAGACTTTCAAAGATGCTTTTTGTGCCACTTGCGGCATTAAAGGCGCGTGATCTTCACAAGACACTACGCTTCTCAGGCATGTGGGCGATGATGACATACATGCTCATGCCGCTGACGCTCGCGCGCCTTATCGGTGTTCGTATACCATACGCTCTCACGCTGCAAGACGGCGACCCGTACGAAAAAGTATTTGAGAGAACATTCATCAAACCTTTCTTGCCACTTATCGACAAGGGTTTTCGTGATGCTCGCATCATTCAGGTGATTTCTGAGTATCTTGGCACGTGGCCAGAAAAGCGCGGCTACAAAGGTGAGGTCGTAATGGTTCGCAATGGCGCCAATCCAAATAACTTTGAACAGTTACCACGTGAGCAGCTCGAAGAGGTGAAGAAGCAGATTGGGAAAAAAGAGGGAGACCTCTATCTCTTTATTGCCGCCCGATTGGAGTATCAGAAAGGAATCGATGCCATTATCAAGGCTCTTCCGCTGCTACCTGATACCGTAAAATTTCTCATAGCTGGCGGAGGTTCAGAAGAGATTATGCTTAAAGATTTGACGAAAGAACTTTCTCTGGAAGATAGGGTAATGTTCCTTGGTTCACTTCAGCGTGAGGATGTGCCGAAGTATCGCAATACCGTGGTGGCAGACATTTTCGTGCATCCAAGCCGCAGTGAAGGTCTTGGTAATTCGGTGTTGTCGGCAATGGCGGGGCGACTGCCGGTTATTGCGACACAGGTCGGTGGTCTCGCTGACTTTATCTTTGACGGTACTGACGCCAGTCGCCCCGCCACCGCCTGGGCAGTACAGCCAGATAGCCCAGAACAAATTGCTGCGGCGGTAAAAGATATTTTGGCGAATCCGGAAAAGGTGAAAGAGCGAACCGAAAACGCCCGCGCTATGGTCGAGCGTGAGTATCGTTGGGAGCAGATTGCTGAGGATATGAAAGTGAGAGTGTTCGCTTCGCTCGCGGACTAGTGGAGTCCCTCCTGTCTCATTTTTTCATCACTACTGCGAAGTGAGTCTCGCTTTGCTTTATATGCTTCGACAATAGAGGTCGCAACCCGTTCGTTGTTTTGTTCGGCGGCAAGCACATCAGACCAGAATGTGATTCTTGCTTCATTAAGTTCGCGAAGATTACCTTCGCTTCGACTTAAGGTATTTGTGTAATACGTAATAAGCTCTGAGAGACGGAATGTTCGCAGTAACTGTAAGGATTCACGTTCTTCGAAAGAGCGATTCTGTTCTACGTATGTAATGAGTAGCTGCTCGAGTTCTCGGTTGTAGAGCGTCATGAAGTTGAGGAAGCGAGCCCAACTTTCGTGTTTGTTCCCAAAGCGAAGGGAGGAGAAGTCGAGCAGGTAGAGAGTGTTATCACGAATACGAAAATTGTGCGGTACGAAATCGATGTGAGTAAGGAAGTTACTGTATTGGTCGATGCGGTCTTTGTTTGTTTCAAGTGTCTTCGCCGTCTTTTCAAGGAGTGAGGTAATCCCTGCAGATCCACCTTTTTCTTTGGTGGTATGAATAAATCCTTGCATCATAAGGAGGTAGTCCTGGCTGTTTCTGGTACCAAAGACGCGCTGTATTTCGTTGAGGTGTGTCGCTGTTGTAGCGCGAGTTTGTTCTTGAGCCTTGAGTGCTCGAAGAGCGAAGTCGAACTGTTCTTCGAGCGGACGCTCCAAAAAGCTCGAAGCTTGCTCGATAAACTCTCCGACGTATAGCGTGTACTGTTTGGTCTCAGTGAAGAGAAGTTCTTTCGGGGAATGGAATGATTCATACGAAAAACTCATATCGTGTAGTAAGGTCCGACACATGCGCTCGTGTGATAATTCTTGCTTTCCGTCGTAGTCGCTGGCGGCCTTTATCACCACCTTCTTGCCAGTGGTGCCATCGGTGCCAATGAGAATCATTTTTCTACCGCCGATAGTCGTGAGTGATTGAATCAAAAAACGTTCACCTTTAATGTGCGGCTGATGGTCGTCGATGGCGATGTTGTGCTCAGTCAAAAGCGCGGTTACTTTTGGTAACTCGTTTTCAAGATATTCAGCCCATCTTTGTTGCTCAGTACTCATACTTTTATTTCTGCTACGTGTTGCTTCCACCATGCCTCACGCATCGCTTCCGTCTGCGTGTCAAATTCTGTAAAGGGGAGTAGTTCGGCTTTTTGGTATAGTGAAGCATTCGGTAGTGTGAGTGTCTTGTCGCACCGTGTACTGAGAAGTGTATGGAGGAGTCGGTAGATACCTCGTTTGCTTCGCTCTTCTGCAAGCGGGTCACTTTTAATAAGCAGCATCGGAGTTTTTTTGATACGTGAAATAAGAAAAGCCGGAAGTTCAATTGAAGGAGCGTTTTGCACGATGATGAGCTCGCACTCTCTGCTCATAGCAAAGAGTGTTTTGGTGAAGCGAATCAAACGGAGCAAAAGGGTAGAACGTTTATCAATAGCGGTGATTGGTACGTTCTCTACACCCTCCGGCAAATAGCCGTAAATGAGGAGTTTCACTTCGTGGGCTGCTCCGAGACGGGTAGCGAGCTCTTTGGTGTAGGGGGCCGGAGCTCCTGTATCGGGAGGGAAGAGGGGGGAAAGAATGAGGATTTTCATGGCTTCTGTGTATTCTATAACATAATTAAGGTTAGTATAGTCACGAATCGTGCCCATATTCTGTTATAAAAGGCACATGGAAAAAAAGCGGATTGTAGTGATTGGCGGCGGGACAGGGACACACACTATCTTGCGAGGACTCAAACGGTACCAAAAGCAGGTGACACTGGCTGCGATTGTGACGATGGCTGATTCTGGAGGCTCGACCGGAAGGCTGCGAGATGAGTTCGGTTATCTGCCTGTCGGCGATGTCCGCATGGCGCTGGCCGCACTTGCAAGTGACATAGATGAACATGAAGAGCTCCTGCGTGAACTTTTCTTATACCGCTTTGATAGAGGTAATGGACTCTCGGGTCACAACTTTGGCAATCTGCTTCTGGTAGCGCTTACTGATATTCTTGGTTCGGAAGAAAAGGCTATTGAAGCAGCGGCGCGTGTGCTTCGAGTCCAAGGGAGAGTGGTGCCGGTGACGACTGAGAAGGTCAACTTGGTGGCAACGTATGCTGACGGCGTGACGTCTGTGGGAGAACATATCATCGACGAACCAAGTGAGGATCGCCTCTCGCAGCGCATTGTTGAGCTCTCAGTTACGCCGTCAGCTACCATCAGTGCTCGCGCCGAGGAGGTGCTGCTTGGTGCTGACCTCATCGTGCTTGGTCCCGGAGATCTCTACACCAGCGTGCTCGCAAATTGTGTCATTGATGGTGTGGCTGATGCGATACGACATTCATCTGCGAAGGTGGTGTATGTGTGTAATCTCATGACAAAAGCCGGACAGACGAGTGGTATGGGAGTGGCGGAGCACGTTGCAGAAATCGCCACGTACATACAGCGCGCTCCAGATGTTGTTTTGGTAAATACAGAACAGCTTCCGGCCGATCTTCTTGAACGCTATGCAGCGGATGGTGAGTATCCGGTTGTCTTTAATTATGAAGGGAGTGAGACGCGTATCGTGCCGGCTGATATGTTGGCAGGTGAGGTCATCAAAACAGCGAGCGGTGATACACTGAAACGAAGTCTCATTAGACATGACCCGCGAAAACTTGCTCGCAAGATAATGGATATTCTATGAAATACCTCCTAGATTTTGACCATACACTCATGGACACTGAAGCGCTCAAGGCCGAAGCTTTTCGTAGCGGTACGACATGTTTCGTAGGGACTGTCGAGTTTTGGCAGCATCACAGCGTGATGCCATTTCTTTTTACTGACGTACTACCGTGGCTCAAGACAAAGGAGAAAAGTTGTCTCCATATTCTCACTGCCTTCAAACCAAGCCAAGGCCCTGACGCACAAGAATTTCAGAAAGCAAAGATTGCGAGTGATGGCTTTTCTGAATTGGTAGAGAGCGTGACGGTGATGGAGGGGATGAAGGGGAAGGTGGCGGTGGAAATTGCGAAGCAATTTCCACCGCACGAACCCATCGCTTTCGTGGACGACCGCCTTGACCAGTGTCTATCAGTAAAGCAGGCTCTCCCACACGCTCACTGCTTTCTCATGCTCAGATACAACGTCTGTCCACCTGATGTTGCTCCTGATATTAATGTCGTAACATCGCTCGCTGAAGTGGATGCTATTATGAATGAACAGCTATGAATGTAACGATTGCCACCGGACTCTATCCGCCAGAAATTGGTGGCCCTGCCACCTACGCACTACTCTTAGAAGAAATGCTTCCCGCAAGAGGAGTCGCTATTTCGGTCGTGCCGTTTGGGTGGGTGCGTCAGTATCCGAAGGTGGTTCGTCATTTTGTGTACGCCTATAAGTTATGGCGTGAGACGAAGCATGCGGATGTGATTTACGCACTTGATCCTATTAGCGTCGGCGTGCCGGCTCTCTTGGTAGCGCGACTACGGAGAAAGCCATTTCTCATTCGCCTCGGCGGTGACTACGCGTGGGAGCAAGGAAGAGTGCGCTTTGGACTTACGCAGACACTCGACGAGTACATCACCGGGAAGAGCGAGCGCCCAGTTCAAGTACGATTACTTGCAGCGGTGCAGGGATTCGTGACCAAGCGAGCGATTGCAGCCGTGGCCCCTAGTCAGTACCTCAAGAGCATTATCGAGGCATGGGGGGTGACCCCAGAGCGGATTGTGGTTATTCATAGTGCACTCTATCCACTCACCGTCGAAGGTACTCGTGAAGAAGTTCGCTCACAACTTTCATTCACGTACCCGACCATTGTTTCAGCTGGTCGACTCGTGCCATGGAAAGGATTCAGGGTACTTCTCAAGGTTGTTGCTGCGCTTAAGTCAAAATATCCAGACATCACACTTGTCATCGCTGGTGATGGTGAAGAGCTTGAGCTTCTCAAGGGTGATGCCAAACAGCTAGGTGTCGAAGACAACGTTCGGTTCGTTGGAAGAATTTCAAAGGATGCGCTTGGCGCCAGTATTAAAGGCGCTGATGTGTTTGTGCTCAACACAGCGTACGAAGGACTTTCACATCAGCTTATCGAGGTGATGGATTTAGGTACGCCGATTGTTACCACGACTGCTGGCGGTAACGGAGAGCTTATTACGAGTGAGACACATGGCCTCCTTGTGCCTTTTAATGATGAGCGAGCACTCACGGATTCGATTGTTCGGATTCTTGATTACCCTGAAACACGCACACGATTTATTCAGTCTGCCCGTGCTCGCTCAAAGGAATTTTCTGAATCAGTGATGCTTGAACATATCGAAGCGCTCTTAAAAGATATCTATGAAAAACGAATCTCCTAATGTGATTGCGATAGGGTACGCGAAGCGTGCACTCGTACCTGGTTCGCGTGAGCGTGAGCGTATGCGACAGTACGGGGAAGTGCTCGGGCAGTATCATCTTATTGTCTTCACACGTGCGCGCGAAGGGTGCCCGGCGTTTCAAAATGAAGATGCACTCTATCTCTATGCGACAAATGCACGAACCCGTATAGGCATGCTCATTGCTGCCTATTTCATCGGAAGAAAAATTTTACGAGCACAGCGCGATACGCAGTTTGTAATTTCGGGACAAGACCCGCTCGCGGCTGGTCTTGTAGCGACACTGCTCGCGAAAAGTAAAAAAGCACAGCTTCATATTCAGCTCCATGGAGATATTTTTAATACTGATTTTTTCGGACATTCATACCTTGCTGTGGTAAGGCGAGTATGGGCAAGTTGTATTGTCCGTCGTGCAAAAAAACTCCGCGCTGTGTCACAGCGGATTAAGCAGTCGCTCGTGAAGGAAGGGATAGAGGAGACCAAGATTTCTGTCTTACCAATTGAGGCTGATGTACAGTCATTTTTGAGAGCTGGGGAAGAGAGGGTGTATACGAGTGCAAGTGAACCGACATTCCTCTATGTCGGTCGCTTCTCAAGAGAGAAAGATATTCCATTCTTGCTTAAAGCATTTGCTGCTGCGCGTACACAAGGATTGCGGGCGAAGCTCGTGCTTCTCGGTGATGGCCCACAAAAAGCTTTACTTATGAAGCTTGTGAATCAGCTATCACTCGCTGATGTCGTTACTATCGTTCCGTGGACGGATGATGTCCCGGCCGCCATGGCTGCGGCTGATGTGCTCTGCCTCGCGTCACAGCATGAAGGTTTTGCAATGGTACTTGTCGAGGCCATGGCGGCCGGCCTTCCTGTGGTCACCACCGACGTCGGTTGTGCTGGTGAGATTGTAAAGCAGCATCTCCACGGGTATATCGTCCCTGTTGGTGATGTCGATCAGTACGCTAGCGCTCTTACGAAGATGGGGGTAGATGCATCGCTTCGCGAGCGGCTCGGGAGAGCAGCCTATCTTACTATCAAGGAACGACAAGCTACTGCTTCGTATCTCCACGACATTAAGGATTCTTTTACTATGTAGGATGACACTCCTTGCTATACTATTCGTGAATGGCAAAGCGCAGTCTTGGCATGGAGGACGCATCATCAAGGGCCTCAAGTGAACTTGAGTATGTTTTGCGTGACTCAAAAAAGACCGAGGCAGTCCCGCGAGTGACTGTAGAAGAAGCGCTTGCGCAACCACGTATACTCCAGCCTGGTAGTCGCAATGTGACGAGGGCGCTGTTTATTTCTCGAGATACGTCACTCCTCAATCCGGAGACACAGACTCTCGACGGCTTTCTTAAGCTTTCTGATTTGTTTGAAGAAGTGCATATTCTTATTCTTCGCCAAGGTATCGCACCTAAAGACCCGGTGCTTCGTGTAGCTGATAACGTTTGGCTCTATACTGCTGCGGCACCGTTTTGGTGGCTTACCCCAAAGGCCGGTGTACGTCTCGTTGAGGAACAGCTCGTCTTTGCGGCCGGTTTCCGTCCTGATCTTATTGTGGCGCGTGATCCTTTTGAGTCAGCGCTTGCTGCAGTTGAGATATCAAAGCGCTTTGCGTGTCCGGCTCAACTCCATGTGCTTGAAGATTACACAAGTGCAGATTTTATTCGACAAGCGCCCAATAATCGTTGGCGGAGATTTCTCCCACGGTTTACCGTGAAGCGATTTCTTAGTGTCCGTACGGCGACCAGTACCATCGAGCGTATTATCGCTAAGCGATTTACTATTCCAGATCTTAGCATTCTTCCGCGTTTCCAAAACTACGAATCACTCATAAATATCGAACCAACCATTGACCTTAAAGAAAAGTACAAGCCGTTTGTGTTCATTATGCTCTACATCGGCAAGCTCAATCATGAGAGTACGCTCTATCGAGCAATCGATGCTGCCCGCTTTGCACTTCGCAATCCTCGGGTAGGACTCGTTGTACTTGGTGATGGGGTGGCGAAAGGAGAGTTCCAAAAGCGTACTAAGATTCTTGGTATTGAGAAACAGGTTGTCTTTGAATCAAATGTCACCAACGCTGTTCCGTATCTCAAGTCAGCTAATCTCCTTATCGTCACTGACACAGATGCTGATAGCGATGAGGTGGCAATCCGTGGCGCAGCAGCCGGACTTCCGATTATCATGTCACGTACTCAGAAGCGTGAGGATATCTTTGAGCACGGGGTGTCAGCGTTTCTCTGTGAGGAGACCGACATTCAGTCATACGCAGATCGCATCAATGACATTCTCAACAACATCGCCCTGCGACGGATTTTTGTTGACAACGCACAGATGATGATTGTAGATAAATTCCATCAAGATCTTCCTACGTACAAAGAAGCTTACCGTACCAGTGTCGAACAGGCCCTCTTTATCGAACCAGACACCCCAAACGAAGACTAATTTTCAAGACTTTTTTACAATATGGTATGATGCCAGACATCTATGCAAGGAAATAACATTACTGACCTCCTGTTACCAAACGAAACTATCGATCATGGCGGCATTGCTGTGGCGAAAGGGGTTGCTGAACGTACCGTCTGGGATAAGCTCTCAATTGAAAATGCAACGCACGCGGTGATTTCTGCTAAAGACGAAGAAGATGCTCGTCGTAAGTCTGTTGCGCAGATTGCAGATATCAAGCGCCACCTTACCAGTGAAAACGTACTTCTCGACATGGGGTGTGGCTACGGTCGTGTAGCCAAGTACCTGCTTCCTGAGATGACGCTCGGAGGATATGTCGGTGTCGACAGCTCATATGAAATGCTCTCGCTCTTTCGTGAACGATATGTACGTAGCGACGTAGAGCAACAGACTCCGGTGCTCTTTATCAATGCCGATATTCACACGGTTCCGATTAAAGATCAGTCAATTGATACAGCTATCGTCTGTGCTGTCTTCCTTCACAATCATAAAGACGTGGTGGGGAAGGCAATGGCAGAACTCAAGCGAGTTATGAAGCCAGGCGGGACAGTGTTGATTTACTCATCGTTTCCGCGGGTAGCGACCGCCATGGGACTACAAGGCACACTCTACCAACTCCTCCTCAATCTCATGGGCAAGCCATTTAAGAATGGTCCAGTACGGTATTACAGCAAAGCAGAGGTAACAAAGCTTTTTAAAGACTTCAAGGAAGTGACGATTCGTCCGGCAGGATTTTCGATTATTCCCAAGACCCTCATCTTCCTTCCGTCTCCACTGGAGAAGATTTGGCGGCTCGGCTTCGCCGAGCCGCTCAACCGCCTCCTCGAGCGTGTCATCCCAGCCTCCCTAAAACCCCACTTCGCCGTCCACTTTGATATCATCGCAAAGCGATAGAGTATCCAAATCATTTTTTAGGGTGTTATAGAAAACAATGAAAATTCTCATCGTCACCCAAGTCGTGGACAAAGAACATCCAATTTTGGGTTTTTTTCATAGATGGATTGAGGAGTTTGCTAAGCGCTGTGAGCAGGTGCATGTCATTTGCCTTCAAGAGGGTAAACATAGTTTACCTGCCAACGTCACAGTCCACTCGCTTGGAAAAGAATCGGGCAAAGGACGACTTACATATCTTCTTCGTTTTTATACATACATCTGGAAGTATCGAAAAGAGTACGATAGTGTCTTTGTACACATGAACCAGGTTTATGTAATTTTAGGAGCACCACTTTGGCGTCTTTCTGGAAAGAAAATCAAGCTTTGGTATATGCACGGTAGTGTCCCTTTCACGCTAAGGATTGCAGAAAAACTTGCACACAAAATTTTTACAGGTTCGTCAGAAAGTTTTCGTATTAAAAGTGAAAAGGTCATAGTAACGGGACATGGTATCGATACGGCACGGTTTGCTCCGCAAGCCGTACCCAAGACCATCGACCTTATTACTGTCGGTCGCATAACTCCGTCAAAGAATCTCATAACACTCATTGAAACCATTGCTGGTTTGCAAGAAAAGAAAAGAGTCTCTTTGGTTATCGTTGGGAGTGCTGTTACTGAAGATGAGTTACGTTACGAAAAACAGCTTCATGATAAGGTTAGAAAACTACATCTCGAAGATGTCATCACCTTTAAAGGCAAGGTAACCCAGTCAGAACTGCCGACAATCCTAAGTGGAGCAAAGGTATTTGTGACCGTAGCTCAAAATGGAAGTTTAGATAAGGCCGTGTTGGAGGCAATGTCATGTGGTCTCCCTGTCGTTTCCATGGCACCGGGGACCAGTTCTCTTCCACTTAGTGTGGCCCAGACGTCTACCAAAGAGGAATTTTTAGAGCAGCTAGAGAGAGTTATTTCTTCAATCAGCATTGTTCCAGATTATGTGACGTATATAAAAGAGACGCACAGTCTTCAAAAACTTATCCCGAAGATTTTGAAGTGAGATTACCTTGGTGATTTTTGTAGAAGTTCTCTTCAACCATTATGAGTGTAATGTTCAGGTATGAGTGCATTCTGTATCCATTTTTAGTTAAGAAATTGAATACCTCGGTATCGCCTGGACTCCTTCTAAATTTTTGATCTTCCACAAGAACAACATTTGGACGGTACTTAGTCCAGTCGTTTGATTTTAATACTTGCAAATCAAGTCCTTCAACATCGATGTCTAACAAATCAATGGTAGTGTTTGGCGAAAGGTGCTTTTCAAATATTGAAGTAAGAGGCACGCAGGGGAGTTTTTCTTTTGAAAGAAGAGTATTCCAAGATTTGTTAGTTTTTGCTTCGCCGAAGGCTTCGTCAAAAGTATTTGCTCCAGAATATGAAAAATTATAGTAGGTCTTTTCCTCTTCCGTCTCAGCAATGCCGACTCGTAGGTTTACGTCATGAGGTCGGTACTTCTTGAAAAGTTTGTGTGTCTGTGGATTGGGGTCGATATTGATACCTCGCCACCCCATTTTCTCATGTAGTTGATAGGTGTTTGAGATGATTTTGGGATGAAAAGACCCCACATCTACATAGAAACCATTCTTCTTGTCTTTGAAGAGATAGTGCATGAGGATAATGTCTTCACCGTTGCCTGAATAGCTTTTAATAGCAGCGCCACCGAAGAAAGGCAGAGTCTTCTTTAGGTGGAGTAATTTGTAGATATATTGAGGGGGCACTGCGTTCCTGATGTAACTTTTCAAATTCATTGGTAGTAGTATACACTCTATGTTAATTAGCGTAACGTTAAACCGTCTTGTTTTGTTCTAAATGGATAGTATAAAAACGACCTTAATATTGTTGTATAATGTAAGTAAGATATGAAAATAGGCTGTATAGGACAAGGATTTGTTGGTAAGAATATTGCAGATAATCTTGAGCAAAGAGGGTACGAGGTAGTTCGTTACGCACTTGAACCTGAGTATAGTAACAATGCAGAAAAGATTTCGGAATGTGGAATTGTCTTCATCGGCGTGCCAACTCCTAGCACCCCAGAAGGTTTCGATTACTCCATCGTAGAGAATGTCTTGAAGCTAGTCTCTGATGGTTCTATCGCTGTCATTAAATCCACCCTTTTGCCCGGTACTACGAAAAAACTTCAGGATCTGTATCCAAATAAAGTTGTTCTATTTTCACCAGAATTTCTTTGTGAAAACACTGCTGCCTATGATGTTGCTCATCCGTTGATGAACGTCATCGGTTTGTCCTACGACACAGCTGGACACCGAAAAGCTGCCGAGTCCGTTAAGTCTACTTTTCCTGCATCTGAGCATAATTTTGTTGTCTCAGCCCAGTCAGCAGAATTGTTTAAGTATGCTCACAACCTCAATGGATACTTCAGGGTTATTCTTGCAAATCTCCTCTATGAAGTGGGTGAAAAAACCGAAGCAAACTGGGCAGATGTGAAAGTGATGATGGATAGCGATATTATGATGTCTCCGTACTACAACACTCCTGTTCATAAGGGTGGACGTGGAGCTGGGGGCAATTGTTTTGTGAAAGACATGGCAGCATTTAGGCATTTGTACGAGGGAATTGTTTCAGAAGACAGCAATGGACTAGCTGTTCTTAAGGCGCTTGAAAAGAAAAATATCGAGCTTCTCAAAACGACAGGAAAAAGTCGAGACATCATGAAAGGAGTTTACGGCGAAGACATCACAGAATAATTATGAAATATTTGGTCACAGGAGGAGCTGGTTTTATTGGGCATCACCTCGTCTTGAAATTACTTGATGAGGGGCATGAAGTCACGGTGGTCGATTCCGTAAATGATTATTACGACCCCGCTATAAAAGAAGCACGACTTAAAAGATTTCCTGATACTGTTGATGTTCAGCGTATTGATATAACTGATCGAGAGGCACTAGAAGGCATTTTCGAGCGAGGAAACTTCGATGCTGTCGCGCATCTTGCAGCTCAGGCAGGTGTACGCTATTCGTTGGAGCATCCAGAAGTATATGTACAAGCAAATTATGTTGGTACTTTTAATATTTTTGATTTAGCCAAAAAATATGGAGTTAAAAAAGTAGTACTTGCCTCAACCTCTTCTGTGTATGGAACTAGTACCAACATGCCATTTACTGAGTCAGAATTGGCGCCGGTTCCGATGTCTATTTACGCTGCCACCAAAAGAGCCACAGAATTTCTTGGGGCAACATACAACCATCTTTATGGCATGGATGTTATTTGCCTCCGCTTTTTTACGGTGTATGGACCTTGGGGAAGGCCAGATATGGCACTCTTTCTTTTTACAGATAAGATTTTAAAAGGAGAGTCAATTGATGTATTCAATAATGGTGAAATGCGTCGTGATTTTACTTATGTAGATGATATCGTCTCAGGATTTTCCTTGGCTCTTGAAAAAGGAAAGGGTTATGAGATTTTTAATCTTGGAAATGGAACGCCAGTTAATCTGATGGATTTCATCCGTGTGATTGAAGAGGAGTTGGGTAAAAAGGCAGATATCAATTACATGCCACTTCAACCCGGGGATGTGCCTGAAACATTTGCTGATGTTTCAAAGGCAAAGAACATGCTTGGTTACCAGCCGCAGACTTCTGTCGAGACAGGTGTGAAAAACTTTATCGCATGGTATCGAGACTATTACGGTAAATAGTTATGAGGATTCTTTATCTGGCAAGTGTTCGAATTCCGTCAGAAAAGGCGTCAGGACTCGCTATTGTTAGACAGTGCGAAGGGTTTGCAAAAAATGGCCATGAGGTTGACTTGCTTGTTCCAAGAAGGGCAAAGACTGAGGTCTCAATAGAGGAAGCTTACGGAATTAAATTGAATTTTACTGTTCATAAATTTTCATCGCTCTCTCTTTTTCAATTTGGTAAATTAGGACTCGCATTCCTTTATTTTTATGAAGACCTGAGAGCCCTTTGGTTTTTATTAAAAGAAAAAGGTCGATACGATGTCATTTATTCGCGTGACCAGTATAGAATTTTACCTTTTTTGTGTCTTGGCTTTTCGAAAAAATGTTTTACTGAACTGCACACAATACATGGAAATTTTTTAACAAAATTTGTTTCTAAAAAATCTCGTAAGGTGATTGTGATCTCTAAAGGACTACAAGACTTTTATAAAGAACTTTCACAGCGCAATGACATCTTGGTTGAGCCAAGTGGTGTTTATCTTGAGCAGTTCGATGGACTACCAAGTCAGGCAGAGGTAAGAAAAGGACTGTCTTTGCCGTTGGATAAAGTGATTTTTGGATATGTCGGCAAGCTTACAACAATCGGAGAAAGTAAAGGGGTGGAGGAGATTATAGAGGCTTTTAGTAGCGCACATAAACAAAAACCTAAGACACATTTACTTCTTGCCGGAGTTGAGTCACATGAAGAAAGTGCAGTAAGGGAAATCTTTAAATCTTTAGGTACGCCAGACTCTGCCTACACGCTTACGCCACTGGACCAGAGTCTGTTTGCACAGTATTTAACTTCCTGTGATGTGCTGTTGATGAATTACCCAAGTAAGGAACATTATGTGAAATATATGTCTCCGATAAAAATGTTCGCTTACTTAGCGGTAGGGAAACCAATTGTTTCCAGTGACCTTCCGACAATTAGAGAGATTCATGACGTAGAGGGAATTTTGTACGCTAGACCCGACTCGGTAGAAGATTATTCGAAGCAGTTACTAAATGCACTTAACTTACTTCAGGAGTTGAGCCTTAAGGCACAAAAAAATATCGAAGTTGCAGAAAGGTATTCTTGGGAATCTAGGGCAAGGAGAATCCTTTTGTAAGATTTATTTTTTTCGAGCTCGGATGAAAATTCGACTTCCTGTTTTCTCGGTACCAATCAATAGCTTTGTTTTGTATTGATTCAGAACCCATCGGTTTAGAATTGGTGAGTTTGAAAGGTAAAATTTATTTGCAATTAAACGATTGAGAAGTTTGCTTCTCCAGTTGACGACATTCAAATATCTTACTTCATCAATTTCAAAATAAGGACTGAGATGTTTTTCGAGAAGCTCTCGGGTGAAGTGCTGGTAGTGCTTTAGAGACGTCGGGATATTTGTAGTTGGAGTTGTTAAGAAGAAGGTCCCATTTTGCGTAAGGGAGTTCGCAATATTTTTACAGTAGTTATCTACTTCTTCTGGTTTTATGTGTTCAATTACTTCGCACGATACTGCATTATCAAATACTTTTTCCAAAGGGTTTACAACTATATTGTGGGTGTTGAATTCTACATTCGGGATAAACGCCCTAGCAAAACGAATGGCAGCATCCGAAATGTCATAGCCATACAGGGTAGATTCTACTAGATGGGGCTTTATCTCGGAGATAATTCTTCCTTCTCCGCAACCAATATCTACAAGATTTTTTGGCTGGTGCTTAATAATATTGTCAATTACAAACTTTATATACGTATAGTGTTCTAGTCCCCAAAATAAGTGCCTAAAAATATAAATCCCCCCATTCTTTTCGTGTGTAAGGTGGTGGTATGGGAAATGGTATAGATTTTCTTGAAGTTGTTCTTTTGTTTCCATGGTAGTAGTTTTAAGTTGAGCTTGCCTTAAGATTAATTTCTAAGTTTACAAGTGTTAGCAGCATTATGCCCTCATAATAACTCAGTTTCTTCGTATTGTTGAGTTTCTTATTTAATGTTTTTAAATCCAACCATGGCGTACAATTTCTTATCTCTAGGTCTGAGAGATTTTCAATAAAAACGTCTCGGAGGTTTCGGTTGCAGACTATTTGATTGTTAAAATCAGTGTAGTTTAGCATCGGGTCTACGCCTAAGAGACTGTGGGAGATTTGTGGCCATGTTCTACTTATTTTGTTTCGAACTCGAGCCTTTTGTGAAAGAAGTTTTTTCTTTAAATCTGAAGAATTAATCGTTGCACCCTTGTAGTTCTTACTTGGTAGATTGAAAAAGTCTGGCCAATTTTCAGCCAATATTTTTTGGTAGAAATTTTGTCCGTGTCGAAATTCAGCTGGACAGTTAAGTATAAATGAAACCCACTCCTCGTCTCTAAAGGGTACGGCATAATTAAAGTCAGTTTCAAAAGCCGTCGGTCGGAGCGAGCATGTGTGTCTAGTTCGGTATACAAGCTCTTCGTAATTGGTCAATGCGAATTCCTTTGGTTGTATAAAGAGTGCTGTTGTGGGGTCGTATTCGGGTGAGGTAAGTGTTATTTCTCTTGAGACTTTATTGTCTTTACAAAATTGTACCTGGGTATCTTTCCATGCTGGAAAAGAGTATTTTGAATAAGAACCTGCTAGAAAATCTCCTAAAAATCCAGAAACTATCGGTGCAGAATTTTTTGTTGCAATTAATAAGCTATAAAAAGTTTCAATGATATTGGTCCAATCACCAGTCTTTTTTGCGTAAGAGACGAGCTCAGCGGTTGTTAATGGGATTTCATTTATGTTTATTGCTTCATGTCTGATTCCCATTTTTTTCGCAACGAGCCGCCCGATTTCGTAATCATAAGTGCCAGGTACTCCGAGAGTTACTGCCGTGATGTCTCGTCCTTGTTCGTGCAATATCGCTAACATTGCGCGACTATCAAAACCGCCAGATAAAGGAACGACTACACTCGTCCCTTGTGGCACGTGTCTAGATACAGCTTCTCTTAAAATGTTTGCGCCTTCGATTGAGGAAGGATTGTCATTTTTTGCTTCTGATGGGACCCACTCCTCTGGGAAGGGAGGGTCTATATCTAAGCGAGGGAGCCAGCCAAAGTGTAAAAAAGCGTTTATGTTTTCTTGATTAATCTCTATTGACATATCCTTTCGTATACCTGCGATTGTATCATTTACTATAAAACTCCGTAACGGCTGCTTGGGTTACTTCTGTTTAGGGGGAAGACATTTAATGTATACTTGAAAGATATAGATATTTTATGATGGCTATTACTTTTTATATTAAAACCTTCTTTTCTCACGTGCCACGATTGGCATGGATGCTTTCTGACAAGGCTCTAATTAGAGCAATTAAACTTACGGCTTCACTTTGCTTCTTTCTTGCGTCGAGAAAAACTTTCTTAAAAGGAAAGTCAAAAAGCTTTTCTTTTGTCTACAACAAAAAGACCTTCTTTCTGGATTTAAAGTCTGGGATTGATATCGCTGTCTTGGTAGAAGTTTTTGTCTTTCTTGAATACAAATGGAATTTACCTTTTCAGCCTAAAACAATTTTAGATTTAGGGGCTCACTGGGGTGATACTGCGATTTATTATGCGCTTGAGTATCCACCAGCAAAGATATTGTCCGTTGAGCCAAGTCCTGACATATTTCAGCGTTTGGTGGAACAAACTAAACAATTTGATGGCATTGTTCCATTACTTGGAGCTTTTGGCAGCAAGAAGGAGGTCGTAGATTTTTATATATCTGAAAATAGTTTAGGAAATTCTCTTTCGAGAAGGTCCGATCAGGATAGAGTAGTTGAGGTGCAGGTTTTTGATATGGATAGCTTGTGCGAAGTAGCAAGTGTCCCTATCTTTGATTTGGTGAAATTTGATATTGAAGGTGGTGAGCACAATATTTTTGCTAATCCTTTAATTAAAGAGAAGGCGAGAGCATTTATTGGAGAGCTTCATTTTGATTTAATGGAGGAGACTCTGGATGATGTGAAGGAGTACTTCTCAGATTTTAGGACTGAGTTTCAAAAAATAAATGACCGCCGTTATATTGTGAAAGCAGTCAAATAGTAACTATTCAAATTCTTCATCAAAGTGACTTGTAGTAGTTGTAGTACACGATGCCCGCTAGGATATATCTATAAATAACGTTAGAGATAATTGTTCCGATTATTCCAAATAAAGTTGTCATTACTAACAGGAGAGAAATCTGTGTCACCGAGCTTGTGAATGTAATTCTATACAATGCTTTCTCGTCGAGTTTTACTTTCAAAATACTGTAGGGAATATAAAAAACAAAAGAAGGAATGCTAAGGGCAAAGATTTGACTATAGAGTATCGACTCGGCATATTTTGGGAATATAACACTATAGATATATGGGGCTATAAGTATGTATACTCCCGTCACAAACGATAGCAGCAGGAAAATTTGAACACTTCTTTTTTTTATATAGCGAGAGTTAAAATTTGTTTCGCTGCGTGAATATTTAGGGACTAAAAGCGCCATCAAGTTTTTTAGGGAACCTTTTATTTGTTCAGGAACAATAATGGCAATCGTATAGACAGCCAAAGAGGCAGCCCCAAGTGAGCTAAAAATTACAACCGCATCGAGTCTGTTTGCTATCAAAGAAATGGCATTGCGGAAGCTGGTATGCTTCGCATATTTTATATATGAGTTTTTTACTTCATCAGGCGTTCTGATTGAGGTTTGGTTTTTTTTATAAATAGTGTAACTGACCAGATTTGCAAGTGTCTGTGTCATTAGATATGTTGCGAAGAGTAGTAGTACGTTGTTTGTCTGAAAAAGTACAATGATACTAGCTATTGTAACAATGAGTGTTTTTATGAGTTGATTTATTGTCGCCTCCTTATAGCGATGATCTCCTTGTAAGTAAGCAGGAATGAATTGGAGCGTGTTAATGAATGGTTGAAATGTTGCAATCAAAAGACATCCCAATGCAAGAACTTCATTAGAATTGATCCAGTAGTAAATGGCACCAATTATTCCTGCGATACTTATTCCGCAGCTATATAAAAAATTAATCTTTAAAGTTTCTTGATAAAAATTGTAGTACTTTTTAGCTGCTGTCTGCAGAATGGATTCGCCTATGCCGGTGAGAGAAAAAGATGCAAGTATGGCTGCAAGTCCAATAAGGTATCGATATACACCATAGGTATTTTCTGATAAGTGGTGAGCAAAGAGAGCTGTGCTTATCAGTCCAGACAAAACAACAATGCCTTGGGTTACAGAAAGCCAAAAGCCTCCTTTGAGAAAGTAGTGGGCGTCGATGTGGAATTTTTTGTGGAGAAAATCTGCTAAATAGTTATACATATGAGTATTATTACACTGTTATTATTAAACAAATATAAAGTGAAAAAAGTTCTTATATTTTTCTTATTATTGGCAGCAAACCAAGTTCAAGCTGAAGAGGTACTTTTCTTAGATGATTTTAGTCGTTTAGGCTCCGACTCTCTCGGCGCTCCTCTTATTGGGGAAGGTTGGGAAGAGAAGAATGAAAGTACTGCAGACTATATTTCTACGAATCTTCTCCGCAAGGCATATATTCAACTGGCTAATGAAAAGTTAGATATTGTATATGGTACAGGTTTGCCGTCTGTACCCACGAGGCGTGTCTATGCGCATGCGGATCTTTCAGAAGAGGGTTCGCTACCACTGAAAACATCATTTGACCTTATTCCTCACGAGACGGCTCGTATTCATCACGAGGTGGCACTAATGAATTCTGAAAAGGGATATTATCAAACATTTGACGGAACGGGTTTGGAGTTATTCTTGCCCGTGGATGGCATTTCTATTTTTATTGCTCGTACAAATAACGATTTCAACAATAGTCAAATATACTTTGTCACGTACGATGAAGGTGTAAGGACGGTGTATCGACCGACCAATCAAATGCTACCGTTCCAACTCATGCCTGGAGTCTCGTATCATGTCGATTTTGACATGAATTCCGAAGGACTGCTTTCGGTTGAAATATCTGATGGTAATCAAAGCGCTGTAGTTACTCAGCAAATCCCCACTTCATTATTTGTTGGGATGAATTTAAATCAAATCTCAATAACTGATGTAGAGGGCACTGCGTATACAACAAATGTGAATCATACGTATTTCGATAACGTCACTGTTACTTCTGGAGAAGTAATCGCTCCACCAGAAGAGGAGTTTCCACTGTATACACAAATAGAATCCTTGTATCCATCTTTGGAAGAGACAGCTGATTGGGAGGACGATATGTATGCATATGGTTCGCCAGAGTGGTGTGGCGATACTATCGGGGGTTGTGGGTGTGCTATTACCTCTGGAGTGATGGCAGGTAGAAATGCAGGTATCACGACCGACGTAGTCGGTCGTGATGTGAATCCAAAGAACATCAACGAGTATCTTCGTTCGGTTGGTGGATACACCAGTGACGGAAGTGTGTACTGGCTTGCGATGCAGGCGTACCTGGGAGAACTCGTAGATGGAAAGTTAGCTACGCGCTTTAAGTATGAGGGAGCGGTGACAGGATCAGGTGCGGATGAGTATCTAGAAACAGAAGGTGAGTACGCAGTCTTGGCTTTCAAGAATAGCCTCGGGCACTTCGTGTGGCTACCGGGCAAGGCTGATACGGGGTACGTCGTACGAGACCCGTTCTGGTACCTTACCGAGACATCCAATGATGCAAACGGAACCAGCGTGAAGGATTACAATGACTCCTTTGATTCTGCGCGGGTCTTTAAAGTTCTTGATGAAGCAGAGGCATACAGCGGAGACGGCGTAGAAATGTATCTCAAAGGTACTGCTGAGCTCGTGTATAAAGATGTGGCAGGAAATACGGTCGGGTACACAGAAGATGGTATTGTTGTCGACATCGATAATTCCTCTTATGGGAATGCAGAAGTGATTGGACTCAATGGTGTCCCTTCTTCTGAAACAGACGGAAGACATCTTCTCGTGTATGACGCACAGAAGGAATTCACCATTGATGTTATTGGAACTGGCTTTGGAGAATTTGAGGTTGAACTCTTCACTATTTCAGAGACAGGGGAGGTGACCACCTTCACTTTCGATGGACAAACAATTCCTGGTGTAACAAGTACCTTTACTATCAATCTTGAGACTGGAGAGGTGACTGAAGAGCCGATTTCGTATGAACAGTTCTTGGATATTCTCGACGTGACAATGGAAGGATATACCGAACAACAGCGAGCGTTCTTCTTGAAGTGGGCTGAGAAAATCTATGAGAATATGGAAGATAAGACAGTCTCACAAGCTCTTCAGGGGATTGAGGTATACAAGAAGCTTCTTGTAGCAAAGAAGGTTGAAAGTCCAGTCTTGCACAGCGTGCTAGATCTGCTGACAGAACAGGTAGGGAAGAAATAGAGGGAAAGAAGAAGCACGGCGGACCCGAAGGGCCTGCCGTGTTTTTTGTAAGGTATACTTTTCTTGTGTCTAAGATAAAAATATTTTTTGGTACGGCTTTATTGGTGGGATTGATGTTTGCAGTGTTTTCTTTTTTTATGCAAAGAAGTGAAGAGAAGACGATGTCGGTAGTTGAAGAAAAAATCGAACTCTCCGCCACTAGTACGGCAGCAGCTTCTACTGAAGAACTTCGTGAGGGGGTAGAAGATGGGGTAGGGTTGTTGTCTGATGTTATTCCAAAAGAAGAGAAGTCGTTGTCCCTCACTGAGTCCTGTGATTTTCAGAGTATGAAAATGTATCTCGAATCATTACTCGCCCAGTCTTCATGGAAGGATATTCTTTTGGAGTATCCGTTGCAGCAGTATCGGGAGGTTGAAGATGCGGAATTAGATATGTGGGTGAATTCATCTCGACCACAAGCATGTGTACTGGAGGTCACCTTACGTTCAAAGGAGCTTACCTTTGCAGAATTTGAAAAAGCGAAGTATCCATACTTTAGCGCTGTCTCACATGTGCTAACTCTCCTTAATCCGTCAGAAGACTATTCATCGGGATCGGTTGTTTTTTCTCCTAATCAACACACCGACTTTACCTTTGGCTTGGCAGATGGTCCAAACGGTAGTTCATTCGGTACGTACCAATTGGATGAAAAGGGAAGTGCGGTTCGTATCTTTACCGTCCATGGCGGCACTAAACGCGAGAAATCACCGTACGAAGTGGAGCGTGACGAGGAGACGTGCCCGTGCGAGCAGGGGCTCACCATTCGCATGACTGAGGATATTTTGCTTTCTGAATTTGATTAGGCATCAGCGTGCTGATGTACCAGTACTTCTAGAATGCGGTGATATACTTGTGCGATGAAGAAAAAAATCACCGACGATAATAAAGAGCTTGTTATTTACCAGACAAAAGACGGAGGGCTTGAGCTTCGTGGTGATTTTACCAATGACACATTGTGGGCGACGCAGGCTCAGATAGCTCTTGCTTTCAGTGTTGATGTTAGGACTGTAAATGAGCACTTGAAAAATATTTATAAGACTAAGGAGTTAATGGAAACGACAACTATCCGGAAATTCCGGATAGTTCAAAAAGAAGGAAGTCGAGAGGTTATTCGTGACGTGTTGCACTACAATCTCGACGCAGTCATTTCCGTTGGCTACCGTGTGAATTCTAAAACTGCTACTCAGTTTCGTCAGTGGGCGACGAGGACGCTTCGGAAGCATAT
>JBDLTL010000006.1:0-43953 GCA_039799085.1 Candidatus Parcubacteria bacterium | reverse complement strand
ATCAATAGTAGCAAACGGATAGTTCGCAATAAGCACCTCATTACGTGTGAGGGCGGTAAAGAGTGTTGATTTTCCGACGTTGGGCAGACCAACGATTCCGACTGAAAGTGACATACGGCTGAAGCTTAGCAGATATTATAAAAAGAAAAAGCCCCGAAGGGCCGTAAAGGACGGTTGGTCGAAGGGTGTTTTCAAGACCGTTCACTCGCACTGGGGCTTCCGGACGCGAGCTGCATCAGAACGGGCGGGTTTCCCCTCACCCTTCGACCGCGGGCCATCATAGCAGATATTTTCTAAAATGGAATAATCGGTGCTTCGTATTCACAGAGAATTACATCGGCAATATCTTTATTGAGAATCTTTGCTAAGGCTTCTCGAGCTTCTTTTCTTCCGCCAAGTCCATCAACAAGTCCTGACTCAAGTGCTCGCCCGCCGGTCATTGTCGAACCATCAGCCAGAGCATTTACCTCATCAACAGATTTATTTCTATATTGAGCCACCATATTCACAAACTCATTATGAACGATATCTAGGTCGCGCTGGAAGAGTTCGCGCTCTTCATCTGTAAGGGGTTTGTCTGGACTGCCAGAATCCTTGAATTTTCCTGTGTTGAGTTCTACGTAGGTGAGACCATCATCTTCATTCTGCTTTGATTGTTCAAGGTATGACATGGTGACACCGATACTACCCACTGTCGACATTGGTGACGCGATGAGGTGATCAGTTGCTATTGCTACCATATACCCGCCCGATGCGCCGATGTCACCAATGAGACCAACACTAGGAAGGGTACTATTCTTGAGTCGTTCTGCGATACGCTGTGCAGCCACAGGGGTACCTCCAGGAGAATTGATCTCGACGAGCACAGCTTCGATACCTTCTTGTGCTTCAGCAGTGTCCATAAAACTCTCAATCATCTCAGGAGTGACTACGAGCGGTACATCTATAAGGCCATAGAACGGTAGAATAGTGCCTTCAACCGGCAGGACTGCAACGTTGCAGGTGCCGTCTCCGACAATGCTAGTTTCTGTTTCATAAATAAAATTTATGGTCACGATAATAAAGACGATCGTAACAATAACGACGATTGCTTTAAATACGATGACGCCAAGCTCACGACTAAGACTTTTGTGCATATACAAAAATAGTAGCACATAGTGCTACTAGTAGAGGTGTGGGTTCGGCCGCGCGCGTATGCGCGGCCGAACCTTTACCGGTTGGGAACACAGTATGTGTCCCGCTCAATCGTATCTTCCGTCCATGGACGGTCGTCACGATCAGAGTTATAGGTCACGCGTCTGCCGGCTGACATTTCCGCCCGCGGGTGGTAGCCGGCAAGACAGTTGACTCGCGGCTGCTTCCCGCCTGTGAGCTTGTCAACGGCGCGGACCACTTTTGGTGTGCCGCTGATGCGCAGATACGAATCAGTGGTGTTGCAGGCAATTGTGGACATGCCTGCACCGATGATGATGAGTGCGCGAAGCGCACTTTGGATGTTTACTCGCATTCGATGACTCTCCTTCCTGAGGTTTCAACGTCGACGACAGTGTGGCTCGGCCCGTAGTAGGTCCGAGGACGGTAGTAACTGCCTCGCCAGTCGTTATTTGTGTAGCGACTTCTACGATAGCGATCGTACCGTCGGAATTCCCTTTCGGGATCCTCTCGGTACTCGATATCGACATCCTGGTGAACACGAGCCTTGTCGTAGGATGTACTCATACCGATTTGTTGGCAAACATCAGTGCCGTCACGTAGGACGCCGGTGACAAGGGACGATGCACCAGCAGCTTGCTGAGCTGCACGATCCATTGCGCGCTGGTCGTAGCTTCGAGTGTCCCGCGCCATTGCGGGAGAGTGAAAAATCACCAGCCCGCAAAGAGCGATTGTGATTCCCTTCAGCATGTGATGAACTCCCTTATTTCAAGTTAAGGTTACTTTTATATTATACATGAAAATTATAAATTGTCAACAAAAAACCGGTCTTTTGACCGGTTTTTTGTTATTTTGCGTGTTTTCCGAGGACTTCTGCTTCTCTGGCCCACTTTTCGCGGACTTTGTCAGAGACCTTTTCGCATGGGCCAAAGGTGGTGACGTTGGTGCTGATGCCAGCAAACTCTAGAACTCCGTACTGAATTTCGTTGGTGTAGTCACCAAACTTCCACCAGGTTTTGAATGGGCTGTGTGAACCAGAGAGAACAAAGACTCGTGCGGTACGTCCAGCTAGGTGTTTTTCAACTTTCTTTGTTTGTTTGTTGAAATTGAAGGCAAACCCTGGAAGCCAAAAGCGGTCGAAAAGACCCTTGAGTAAGGCTGGCATTGTAGTCCACCAGTTTGGGTACCCAATAACAAGATGGTCAGACTCAAGAATTGCCTGCTGGAGAGCAGTAAGGTCTGGCTCCAGTTGTTGAATCTCCTTGTAACCCTTGTGAAGAATTGGATCAAAGTTCATTTGGCCGAGGTTGAAGCGACGAACTTCGTGGCCGGCTGCTTCAGCAGCAGCTTGGTAGCGGTCGAGGATAGTACCAGTAAAAGTTTCGTGGTCTGGGTGGCCGCAGACAACGACTATTTTCTTGAGTTTCATATAGCTCTATTGTACAGAACAGGGGCGCGCCTACGGCGCGCCCCTGTTGATACCTCCCCTTCTCTACCGTCGGATACTTCCGTTTGGGTTGAACTGCCCACCCGCACCCATTTGCATCTTCATGAGCTTTTCTTTCATTTCTGGACTCATGACAGCAAGAATTTCTTTCTGGTACTTTGGAAGCACTTTAGTCGCAGCAGCCATTTGATTATTTCCGTTTGTTTTGAGCTCTGCTTGAATTTCTTTAGCGATTTTTTCAAAAAGAGCCGGGTCCTTTTCGAGCATCTCCATAATCATCTGCTTTTGCTCAGGTGGGACATTCTTCATCTGTGAATCAAGCACCTTCTTGATAGCAAAATTCTTAAATTTTCCAAACATATGCGCAAGATTGTAGCATATTGTGCGTAGTAATATAGGACTCAGTCTAATCTAGACAAAACACTGTTTTAGTGTTACTTTAATGGCCAAATTATAAATTTACAAACCTTTATGCGTATTTTACTCGCCGTACTCAAAGACTTTATCATTTTCTTTAACACTAAGACGAAGCAAGGCAAGCGTCGTATTCTTGCTCTCTTGGGAGTTGCTGTTGCGATTTTCTTCGGGATTAAGTTTTTTGGAGCGGACTCAGCACCTCTAAATGAAGCTTCTGCTACTAAGCCTGAGGTAACGGTTCGTTCAGTCAGTGAGCTTGCATCAAGTGCGAGTTTCGACACTGTGGGTAAGGTCGAGGCTGTTTCTGAGGCCAATCTCCAGACCGAAGCTGGAGGGCGCATTACTGCGGTAAATGTAAAGGTTGGTGATACGGTTGCGGCTGGTTCTGTACTCGCAACAATCGAAAATAGCGCTCAGCGTGCAGCACTTTTGCAAGCACAGGGTTCATATGAAGCCGCGCTTGCTGCTGCTGCGCAAAGTTCAATCTCTCGTGGTGAAAGCGGTACTGCGGTGACTTCTGCCAAGAGTTCACTCGTCAATGCCATTCGAGGTGGGTACAACAACTCAAACACGGTTGTCATCAGTAACATTGATACATTCTTCTCAAGTCCAGACTCATATGTTCCGGGACTTAAAATTAACTCTAAGGGTGATGCTGGTCTCTTCAATAGCGAGCGTGTTGCCTACCAATCAATCCTTCCTGAGTGGAGTGCTCGTGTAAATTCACTCACACCTGACAGTAATCTCGCTGCCGAAGCGGCATACGCAAAGGAGAACATCAACCGCACCATTGCTTTTTGTGACATGTTTATCCAGCTTTTTTCTGAACATGATGGAAGCAATGCTTATACAGATGAGGAGCTAAAGACAAACGTACAGACATTCTCTACTCTCAAAGCTGGTCTCATTCAAAATCTCTCGGCTATTGAAGCAGCCGAAGCACAACTCAAGAATGCAAACGATGCAGCTACCAGAACTAGTCTTTCTGCTACGGGAGGTTCAGCTTCTGCCGTTGATGCACAGGTGAAGATTGCTCTGGGCTCACTCCAGGCGGCACAAGCAAGTTACCAAAAAACAATTGTCCGCTCTCCTATTCAAGGTGTCGTTAATGCGCTGTACCTCAAGACCGGTGACTACGCATCACCTGGTCAGCCAGCCGGAATTGTTGCCAACAACAATGGTCTTCAGATTAAGACTTTCGTAAATGAAGTCGACAGTGCAAATCTAAATGTCGGTGATGCTGTAACTCTTGAAGGTGGTGCGTCTGGTGTCATCACTGCCAAAGCAGAAGCACTTGATCCAAGTAACGGGAAGGTGGCGATTGTGATTGGTGTGAATCCTGACAGCAAGCTAACCAACGGCGCAACAGTGAAAGTGACGTTTTCTCAAGTCTCACAAGCAGCTGTGTCAGACAAAATCCTTGTGCCACTTTCTGCGCTCAAAATCACTCCTGATGGAACATTCGTCTTTACAGTAAATCAGGAAGGTGCACTTGTGTCGGTGCCTGTGAAGCAGGGACAGCTCTATGGTGACACAGTTGAGATTCTGGAAGGTGTTACCAAGGAGACTCGCATCGTTACCGACGCACGTGGTCTCAAAGAAGGTCAGTCAGTAACTATTAAGTAAGTGTATGCATTCCTTTTGGCATTTCTTCTTGCATAAGCGTCAGTTCACCTGGCTTTTCATGGCTGCAATGATTGCGGCTGGTTTCTACGCACTCTATCTTATTCCGAAGGAATCGGCGCCAGAGGTTATTGTCCCGATTGGTATCGTGACGACAGCGTATCCAGGCGCTTCGGCTTCTGATATGGAGGAGCTTGTTACAAATAAGCTTGAGAATAACTTCGAGAGTCTTGATGACGTAAAAAAAGTCACTTCAACTTCACGCGACGGCGTCTCTGTCATCACGGTGGAATTTAGCGCAAGTGCTGACGTGGAAGAATCTATTGGCAAGGTAAAAGACGCGGTTGACCTTACGAAACCAGAGCTTCCAGAGGACGCTACTGAGCCAATAGTGATGGAAGTTAACTTTGCTGATCAGCCAATTCACCTTCTCTCAATCTCATCAGAACTCGATCCGGTGTCATTTACCGCACTAGGCGACCAGCTTGAAGAGGAATTTAAGAAAGTGTCCGGCGTTTCGCGGGTCGAAGTAAGTGGTACTCGTGCTCGTGAAGTTCAGGTGGTTGTCGATAGCGCATCGCTTGCAACTCACAATTTAACCCTCGGTGAAGTCATTGCTTCTCTCCAGGCTGCCAACCTCTCACTTCCGATTGGTACCGTGCGCACTGACGGCGTGGAGTACGCAATTCGCTACGAAGGAAAAATTGAAAATATTTCTGATATCAAAAACATCCCCGTTCGTTCAGCTGGTGGCTTCCCTATTTTCCTTAGTGATATCGCGACGGTAACTGATGGCGTGGCAGTCGAGACAAGTATCTCGCGCGTTTCTGTCGATGGAGCCCCTTCTGAGAAGGCCTTTACGGTAGCTATCTACAAGAAATCTGGCTACGACGTAACAGCCATGTCTGACGGTGTCTATGAGAAACTCGACGAACTACAAGCTGAAGGAGGTCTTCTTGATGGTTCTCAGGTGCTCTACATCTTTGATGGCGGAGCGCAGGTGAAGAAAGACCTCTCTGAGCTCATCAAAGCCGGTACAGAAACAGTCATTCTCGTCCTTCTCTGTCTCCTTATTACGATTGGGTGGCGTGAGTCAGTAGTGGCGGCGCTCTCTATTCCGCTTTCGTTTGTAATTGCGTTCATTGGTCTCTACCTTTCTGGCAACACCATCAACTTCATTAGTCTCTTCGCACTTATCCTCGCGGTGGGTATTCTGGTCGACTCAGGTATCGTGGTCACCGAAGCGATTCATACACGTATTCGTAAGTACGGCGACAAAGACCGCGCTGCCGAACTCGCAATCAAAGAATACTCATGGCCGCTTATTGCGGGAACTATGACGACCGTTGCGGTATTCGTTCCGCTCTTCTTCCTTTCGGGAGTTGTGGGACAGTTCATCGCTTCAATTCCGTTTACGATTATCTTCGTGCTCTTTGCGTCTATCTTCGTAGCACTTGGGTTTGTACCGATTCTCGCGCTCGCCTTTACAAAACGTGATGGTAAAACAAGTCGCTTTGAAGAAATTCAGGAAGAATACAATCACAAAGCGCAGGAGTGGTACAAAAACTGGCTGATGTCATTCCTCAAGAAAACACGGGCACAGCGTATTTTCCTCTGGTCACTTTTTGGTGCGTTTATTCTTTCGCTTGCCTTACCGGCAACAGGACTGCTCAAGACCGTCTTCTTCCCGCCTGAGGATGTCGACTACTTGTATGTAGACATTGAGACGAAGCAAGGCACACCTGTACAACAAACTGACCTCACGCTTCGTGCAGTAGAAGAAATTCTTTACGAGCAGGATTACATCAAGTCATTCTCGGCGACGGCTGGAGCTGGCAACAGCTTTACTGGTGGCGGTGGTTCTGGTGGAAAGTTTGCCAACGTCACTATCGAACTCAAGGCAGATCGTGAGCAGTCCAGTCAGGAACTTTCTGCTGAGCTCCGTGAGTCACTCGCAGTGATTAAGGATGCGTCAGTGACTATCCAAGAGCAGCAGAACGGCCCATCTAGTGGCGCGCCGGTTCAGATTAAATTCATCGGTGATGATCTTGATGAACTTGCTGTAACAACTGCGAAGGCTGGTGGTATTCTAGAATCGATCGAAGGAACTCGTGATGTTGAACTTAGTACTGACAGCAGTGCAACAGAATACGTATTTACTGTTGACCAGGCCAAAGCTAGTGCTGCTGGAGTTTCTCCAGTGCAAGTGGCACAAACACTTCGAAGTGCTGTGTATGGCAGTACGGCAACAACATACTCAGAAAACTCAAATGACATTGATGTCGTAGTAAAGCTTAAAGTTGATGGAAGTGCCACGGACCCGGCCGCGACTCCAGAGGTTAGCTACGATACGCTTGCAAACCTCACTGTTACAAGCCAAACAGGAACTCCGGTTTTGATTGGCTCTCTCATCAAGCCAACCCTTGAGGCTGCGAATTCAGCTATTAGTCATACCGACGGAAAGCGGGTTGAAACAGTCTCTGCCTACACCAAGGACGGAGCGACAGCGGTTGAGATTGTAAATGCCTTCAAGGCGCGTGAGGCAGAGCTTGAGCTTCCTGGAAGCGTCGTTCTTTCATATGGTGGAGAAACTGAAGACATTAATCGCTCATTCACCGAAATGCTTCTTGCGATTGTTGCAGGAATTGTACTCATGCTCGCGATTCTTGTTCTCTCATTTAATTCAGTTCGCTACTCACTTTATCTCCTTCTTGCGGTGCCGTATTCCCTCATTGGGGTGTTTGCTGGCCTCACTATAGCTGGATTACCACTTTCGTTCACCTCTATGCTCGGTGTGATTGCACTTTCTGGTGTGATTATCAATCACTCGATTATCTTGATGGACTCAATGATATTCCACAAAGCTTCTGATGAAGGGGCTGACCTCGTCGAAACAGTTGCAGAAGCGGCCACTTCTCGTCTCCGCCCAATCTTCCTTACGACCGTTACGACTGTAATTGGTATGATTCCACTTTCGACTATTTCGGATTTCTGGAGTCCACTGGCGTTTGCGATTATGTTTGGACTCGCATTTGCGATGGTACTGACACTCATTATGGTGCCGACACTCTACTACCGAGCGGAGCTCAAGAAGCAAAATAAAAAGTAAGATAAAAAAGCGGGGCGGCCTCTGGGCCGCCCCGCTTTTCGTATGTCAAAACTTACTTCAACATCTTATGTCGTCGTGCCATCTGCATAGCCATAACACCGTTTACGATTGAAATCGCCAAAATGAGCCAGGTGAAGTATGAGAAGAAGAACATAGAGACGGTAAATCCAGTGAGTCCAATTGCTGAAAGTGCAGAGAGTGTGCCAAGAGTGTACCAATTCCCTGCCTGAATCGCTGGGCCGAAATTGCTCGGAATAAGATGGGCAGTCATGAGCATGGCGTTGATAAAGAGCACACCAATCACAGTGAACTGTGCGATATCAAACGCTGAGAAGTAGACCATGCCACGTTGGTACTGAGCGGCGAAGAGACAGAGTGTGGTGATGAGAATAAGTATCATCGCGATGCGAAGTACGATGTACACCACCCCCATCATGCGACGTTCATCTGGATTGATGTTGCCGTCGGCGATAGCAACAAAGAAACTAACAATAGCGAGCGTTGAAGACCCCACTCCGAGCGAAATTGAGAAGCTCTGAAGAATAGAGATAAGTGTAAGAAATGTAAGCATATGTCCCATTGTATCATTCGCTTGAAATCTTCAATCCCGATGCTGTGTTTTACATTTCGCCACGATTTTGTATGCTAGCCGGTATGAAAGCCTACAAACACCTCTTTTTTGATATGGATCAGACCATAGCGCCTGCTCGTCAAAAGATGCTCCCTGAAATGTACGATTACCTCTCTTCTCTCGAGCAAGACATTATTGTCGTCAGCGGTTCTTCAATTGAGCAGATGCCTCGCCAGCTCGGCGACCTCCGCTCTTTTCGCCTCGGCCAAAATGGTAATCATGCAGTTGATGTAGATGGTGTCGAACTCTGGCATGTGCCGCTTGAGGATCATCACCGAACAGAAATTCTTGATCATATTAGTGAAGTGGTGGAGATTCTTGAGCATGAACTCAATCATGAATGGAATCCAATCGAAGATCGTGGTGCGCAGATTACCTTCAGTCCAATCGGAAACACCGCACCTGTAGAGCTCAAAAAGACGTACGACCCTGACAGAAGCAAGCGATTGTCACTCCTTGAGAAGATACCTTTTGCGTCAGAGGATTTGATTGTAAAGATTGGCGGATCGACAAGTCTCGACTATCTTCACAAAGATCGCCACAAAGGTACAAATGTTCAAAAACTTATAGACTTTATGAAGTGGGACAAAGACGAGTGCGTGTACTTCGGAGACGGACTCTATCCTGGAGGTAATGACGAAGCAGTAATTGGGGTCATTGAAACAATCCCGGTAGACGACCATCTCGATTGTCACAAGAAACTCAAGGAATTGCTGGAGAAGAAATAGTATAAGAAAAGGCGCAGCCGGAGGCTGCGCCTTTTCTTATTCCTACAAAATCGTCGAAGCAATCAAAAGATAAATCGTCACACTCGACACATCGCAGACGACCGTCGCAATCGGCCCACTAGCAACAGCCGGGTCAAACCCAAGTCGCTTCAAAAGCCACGGTAACGTCACGGTGAAGATGATACTAAAGAGCGTTGTGGCAATAATCGCAGCCGCGAGTGAAAGACTAAGTGAAGAATCTCCAAGCCATACAAGCGAGAGTACGAACATCAAACCACCGAGTAAGATGCTAATAAAGAAACCTATGACAAGCTCTCGTATAAGATATTTCTTGATTGAAAATTTTGAATCCCGGCCGAGCGCTCGCACAACAAGCATCTCGCTCTGATTTCCTATTGCATCTGCTATGTACACAATCGCAGGAATAAAGGCAGCCACAAAGAGCTGTTCAGAAAGCGATTCCTCAAAGAATTTTACAATCATCGCGCCAACAAGACCACCAAGGAGACCAACAATGAGCCACGGTGTTCTGGTACGTATCTGTTCTAAAATACTAAGTTCACGATAGTGTTTGTGCTGGTGTCTTCGAATACCAGTGGCTTTGAAGAGGTAGTTGGTATGGTCTTCGTTGAGAATCTGAATGACCGTGTCTGCTGGAACAACCCCGAGAAATTCGCCAGTCTCTCCTACCACCGGCACGGCCTTAATGCTCTGTGTCAGAGCTAGCTCTGCTACATGAAGCCTGTCTGTCATTGTGTGGACATACACTGGATCCTTCACCATCACATCCTCAATGACCGCTGACGGAGACGCTGAGAAAAGCTCATGTATTGAGAGGACGCCAATCAGTGTTTGTCCTTCAAGAACGTAGATGTAGTCGACTGATGCAAACGTTTTGATAGTGTTCTGAATGAAGGCAAGTACACCGCCTGCGATATCTGTTTTCTTACAGATTGGAATTGCGGTGGTGATGAGTGCTCCGGCGTTTTTGGTAGACATACTTATGCGTGTTTAAAGAGTAAGCGAAGACCGTTTGCGACTACCAATAGCGTACCTCCTTCATGACCAATCACACCCAGTGGTAGTGGCAAATACCAGAAGACTGTCGTGACGACCATGAGTGCCATGATACCTACTGCAAAGTAGAGATTTTGGCGGATGATTGTATTTGCTTGTTTTGAGAGCTTGTGGGCGTGTGAAATGCGCTTGAGGTCGTCTGAGAGGAGTGCCACGTCTGCTGCTTCGAGTGCAACATCGCTTCCACCCACGCCCATCGCAATACCGACATGTGCCGTAGCAAGTGCAGCCGCATCATTGACACCGTCACCGACGAAGGCAACCTTACCATGCTTGCGTAGTGCTTCGATGAAATTCACTTTGTCTCCAGGTAAGAGGTCATGTTCTACTTCATCAAGTGAAAGACCGAGTTTGAGACCAATTGAGTGCGCCACACGCTCAGAATCTCCTGTCAGCACCACAAAGCGCTTTACGCCTTGTTTGCGCAGCGTACCAAACATTTCGACAGCCGAGTCGCGGATGGTGTCAGCCACAGCAACGATACCAATGAGTTCACCCTTTCTTGCCACCATTACTGCCGTCTTCCCTTCATCTTCGAGTGCACCAAGAGCCTCATCATCGTCTTTTCCGAGAATAATGTGATTGTCGGCAATGATTTTTCGATTCCCCACCATGTACTGCTCACCATCGATAGTCGCGACGATACCCTTGCCTGGAATCGCAGTGGCGCCGACGGTCTCAAGGATCGCAGTGCCCTTTTCCGCTGCGTACTCACGAATACTCGCGGCAATTGGATGCTCTGAATAAGCTTCAAGAGCAGCCGCAATTTCGAGCACGCGTCCCTCTTCAATATTTGAAAGGCATACGATATCTGTCACTTTCATCTTTCCGTGTGTAAGCGTACCGGTCTTGTCAAAGGCAACGATATCTACTCCGCCAAATTCCTCAAGCGAAGCTCCGCCCTTGAAGAGTACACCGGTGCGGGCCGCAGCTGCGATAGCAGAGAGTACCGCCGCCGGTACGCTAATCACAATTGCACATGGGCTCGCTACTACGAGTAACGTTGCAGCCTTGTAGAGTGCCAAGTCCGTTGGAAGACCGATAAGTAGAAATACTACGAGTGCCCCGATACTTCCAAAGAGCACTGCGTAGGTGTACTTTTCACCAAACCACTCACTGAAACGTTCACTTGGAGAACGCTTTTCCTGCGCTTCCGTCACCATTTCAATCATGCGAGCGATAGTCGATTGTTCAGCCGTCTTAGTAACGCGTACGGTAAGGACAGCATTTTGATTTACCGTCCCTGCAAAGACGGTATCGCCGACAATCTTGTCTACCGGCACAGATTCTCCGGTGACTGAAGATTGGTCTACCGCTCCTTCACCAGAAACAATCACACCATCAACCGGCATTCGCTCACCCGGTCGGACAATGACCTTGTCATCAATCAAAAGATCTTCTACTTGTACGCGCGTGGTGCTGCCGTCGCTATTTAGCTTGTTGGCCTCATCCGGACGAAGCTTCATGAGTGCTGCCACGGCACGCTTGGTATTACCCATTGCGTAGCCTTCGAGTGTACCGGCAAGACTAAAGAGGAAGAGAAGAATAGCACCGTCGCGTACCTCGCCCACACCGGCTGCTGCGAGTGCAGCCAGTACCATGAGGAGATCGATATCGAGTTGTTTCTCCCGAAGTGCCTGGAAAGCTCCGATAGCCGCAGGAATGCCTCCAGCCAAGTATGCAAGAGCAAATACGCCGTACACGTATAGTGTCGGCATACCAGCCATCTGCATCGCCACCCCGACCAAAAGCCCAACCAGCGTCACTACCGTCAAAACAGCGTCACGCTTCACCTCTTTTCGCTCCTCTTCAATCTCAGAAAAAAGTTTCTCAGCAATGGTCTGTCCAACTTTAGTTTCCTCAACTGATAATGTTGCACTACTGTCTTTTTTCACAGTCTCTAGGTCATTCATGCACCAAGTATAGCAAAAACAGCGCTATTTTTCCTATCTAACTCTATTTATATCCAGGAGCTACTTCATCGCAGCCAAGCCTTCGTGGCAGAGCTTGAGGTCTTCGGCGAGGGGATTTTCTGGCCACGCGTGGAGTATGGTCTCAATTACCTCCTGCGCGTGACTGACAATATTTTCTTTTGCTGAATTAAAGCGACTAAACGTCTCATCACCATCTCGTTGCCAGTCGCTGATAAGCTCGCTATTGTTACTAATCACATCTCCAGATTTCACCAGGAGCGCATCGTGTGAGAAGTGCTTCATTTCTTCCATTGCTGCTTCCTTCCGCAAGTGCCAAGAAATTCCACGCACCTTCTCGGTAACAGCATCAACAAGCTCTGCCACTTCCCTTCCAAATTCTGCCTCAAGCATTTCCTTCGTCACCTTGGCCTCATCGATACTGTCTTCAATCGTGTCATGGAGAATCCCTGCAGCAATCACATGCTCAGGCGCCCCAACCTTCGCCAAAATAAGCCCTACTTGAATAGGATGCGTCACATACGCAACATCTTTTCCTTTGCGCTTCTGCTTCTGCTCAACCTCATGCACCCGAATCGAGTAATGAAACGCTTTGTGAAGTAGTGGAGTGTATATCATTAGTTATTTATATCACCTTCCTTTTCTTCGGCAAGAGCCCTGCTATTCTTTTTAACTCCAAACCAGGACATACATGTAGATTAATTAGTCAGGCTCAACGTAGAGAATCGGATTCTGACTTCCTTGCTTCATGAGGTGTGTCAGTGAGGTGTTTTTATAGTGGTCACGAATTTCTGGTGGAGCCACTTTTCCTTCAAAATAGCTTCTGCCTACTATTTCATCCGATTCATACCATTTCTTGACTTCATAGACTTCTCTGATGATGCCCAAGTAAATAGCACAGACATATTTAATTTTTCGTGCTCGCATTCCCAGTTTCCAGTGCTTCCGAGTCGCTTCGTAAAGCTCTTTTTCTGATATCCCTCGGTAGTAAAGCTGGTTTATTCGTATAAGAAGCAAAGGGTGCTTAATTACTGTCTTCGGAGCTTCGTATTGTATCTCAAGTTCTTCAACTGTACGCTTTCCGTAAATGTCTGTGTAATGTCCGTCAACAATATTAGTGAGGTTTTTGAGTCCAATAAAATCAATCAATGAAGCCTCAACGGCCAAAGCTTCGCCTTCAGTAAGACCATGTCTAACTATTTCATGCAAAACCTCTTTACCTGCTTTGTGAATTTCTTTTATTTTCGCGATCTTCAACTTTTCGTTTTTGTTGATGCATTCTGCTTCGAGAACATGGTTGTAAATACGACTCCCTTTGCCCTTTCCAACATAAAAGACCTTTTTACTTCGAGGATCGATTAAAACATAAACGTAATAACCAAGTTTTTCTATCGTAGACTGGGATAATCGTTTTTTCATGGTTTATTCCTTACTCCAATCTTCAGCGAACATGGTGGCCTGTTCCAATACCAACTTCGTAGCAACTGCTTGCTGGTCTGGTGGGTACCCGAATTCTTGCAAAAGTTTCTTCACTTCTACTCGTAAGCGTGCCTTTGCTGGTTCTCGGTACTGCCAGTCAACACTTGTGTTATTACGTACTCGTACCACAAGTAGTCTAGCCAGTTCTCGTAGTTGCGCATCCCCCATTACTTCCATCGCGCTTCCGTTTTCAATCAACGCGTCGTAAAACGCTTTCTCGTCAAACGCTAGACCCATTTCGGCTCCTGCTTCTGACTCTGTGCGGATATCCTTTGCGAGTTCGATAAGCATCTCCACCACTTGCGCAGCTTCGATTGTTCCATTTTTGTATCGCTTCAACGCTTCCTCTAAAAGTTCTGAGAATTTTGCAAGCTTAATTGCATTCTTTGAGTATCGTATTTTAACTTCGTCATTAAGAAGTTTTTTCAGTGCTTCAACCGCAAGATTCTTGCGCTGCATGTTCTTGATTTCAGCCAAGAACTCGTCTGAAAGAATCGGTAGCTGTGGCTTATGAAGACCGGCCGCCTCAAACACATCGACCACACCGACAGGTGCAATTGCACGGTCAACAATTTGGCGAATTGCCATGCGGTAGTCTTCGTCAGTCGGCCCACCCCCATTTCCTGTCATCTTTTCGAGTCGAGCCTTGATCGCTTGGAAGAAAGCGATACTTTCCCGAAGCGCTACAGCCTCTTTGCGTGGCATTGCTAATGCAAATGCTTTACTGAGTTCAAGTACATTTTGCTTGTATCTCTTCTCTCCATCTGAAAGTGAGAGGATATGCTCCTGAGCATCAAGAATTATTTGTAGCTGTTCGCCAGTTGGCGCACTGAAGTAGCGTTGATAATCAAATCCATGATACATCTGATCAACCACTTCAAACTTTGTCTTCATTAAAGCAACAGCTTCTGCGATATCGAGCGTGAGTTCGCCTTTTCCATCACTTTGGGTATATGTTTCGAGTGCCTCACGTAGTGCTCGCGCAACCCCAAGATAGTCAACGATCAAACCGCCATCCTTTCCTGGATAGACTCGGTTTACGCGAGCGATCGCTTGCATGAGATTATGTCCCTTGAGAGGCTTGTCGAGGTACATGGTGTGCATGTTTGGCACGTCAAATCCGGTAAGCCACATGTCGCACACAATAACGAGCTTCAAATCTGAGTCCTCTTTCTTCATTCGATCTGCCAATGCTTTCAGTCGATCTTTAGATCGCACGTGCTTCTGAATCTGCTCCTCGTCTGCGGCTGATCCTGTAATAATTACTTTAATCGCACCAGTATCATCAGTATCACCGTGCCAGTGTGGACGCAGAGTGACAATTTTTGAGTACAAATCAGCTGCGATGCGACGACTCATCGTCACAATCATTCCCTTTCCGTCTATAGCTTCTTGGCGAGCTTCAAAATGTTCTACGATGTCCTTGGCAATCAAGTCGAGACGCTCGCCATTACCTACGATTGCCTCTTTTTGTGTCCATTCAGCTTGAAGGCGTTGTTGGCGGTCAAGCTCCTCGCCCTCAAGTAGTGCATCCATTTCAGTATCAAGCCACTCTCGGACGCCTTCATCCATACCAAGGTCAATCAAGCGACTTTCGTAGTAGATAGGAACTGTAGCCTTATCTTCGACGGCTTGTTTGATATCATAAATATCAATGTAATTTCCAAATACTGCCTGCGTTGAACGATCTTCAACTTCAATTGGTGTACCGGTAAATCCGATATAGCTTGCTTGTGGCAATGCGTCGCGCATGTACTTGGCATTTCCATAGACTAGTTTTGAGTCAACTTCACGCACTCGAGCCTTAAGTCCATACTGACTGCGGTGTGCCTCATCAGCCATCACAATCACATTACTGCGATCAGTTAGCACGGGGAAAGCGTCTTCACTTTCTTCTGGATAAAATTTTTGTATTGTTGTGAAAATGACTCCACCCGCTTCACGGTCAAGTAATGTACGTAAGTGTGCTCGACTTTCGGCCTGAACAGGATTCTGTCGCAGTAAGTCATTACAATTGGCAAATGTACCGAATAGCTGACCGTCAAGGTCGTTGCGGTCAGTTACCACAACAATGGTTGGATTTGCGAGCACTGACGATGCAATGAGCTTGCCGGTGTAAAAGACCATTGAAAGTGACTTTCCCGAGCCTTGTGTATGCCACACTACTCCCGCACGATGGTCACCGTGTGTCGCTGCCAGTGTGCTTTGCATTGCTTTATTCACCGCCCAGTATTGGTGGTACGCAGCAATCTTTTTTATAAAACTTTTTTCTGTGTCATTTTTTTCAAAAACGACGTAGTTTTTTACAATATCGAGAAGTCGTTCAGGTGCACAAACTCCTCGTAGGAGCACTTCGAGCATCGGCACATTCCCGGCCTCCTTTTCACCATCAACCGTCTTCCACGTCATGAAGCGTTCGAAGTTGGCGCTGATTGTACCGATACGAGTATCGAGACCGTCGCTGATCACACAGAGCTCATTAAAGCGAAAAAGCGAAGGGATTTCACGCTTGTATGTCTGAATCTGATTAAAGGCTGCTTTCACATCAGCCTTTGCGTCAGCTACATTCTTGAGCTCAATCACTACGAGCGGTATGCCATTTACAAAAAGAATAACGTCCGGGCGCCGGTTTATATCTCCCTCAATAATCGTAAACTGATTGATCGCCAAAAACTCATTCTCAAGCGGCTTATCAAAATAAAACAAGCGCACCAAATCAGCCTTTATCTCACCGGTAGCATCGCGGTACTCCACCTCAACTCCGTTAGTGAGCAGTGTATGAAAATCTTTATTATCGAGCAGTAGTGTCGTACCAGTACCACGTCGTACCTTGCCGACTACTTCATCAAGGGCACTGTCCGGAATTTGTGGATTCAGGCGCGCCACAGCTTCCCGCAGGCGGCGCGCCAGCACCACCTCATGGTAACTCTGTCGCTCTCCAGTCCCCTCCGGCCCTATATCAGGCCCAAAGAGCACCTGGTAGCCAAGACTTTGGAGTATTTCTAATGCGTTTTGCTCGATTTTATCTTCGTTCATATTAGTCTTGAGTATCTTGCTCTTTATTTCCCATAAATTCAACCAGCGCGTTCCGATACGCCTTTAAATCAGTGCTAAACAAGACTTCGCTAGGCTGCAATACTGAACCTGCCAACTCAACAACTTCGTTTTGCTCATCGAACCATTCATTAAAATCAAGATTGTCTTCATATTTTTGTCTCGTATTTGTTCGCCAGTCTGCTTTGTTTCTATGCTGCCCATAGAATAACATCCCTACAGCCACTGCCATTTGGGCTACATAAACGGCCTCTGGAAATTCGACAACTGATTCATGCTCCCCATCATACCCATGAGCTGAAGCTCCGTGTGCATTTCTGACTCGTGCAATTGATTCAAAAGCCTCACGACATCTGGTCATAAGCTCAGTGTGTAATCTTTCATCTGGTGACAACTTTACAATTTGCTCAACCTCTTCAAAAAGCTGAGGCATTCTCAATCTATCTATTCTGTCCTTTTGTTCTACGCCATAATAGTTAACATCGATTGTTCGGAAAATTGCTTCAATAAAACATTTTGCTTGATCGATTATATTCCCGGGATGTTTTTCGTTGAGAGCCTCTTGAAGCATACCAAAACGTTCCTCGAGATGAGATAGACCCTCTAAATCATGGCCGACTATTTCAAAATTCTGAAGATAATCACTCATAACTAAACCGCAATCTGACCTGAGATGAGTTTTGGTAGTAAGTAGTCACGAATTTTAGAGAGCGCCTCTGTCTCGCGGTAGTTTTTGTGAATAATCTCAAATATACATTGTAATTTATCTTGAAATTCTGAAAGACTTTCACTTGGAGGTAATTTGACTTTAATTTTTTCAAACTGACTTTTATTCAGATTTGGAGTTGTAGAACCAGCACTCGCCATCATTTGAAGTAAGTCAGATTTATTTCTTAGCAAGTAATAGTTATAAAATGTGTACGATTCGTCTTTTGGAATTATTGAATTGATTTGTTGGTTAGTTTGCAGAATGTTACCAGCTAACGAAACAACTCCAACTGTTGCAATACAGCTCACACACGTTGACCATTTTGTTAGATATTTATTCGATTGACTATCAGCACCTTTTGTTGATAAGTTATCAGCTGTTTTAATAACTATCATGTTGCCATGCATGTCAGGCACTTTCAAGAACATGACATCATTTCCATAATAAGTTGCGTCTGATTTACTTGGTGTTTTACCCGTAACAACATTTCCCAAGTCTAGTATTGTCCCGTCTCTCCATTCTTCACGTTCTGGATTATCATAAAAATACTTCTTAAAAAGTGTCTGACCAATTTGCTCGAGCGTTTCGTTCATTTTACGATTGAGCTTGATTTTATGATCTAGGTCACCAAGGATTTTTACGATTTTATCCTGCTCATCTATAGCTGGAAGTAGAAATTTTAAGTTTTTAAAATATGTGATAGGTTGAGCTATGGAAGGAACACCTACTTGGGTACTGTTGGCTAATAGCAAATATTGACCCTGAGTCGAGTGAAAAAAATATGTTAAATATGCAGGATTCAGTTTTTCTTTTTTTGGTCTCACAAAAAACTGCCGCTGTGATAAGACATACCTGTTGTGGTGTGAATTTTCTGGTATATAAGAAACATTCTTAATATTTCCTGCGTGAGTGAACACAACGTCTCCTCTGTATACATTTGCACTGATTAGTTTTTGAGCGTGTTCTTCTGTTACGTAGTTGAATGTTGTGTCTTCCAAAACACAATTTCTAAGGTGTTGTCCACTTATTACGGGCACGCCACTCGAAACAAAAGTCTCTACTTTAATATTGGAGCCAAAAGGACCCATTCCAATTTTTTCGGAAACTTCTGCCAGACTAATGTTTTGCCAATCTTTAGAACTCATAGCCAATTTTTTCTAAGTTCTCTCGTATTTCTCTCTCAAGCTTCGCACTTTCCGTAAATTGCTCACTGAGCTCTGCTATGAGACGTTGCATCTTCTCTTCGAAAGCTTCTGCGTCTTCTGCCACTTCACCAAATCCGACATAGCGCCCTGGCGTAAGTACAAAATCACTCGCCTCAATCTCTTCCAGTGTGGCAACTTTTACAAAACCTGCTTCGTCCTGATATGTAGCATCTTGTGTCTTGAACTCATGGTACTTCTTAGCTATGAGAGCGACTTCGTCTGTTGTAAGCTCCCGGTTACGTCGGCTAATCATCTCCCCCTGTTCTCGAGCGTCAATAAAAAGTACCTTGCCTTTACGATTGGCACGGTCTCGCGAGATAAACCACAAACACGCAGGAATGCCAGTATTGAAGAAAAGCTGGCTCGGAAGAGCGACAATAGCATCGACCAGATCTGCCTCTATAATCCTTTGGCGGATATCACCTTCACTGGAAGACTGGCTAGACATAGAACCATTAGCTAATACAAAGCCCGCGCTACCCTTGCTAGAAAGGTGATGAATGAAGTGCTGAATCCACGCGTAGTTGGCATTACCATTTGGCGGCACACCGTACTTCCACCTCACATCGTCTTTCAGAAGTTCTGCTCCCCAGTCCGAAATATTGAATGGTGGATTGGCAATGATGTAGTCAGCCTTGAGGTCTTTGTGTTGATCATTGTGGAGAGTGTCACCATAGCGAATATCAGCATCGATACCACGAATCGCCATATTCATACGTGCGAGCTTGTAGGTGGCGTCGTTTGATTCTTGACCATACACAGCAATATCTCCCACTCGCCCCGCGTGTTCTTCTACAAATTTCTCACTGTGTGAAAACATACCGCCGCTACCACAACAAGGGTCGTAGATACGACCTTTGTACGGCTCGAGCATTTGAACAAGCAGCTCGACAATACTCTTTGGCGTGAAGAATTCTCCGCCGCGCTTACCTTCAGCATCAGCAAACATGCCGATGAAGTACTCATAGATTTCACCGAGCAAATCCTTTTCTGATTCTCCTTCATTCAGTTTGATATTTGAAAATTGATCGACGAGTTCACCAAGGCGACGCTTGTCGAGTGCTTCACGAGCGTAGTTGCGAGGAAGTACGCCCTTAAGAGCTGGATTGTCTCGCTCTACAGCGTCCATCGCGGCATCTATAACGACGCCGATGGTTGATTGCTTAGCACTCGATTGAATATGCTTCCAGCGCGCTTCACGCGGTACCCAAAAGACATTGTCTGCAGTATAGAAGTCACGGTCTTCAGGATCAAAACCTTCGGCTTCCGCCTTGGCATACTGCTCGTCGAACGCATCAGAAATATACTTAAGGAAAATCAACCCTAGCACAACGTACTTATAGTCCGCAGGACTCATGTTGTTTCTAAGCTTATCCGCCGCCGCCCAAAGTGACTGTTTCAAAGTCAGTATTTTATCCGCCATATTGTTTCCAGAGTAGCATTTAAAAGGGGTTCTCTCAATTTATAATGAGGAATTGCTGGGTTATATAGAGTGCAGCGAGGTTTTGGAGGATTAATAAAGGGATGCCTAGCTGGAAGTACCATTTTTTGGTTTTGTGGCGGAAGGTTAGCATGCCGAGGTAGATGCCGGCGCTGCCGAAGGCGGCGGCTAGAAAGAAGAGGAAGCCTTCTGGAGTGCGGTCGGTATTGTCACCGCGGATAGACTTCTGCTTGTCATTCAGCATGATAAAGAAAGCGAAAATATTGATAGCTGCTAGGATACCGATAAGTATCTGTTCTAAATACATCTATAAAATGTAGCATCATCTTTGCTACATCTCAATTTTTAAATATGAAAAAGGGAGGCTCCGGTATGTTGGAACCCCCCTTGTTTTCGCGCCGAAGCGGATGGAATCACTCGACCATCATGCGCGACTTCTTCATGGACATCAGCATCGCGCAGAGGCCGATGATGCCGCTGCTGAGAACGAACTTGCGGCCCATTTCGCTGCCAATGTAGCCTTCGCCGGTCGCAATGACAGCGAGCGCAACGACTGCGAAGCAGATGACGGCGAGCACAGCGTAGCGGAAAGAACTCTTGTTCATGGGAAAACCCTCCTTGATTGACTTACATATTATACATGAAAATATGTAATTGTCAATATAATATGGAGTTTTGTGGCTGTGGTCACGAGTTACTAACTATAATTGTTCGTTTCACTCCAATTCAAGCTAGTACTCTCGACCCCGACGCACTCGTTCGCAAGCTCACATCGTTTACGTCTTCCACTGAGGCATGAGAGCAAAGCAGTTTGCTTTCTAAATAAAACAGCGGTCCCATTCGTGACCGCTGTTTTATTTATCTCAGTGGACCCTAGCGGATTCGAACCGCTCGCCTCTTCCATGCCATGGAAGCGCTCTACCGAATGAGCTAAGGGCCCGGCGCGGATGATTTTAACATGATGAATGTAGAAGAAAAAGCGCTGGCCTGCGAAGCAGGCCAGCGCTTTTTCTTTAAGATTACTTTATGGAGAATGTTGCGCGGACAGTCACCATTACTTCTTTGTTTACATTCATGGTGTCGTACATTCCGTAGTCGCTTACCTCGACACCACCCTCTGGGAGCACTTGCACGACACCGCCTGTCGCTGAGCGAAGATCGCCGACTTCTCTACCTGATTCTTTAGCAATAGATTCTGCACGTGCTTTAGCGTCCTTAATAGCGTCTGATAGGAGCGCTACACGCGTTTCTGGAAGCTTCTGGTATGTAAGCTCAATACCGTTTGAAGCTACGGTATAGTCTCGACCGATGAGTGGGTCGATGTTATTAGCAAGAGCGGTCAGCTTCTCTATATCACCAGAACTTACGACAATCATGCGATTGACTGTGTATCCGGTTTGAATTGGTTCAGAATTCTGCGGATACATGTACGCAGGCATCGTTACCACCGCAGGAGTTTCAAAGGTGTTAAAGCCTTGCTCTTTGAAGTACTCAAGAATCTTAGCACTCGCACCCTCAAGGCGTTCGTAGCCAGCCTGCTGGTCGTTGAGACCTGTCTTCGTCTCAAGCGTAAGTGTCCAACGACCAAAGTCAGCTTTTACCGGAATTTTTGTAGAGCCAGTGACTTCAATAACATCAGCAGCAGTTTTTATCTGATACGCAGTGTAGCCACCGATACCAACTGAAATAATAAGTGCACCACCAAGAACCATCGAGGCTAGAACAAGAGGTGTGCTTTGCAAAAATGATTTGAGAGACATGGGTTGTACAGTTACTGATATGGTTTAAGTATATGCCTGTTGTAGTAAAAGAAAAGCCCGGCGCATAGCGCCGGGCTTTTCTTTTTAAATAAGAATTGTAGCGTGGTTGTGACTGACCTCTAGAGTGCCGAAGGAGAGAGGGAAATTTTCGGTGGCACCATCGGCCTTTTTGATGCGGACTTCGCCTGTGCGGAGTGGCGAGATGATGGCTTCGTGACCAGCAAGGAGCTCCATGTCGCCAGCTGCACCAGGTACAGCAACAGAAATCACCTCCCCGTCAAAGACAGGTCCGTCTACACGAGCTATTGTGAGCTTTAGTAATCGCTGTTCTGCCATACCATTATGCAGTTACCTCGTCGATACCTCCCTTCATATAGAAGGCCTGTTCGTTCTTGTCGTCGTGCTTTCCGTCGAGGATTTCTCCGAAGCCACGGATAGTATCTTCAAGCTTTACGTACTTACCAGGTGCGCCGGTGAATACTTCTGCCACTGAGAATGGCTGCGACATGTAGCGCTGAATCTTGCGAGCGCGGTATACGGTCATCTTGTCATCTTCTGAGAGTTCTTCGATACCGAGAATCGCGATGATGTCTTGGAGATCTTTGTAGCGCTGAAGTACAAGCTTTACACCCTGGGCAACACGGTAGTGCTCTTCTCCTACAATAGTTGGATCAAGCGCTGTTGAGTTACTTTCAAGTGGGTCAATCGCTGGATAGATACCGAGAGATGCGAGCTGACGTGAGAGTACCACTGTCGAGTCGAGGTGAGAGAAAGTGGTAGCTGGAGCCGGGTCAGTAAGGTCGTCAGCTGGCACGTAGACGGCCTGTACTGAGGTAATAGAGCCTTTGTTGGTTGAAGTGATACGTTCCTGCATCTTACCCATTTCTTCAGCAAGAGTCGGTTGGTATCCCACAGCTGAAGACACACGTCCAAGGAGTGAAGACACTTCCTGTCCAGCCTGTGTGAAGCGGAACACGTTGTCCATGAAGAAGAGTACGTCCTTTCCTCCGAGGTCGCGGAGTGATTCGGCCATAGTAAGGCCTGTGAGACCTACACGAGCACGAGCTCCTGGCACTTCGTTCATCTGACCGAATACGAGAGCGGTCTTATCAAGTACACCGGAGTCCTTCATTTCGTGGTAGAGGTCGTTTCCTTCACGTACGCGCTCACCTACACCAGCAAATACTGAGTACCCACCGTGATTGGTCGCTACGTTGTTGATGAGTTCCTGAATGAGCACAGTCTTCCCTACTCCAGCTCCTCCGAAGAGTCCTACCTTACCTCCTTTGATGAACGGCGCGAGCAAGTCTACTGACTTGATACCAGTTTCGAAGACTTCAGTCTTGGTAGACTGGTCTTTGAATTCAGGAGCATCTTGGTGAATGCCGCGCTTTTCTACAGCAGAGATATCAGCACCACCATCGAGTGTTTCGCCAAGAACATTGAAGAGGCGTCCAAGTGCCACTTCGCCCACAGGAACAGAAATCGCTGCACCAGTGTCGGTCACAGTAAGTCCACGCTCAAGACCTTGTGTGTCTTGCATCGCAATCGCGCGTACGCGGTCGAGACCAATGTGCTGCGCTACTTCAAGTGTGATTGTGGTGTCGCCTGTCTGTACCTTGAGGGCATTAAGAAGCGAAGGCACGTTCCCGCCCTGGAAGTGAACGTCTACGATTGGGCCGATAATTTGTGTAATTGTTCCTGTGTTCATAATAATTTTTGTAAGGTTTATAACTTGGACGCTTTGGTGTACCACCAAGCGATGAGAGTCGAAGCTTTCGGCGCTCATCGCTTAGAAGTACTAAGCTTTGTTCTTGTATCGACGGTAGAGTTCTTCAAAGATTTGAAAGATAATTACAGCACTGAATACTTCGATGATGCTTTGCTTGGGTTCTCCGATATCAAAGAAGTGCGTGAGCAGTGCGTCGACTGTAATAATAACTATTGCGTAGCCAGCAAGTATCTTCAGAAAACGCTTTGTATCAAATCCTGTTTTCATACTATTTCATTGATTCAACACCGGCAGTGATCTCTGATACCTCAGCGGTAATCGCAGCCTGACGCTTGTTGTTGAACTTAATCGTAAGGGCTTTTACCATTTCCTTTGACTTATCAGTCGCGTTCTTCATCGCTACCATACGAGCTGAGTGCTCTGATGCTTTGCTCTCGAGTAGAGCGTGGTAGAACATAATCTGAACGAGCTGTGGAAGAAGCGTATTCAAGACTTCTTCTGGTGAAGGCTCGACTTTGTACGGAGCAAATACTTCTGCTTCAAGGCGATCGCTACTGAACTTTCCAGTCTTTGGCTTGATACCGCGCATGAGGTCGTTGATTTCCTCTGGAATAACTGGCAGCACCTGACGCACGACTGGGGTTTGTTCAAACGTCGAAATGAAGTTCTGGTAGATGACGACTACTTTCTTGTAGTTTCCAGAAATGAACGCCTCAAGTACCTTATTAGACATGTCGTAAACATCGTCGACAGTCACACCGTCACTTACGTTGGTGTATGAAGCGATGAGGTTTTTCTTTTCGCGACCAGTGAATTCGACTGCTTTGCGACCGACAGCCACCACATCGGTAATGCCGTTTTGACGGAAAAGATGTTCAGCTTGCTTGAGTACCGCACTGTTGACGCTACCTGCAAGACCCTTGTCACTAGTGACAATCACTGCCAACACATTGCCCTCGCTTCGGACGGTGGTCAGCGGGTGCTGCATGCCGTGGTCAGCTTTCGCAAGGCGACCGAGGATACGAAGTGCTGCGTGCACGTATGGACGACCCAAGAACGCACGCTCCTGACTCTTGCGCATCTTTACCGCAGACACAGACTCCATCGCCTTAGTCACCTGACCAGTCTTTTTGGTAGCAATTATTTTGTTTTTAATTTGCTTGAGCGCCATAGGTTATTACGCAATTGTTGCTTTGAAGTCTTCGATTGCTTTATTGATTTTTTCTACTACTTCGTCAGTGAGTTCGCGACCAGTTTCGATAGTATCGAAGATGACCTTGCGATCACGTTCGATGAATGAGAGGAATGAATCCTCAGTCTTGCGGACGTCCGCTACAGGTACGAGATTAAACATACCGGCGTTCGCTGCGTAAATAGACACCACCTGCTTGTAGAACGGCATTGGGTTGTTTTGTGGTTGCTTGAGGAGCTCTACATAGCGACGACCTGACTCAATACGAGCCTTAGTCTCTTCGTCGAGGTCTGAAGCAAACTGCATGAAAGCCTCAAGCTCACGGAACTGTGCGAGCTCAAGACGAATCTTTCCAGCCACTTTCTTCATCGCCTTTGTCTGAGCTGAAGAACCTACACGTGATACTGAGATACCAACGTTGAGCGCAGGACGGATACCCTTGTTGAAGAGGTCTGTTTCGAGGAAGATCTGACCGTCAGTAATAGAAATTACGTTCGTTGGAATGTAGGCAGAAACGTCACCTTCCTGAGTTTCAATGATTGGAAGGGCTGTGATAGAACCACCACCAAGTTCCTTTGAGAGCTTCGCTGAACGTTCAAGAAGACGTGAGTGGAGGTAAAAGATGTCTCCTGGGTACGCTTCGCGTCCTGGTGGTCGACGAAGAAGGAGGGACATCTGACGGTACGCGTTTGCGTGCTTTGAGAGGTCATCGAATACTACAAGCACATCCTTCCCTTGTTCCATGAAGTATTCACCGATAGCTGCTCCTGCAAATGGTGCGAGGAACAAGAGTGGTGATGCTTCTGACGCTGAAGTAGCCACGATAGTCGTGTACTCCATAGCACCAGCATCTTGAAGCTTCTGCATGATGCTGGCTGTTTTTGATCGCTTTTGTCCAATAGCGACATAAATACAAAGTGGTCGTTTTTCTTTTGGTTCGTACTTTTGGTTGATGATGGTGTCGATAGCGATAGTTGTCTTACCAGTCTGACGGTCACCAATGATGAGCTCACGCTGACCACGACCAATTGGAATCATTGAGTCGATAGCCTTGATACCCGTGTGTACTGGCTCATTTACGCCTGAGCGATCCATAACACCGTATGCGACACGCTCAATCGGCATGTTTTTCTTGCCAACGATAGTTGGCTTGCCGTCGATCGCTTCACCAAGTGGGTTTACCACACGACCGATGATGTCTTCAGATACAGGAATCGAGAGGAGCTTCTTGGTGCGGTACACCTTCATTCCTTCGTATGCCTTTGAAGCATCACCAAGAATCACTACCTTGACCGAGTCTTCTTCAAGGTTGAGTACGAGACCATAGAGGGTGTCAGTCTTTGAGAGAAGAGCCTCGAGTGAAGCGCCTTCATCTGCAGAAAAGACCACCATCTCCATCATCTGGGCAGAGCGAAGTCCGTCGATAGCAGCCACACCGTCTCCGACGTTGGTAACAACACCAATTTCAGTTGTGGTAACTGCGCTATCTAATGATTCGATTTCTTTTTTGATTCGTTCAATGATTTCTGTACTCATACTTGTAATAATTACTTAACAATAGACTCGTATAAATTTTTGAGTGATTTCTTGTAACTCTGGTCGTGCTCCTTGTAATCGTAGGTGGCAACAAAACCGCCAACGATTGTTTCATCAACTACTTCTTTTACAGACGTGGCTTCGGTAGCGCCAAGCTCTTTGAGAGCAGCTTGAATAGCGCTCTTAAGAGATGTTGCATCTGATGTCTTTGCTACCAGTACCACAGCTTGATCTGTACCCTTTTCTGCCTCAAGTGTGCGAAGCACCTCTAGAAGCACCGGAGCGTAGAGCTTGCCATGACCTTTGCGTTCGAGTGCACCACGAAGTCCAGAAAGAGCCGTATCAAGCGATACTCCTTCGTGGATTGTTGCAAGAAATGCGTGTGCGTACTCGGTTTTCATAGCCATCAATTAGTTTAAGAAGCTTTTTCCTTTAGTACTTTTTCGGCTGCGAGAATAGCGAGTTTAGCAATTTCTGCTTCACTTTCCTTGCGTGCCTGAACCTTCATTTCTTCACCGCGCATAGCTGCGTCTTTTACGACTTGCTCAGCTTTTTTCTGAGCCTCGGTGAGAATATCATCAGCCTTCTTGTCAGCGTGCTCCTTTGCACGAGCAGACATTGCTTCTGCTTCTTTATTAGCAGAAGCGATAATTCCCTTCTTTTTTTCAGTTGCTTCAAGGCGAGCCTTGCCAGCTTCTTCCGCATCCTTCATTCCTTGTGCGATCTTCTCTTGTCGCTCGTTAAGCATCTTGAGTACAGGCTTGTACAAAAGGTATGACAAAACAACCATCAACAATCCGAAGTTTACAACCTGGATGAGGATGAGCCGTGCGTCAATGCCGAAGGCGTGAATGAGTTGCTCCATAGGGATAAATAATTAGATGCGGTTTGAATAAAGTGGGACTAAGCGAACTTAATGAGGAATGCAACAACGAGAGCGAAGATACCGAGAGCTTCTACGAACGCGATACCAAGAATCATTGAAGACTGAATCTTTGGTGCTGCTTCTGGGTTACGTGCGATACCTTCAAGAGCGCGTGATACGAGGAGACCGATACCGATACCTGGGCCAAGCACACCGATACCAGCAGCGATTGCCATAGCAAGCGCCTTCATAGCTTCAGCGTTAGTTACTGCAACTTCGAGTGCAATTTGTTCTGGAGACATAGTTTTGTGTAAATTTTATTGTTTCTTGTTCCAGCAATTTCGTGCGGGCTAAAGCCCGAAATTGGGAACTAAATTCAGAATAGTCGCTTTCGCTCCTTTCTTCATTTATTACTTTGATTTAATAATGGACAAAGCGAGTCAACACTGATGCGGACTCGAGTCTGGCCACTATTAATGAGGCTCTTCGAGAGCGAGCTTGATGAAGAACAAGGTCAAAATCGCAAACACCGTCGCTTGGATAATACCGACGAACATTTCGTATGCGTAAATTGGCATTGGGAGAATGTACGGCACGAAGAACATGGTGACGAGAAGGAGTGTCTTGCCAGCGAAAATGTTACCGAAGAGACGGAATGAGAATGAAATAAGGCGCGCAAGCTCAGAAATAAGCTCAATCAAGCCAATCGCAAACGCGAGTGGAGAGTGGAAATTAATGAACTTTCCAGCGTATTTCCAGACACCAATACCGAGAATACCAGCGATTTCGATAGTGAAAAATGCCACAAGAGTGATCCCGATAGTGATGTTGAGATCGGTCGCTCCTGGGTAGAGCCATGGTGTTATGTGACCATCATGAATAGTTCCAAAGGCACCAACACCAGGAATAAGTCCAACCCAGTTGATGCCGAGAATGAAGACGAAGATAGTCATAATTACCGGAAAGTACTTATCAGCGTACTTTTTTTCACCGAGAACATCACTAACGTAGTCATACACACCTCCAACAAGGAGCTCTGCTACAGTTTGAAGTTTGCCAGGTACAAGAGAGAGTTTTTTGCGAACAGTAAACGCAAAAGTTACAAGCAGAAGCATTACGAGCCAGACAGTGATAAGCGTTGCAGTAATTGGCATATCGCCAATATGACCCACTACGTAAGGGTTTAAGTGGACCGAAATACCTTCTTTTGCCTCATGGGCTTCTGTCGCTGCGTATGCAGTATGTACCATAACTATCCGCTCCCGTGAGGAAACGGCTTAAATAAAGCGTTTCCTTCTTCGTTTGCGCCGGCATAATAGCATTAAATAGGCAAAAATCAAAACCGAAATGGGGATTGTTTTAGTAAAAGGCCGGTCGCTCCGCGACCGGCCTTTACTATATTGATTTCACACACTGTCCCTGATTCCTGAATCGATACTGCTTCCACTTATCTCCTGAACAATCTTCTTTTGTTCGTGGACGTGGTTCGAAGTCGAAGGTTGTTGCGTCGCCAATAAGAGCGAGCTCTACGTTGTCGATATATGCATCAAGTCCCGTATCAGCGTCTGTTGTGTCGCCGACGTTGAGAGCGATTGCGCGAATGTGACTACCCGCTGGCATTTGTTGTAGAGTTTGAGGACAACTGATGCGCGAATCTTGGCTCTGTACAACATTTGTCGGGGCGTCTTGCTCAAGAATAACAACTTTTCTGAACGAATCTTTTGAGCCTTCTTTTGCGACGTAATCAAAGCGACAATCATAGTAAGTATCACTATCGTCTATATTTGCGTAGATATTTACGTAAAATTGGTCGACATCATCCATGTCACCACCAGCGCCGATAAGATAATCGTACGAGAATGAGTGGAACGACGCTACGGGTAGTGACTCTGGAAAGTACTCAGCTATGAACTTATCGTTATTGGGATCATTTCCTCCTACACCACCAGCGTTTGTATTGGTAATTGGGCCGACGTAGAGACTACCGATTCCAAGAGATGCTTTATCGTGACTAAAGACGTATGTCGTCGTGGTGTTGATGTCACGACCAAAGAGCCAGCCGGCTTGATTCTCACCTGCGCTGGTGTTCCCGCTTACAAGCACCGTACCTTCCGCAGACGCTCGAAGTGAAATAATGAGAGCAGCAAGTATTGCTAGTGCAGTAATAATAGCAACAACTGGTGGTATCGACTTTTTTACTGATGAATGCATAACGTTCGATTAATGCTAATGATGCATCTATTTTATCACGTTACGTGGGCTATTATTCTCAAACTGTGTCTTACAGAAAAAGCCGGTCTGCTATGCAGACCGGCTTTTTCAATTCCCTTATTTCTTTTTTGTTACTTTCTTTGCTGCTGGCTTTTTTGCAGCAACTTTCTTCACAGCCTTCTTTGCAACCTCTTTCTTTGGTTCAGCAACTTTCTTTGCTGGTTTTTTGATATCAGAGATGACAGTTATTACTTCATCAGTAGCTGGAGTAGCTTCTGCTACTTTTTTCACCTTCTGTGGAGCTGTGCCCTTTAGAATTGAAAGAATTTCATCCATCTTATTCTGAAGAGTCGCTACCTGCTCTTGAAGAGCTTTGATATCTGGACTTGGTCCACGATCCGGACGAGGTGTGTCGAACTTTCGTTCTCCACCGCGTGCAGGACGGTCATTTGAAAAGCGGTCTCGGCGCTCAAATCCGCCACGATCGTCAGACTTTGCCTTTCCAAAACACTCACTACAAAGCACTGGCTTTGAGCCGTCTGGTCGGAATGGTACTTCACATGGCTTTCCGCATGTAGAACAGGTGGCTTTATGCATCTGCATTTCACGACGTTCACCGTCACGATTGCCGCCGCCAAAGCCACCACGACTTCCACCGCGGTCACCACCCTTAAATCCTCCCTTACCTCCAAAACTAGGCTTTTTACCAGAGCTTTTCTTTGGTCCGTAGTTAGCATCTGAACTAGGTCGGCCACCAATAAATTCTGGTCGCTTTCGCAAGCCACCAGGGCCGCTATTTCTAAAGTTATTCATTAATTATGATTATGGCACGATTTTAAGGATATTGCAAGGTTTTGAGGGGTTTCTTGTTTAGACTGGTGACCAACTGTATTCGTGATCACGAATCATACATATTCGGATTCGGTCACAAGTCGCTCCTTTCAGTCGTGCTCGCGACCCCAACTCGCCGACAAGCCCTCGCTTTCGCTCGTCTTGCATACCGGCTCCGTTCTTCGAATCCTGTCGAGTCTCACAACGACAAAGGCCGCTGAAGCTTTCGCTTCAGCGGCCGTCGTTGTGGACCCGACAGGATTCGAACCCGCTGCCTCCTCAGTGCAAATGAGGCGCTCTACCAATTGAGCTACGGGCCCAAGTGAGGAAGAAAAAGAAAAGTTTACTTTTACTTTTATCTGACGAGCGCAGGGCCCGGAAGCTTTGCTTACAGGCCCAGCGAGATATCTGACAATCTCCTTGGGCACTTAGAAAATCTAAGTGGCACCATAATACGGTCGAGTCGATTCTAAGTCAAGCGCTCTATACCCGCGCTGTTTCGATGAGATGGCGGACAAGCTCTTTAAACTCAAGCCCCACCGCAGCAGCAGCCTTCGGAAAAAGGGACTCAGACGTAAGGCCTGGGAGCGTGTTAACTTCCAAGAAATACACTTCCCCGTCACGAACAATGAAATCGGTTCTTGAGTAGTGGTCACAATTGAGAATTTTGTGGACTTTTGTAGCCGCCTCAGTCAACTTGGCCTTCTCGTGATATGAAAATCGTCCAGGGCAAATTTCTTGCGTTTTTCCGTTGTACTTAACTTCGTATGAGAAAAATGGTGAACCGTTTGGAGGAACGATTTCGATAGCAGGTAGGACGTAGAGAGATTCATTCCGGAAACCTTCAAGAACACCTACAGTTGCCTCACGACCACGAATAAACTCCTCTATCATAAGCACTTCTTGATTGAGAAAAAGTTCCTCAAGAGCAGGCTTAAGCGCGTCTCTATGCGGAACGTATTTCGCGCCAATTGATGAACCTCCGGCGATTGGTTTGATGAAAAGCTCTTGTCCCATTTCTTCTACTATGGAGTCGACGAGACTGTACATATCGAGCACCTCATCCCGATGAAGTCGACGGTGTCGGGCCATGTTGATACCGCTTTCTTTTAGTGACTGCTTAGCCAATTCCTTGTTGAATGCAATCGCTGAAGAAAGTGCATTACTGCCGGTAAACGGCAGCTTGAGTCGTTGGAGAATGCGCTGTACTTGTCCGTCCTCACCATACTCACCGTGAAGTGCAACAAAGACGACATCGACAGCCTCAAGAGCTTTCTCTGGAGAACGAACGAAGCCAGAGTCCAACCACTCGCCCTTTTTAGTAATGGTGATGTCTTTATGAGGGTAGTCGAGCGTTCGAAGTGCAGACAGTACCTCAGCTCCTGTCTTTAGCGAGACGTCATATTCACTACTTGGACCTCCTCGAAGGACTGCTACGCGTTTCATAGAATTATTATACCTCATTGTACGTCGCCATAGACACCTCGGAGAAGATCAAGGTCCTTACCGCTGTCACGCAGAAGTTTGTTGTTATACGCAACCTCTGCGCTAAGGAGAGCAAATGCTTCATCTTCACCTGAAAGTGACTTGTAATACTGACGAAACGCCTCAAAATCTTTAATAAAACAGTGTCCACCAGCTCCACGGAAGACTTTTGTTTCTTTGTTCTCGAGATGGCCACTGGCATGAACAGGCTGCGTATGACTCTCGCCAATACGAGGATCGTGGATAAGGGCAGAGCGTACACCTTCCCATGATTGGCCACTCTTTGCCGTCATATCATACAAGACGTTCATAAACAGCACTTTGGTCATAAGAAAACAGTTTCCTGCGTATTTAACGAGCTCTGCTTCTTTTGCTGTCATTACTTGAGAGTACGGAGCTTCAGGAAGAACCCGCAAGATTGTTTCAGCTCGCAAACGGAATTCTGGAGTATCCTTTGGCATACCGATGAGGTTGCGGTCAGGGTGTGCGGCATCATGTGCTGCCTGCGCTTCTCGTAAAAATTCCGGACTATGAAATACAAAAAGCTGCGGGAACTTTTCCTGCAATGCATTTGTCGTTCCAGGACTTAAGGTGGATTTTATGACAGCAGTTGCACCCGACTTAAGAAGCGTCAAAGCTTCTTCAACGGCGGCATAACTAAATCCATCTGGGGTCGTTGGCGTCGGAACAGCAATGAACACTATATCGCAATCGGCTATTGCTGATTTATTTTGTACATATGGCTCTTCGAGGGAGTATCGCACTACTTCATATAGCCGAGCTTCAAAGTCGTCGGCGTAGTGTTTTCCAATCCAACCTTGTCCAATAAATCCGATTTTTGTTTGCATGTCAGTGAGTATAACAGGTGTCTGACAGTGAAAGTTATGTTCGTTTTATCTTGTCGCGTTTCTTTCTATGGAAAGTAATAGAGAAACGATGTGCTTCTGCATTGGCGTGGAGAATGGACTGCTGGTGTACCTGTAAAAGGTTGGCAGGGCCAATGAGTCGGATGGGTTTGTGGCGGTCGTCTTTGACGACCGCCACCACCGGAATCACCACACCCCGCTCCTTAAGCACCCGTTCAGCAGCATTCTTTTGCGCCGTCGCTCCGTCGACGACAATAATCTGTGGCAGTGGCCACTCATCATGCTCTAGTCTGCGCGAGAGAATCTCTTTAAGTGCTGCCGGGTCATTCGCATCATTAAGACTGCGAATGGTGAACTTTCGATACTCGCTACGTGCGACTTCCCCACCCTCAAGCACGGTCATAACTCCAACCATGTCTTTGCCGTCCATGTGCGCGACATCGTACGACTCGATACGTACACGCTTCTCGTCTCGATAGAGACGGTTATCATCCTTGATGAGCGCGATGTCTTGAATGTGTGTGAGCGCAAAGATGCGTTTCTTGATGATGTTTGCTTCTTCAAATTTTTCCTCTTTGGCAAGCGTCATCATCTCTTTTTCAAGTTCCTTGATGATTTGCTGCTTCTTTCCTTCGAAGAAGAGCTTTATATGACGAACAGTTCGCGCATATTCTGCTCTATTTTCTTCACTTGGATACAATCCTATTTGCCGATTAAAATCGATCTTTCCCTTTAGTAATTTGCTTTTCTCTGTACCGAGCGGCCTCTTTGTATCGTAGAACTTAAAGAGCTTTCGAATTATTTTGAGCGCCTCACGAAACAAAGTCCCGCTTGTAAATGGGCCAAACTCATACTTAATATCCTTCTTTTCAAATTGCTCTGTAAGATCCTTACCGCGCACCACGAGCACCCGAGGCCATTCTTCATTGGTGATTACAAGATGATTGAAACTCTTATCGTCTTTACTGATAGTATTGTATTTTGGCTTATGAGTGCGAATGAGGTTTGTTTCGAGAATCAAGGCCTCGAGCACACTGTCGGTGACAGTATGCTCGAGAGTTTTGGCTTCAGAGACCATTTTTTCAATAAACTCAGAGCGCTTCTCCTTAATATCATCACTGAAGTAGCTGCGGACACGATTCTTGAGCGATGTGGCTTTTCCGATATAAAGGATTTCTTTTCGGGCACCCAAAAAAAAGTACACTCCCGGCACGTCTGGTAGTTTCTTTTTTTCGAGCTGCTCTTTTGTCATAGTGTTTATCGTCCCAACATCTTCTTGAGATACATGCCAGTGAATGATTTTGTATTGTCGGCAATTTGCTCAGGAGTGCCTTTTGCGACAATTTCACCACCTTTCTTTCCGCCTTCCGGACCAATGTCGATGATGTAGTCAGCACACTTCACCAAATCAAGATTATGCTCAATGACCATCACAGTATTACCATGGTCAACGAGTTGTTGGAGAATTTCAATGAGCTTTCTGACATCTTCATAGTGGAGACCAATAGTTGGCTCATCAAGCATGTAGAAAGTCTTTTGGGTGTGTGGACGGTAGAGTTCCGAAGCAATTTTTACTCGTTGTGCCTCTCCTCCTGAAAGCGTCGTAGCGCTCTGACCGAGCTTAAGATAACTCAATCCCACATCAAGCAATGTTTTGAGACGCTCCTGAATAGACGGTACGTCTTTGAAGAATTCATGCGCTTCTTCAATGGTCATCTCAAGCACTTCGTGGATACTCTTTCTCTTGTATGTCACTTCTAGTGTTTCCTTAGTGAAACGTTTTCCATCACAAACATCACACGTCACATAGACAGTCGGGAGGAAGTGCATCTCGACCGCAATTTCACCATTACCCTGACACGCCTCACAGCGACCACCTTTTACATTGAAACTAAAGCGTCCTGGCTTCCAGCCACGAGCTCTAGCTTCACCTGTCGCCGCAAACATGTCACGAATGTGCGTAAACGCTCCTGTATATGTCGCAGGATTAGAACGTGGTGTACGACCAATTGGTGATTGGTCAATGAGGATTGACCGTCCGAGATACTCGGTGCCAGTAAAGGTCTCACAGTTGTAGGTCTTAGCTGTTCGGAATTTTTTCTCAAGTCGTGCTTTAAGGTTGCGGTCGACAATTTCGTACATGAATGACGACTTACCCGAGCCAGAGACACCAGTAACACAGACCAAGCGACCAAGTGGAATGTCAGCATTGAGGTTCTTGATGTTATTTACATGACCACCTCTAATTTGAAGCTTACCTTTTTCGCTTGCTCTGCGTTCAGGGATTTCGATGACGCGCTCACCTCGCAGGTAATCGAGCGTGACTGAGCCTGAATCATTTTTCTTAGCATTGAGGAGCGTCTCCAGATAGTCAGCTACGACCACCTCGCCTCCGTGCACACCAGCGCCAGGTCCGATATCGATGAGGTAATCAGCTGCATAGATAGTGTCCTCATCATGCTCCACAACGATAATAGTGTTACCAAGGTCACGAAGGTCCTCAAGTGTTTTGATGAGTCTGTCATTGTCACGCTGGTGAAGACCGATCGTTGGCTCATCAAGTACATAGAGAGCTCCCACAAGCCCAGAACCAAGCTGTGAAGCCAAACGAATACGCTGTGCCTCACCACCAGAGAGGGTGTTGGCGCGACGATCGAGTGTAAGGTACTCAATACCAACATTCTTCATAAAGTCGAGTCGCTCGATAATCTCACGAAGTGCAGGCCAGGCAATATCTTGCTGTTTCTTTGAGAGCTTCATCTTCGAAACAAACTCAATCGCTTCCTGCACCGTCATGGCAGTAAATGCGACGATATTGATACCGAGATTAGTTTTACCATCACCGCCAAGGTAAACACGCATGGCCTCAGGACGGAGACGAGCACCCTTACACACCGGACATTCGTCATTTTGGAAGATACCGACCACACCAAGTCCATTACACTCAGGACAGGCGCCGTATGGTGAATTGAAAGAAAAGAGGCGCGGTTCAACTTCAGGAAACGAACTACCATCAACCGGACAAATGAACTTTGCTGAAAGAACGCGCTCGCTCCCATCGGGACTTTCTACTTTCACGAGACCACCTGACTGCATGAGCGCAAGCTCTACCGCTTCAGACAGTCGCTCGCGCGAACCTTTTGGATCATCACGAAACTCACTCACGTAAATTTCGTCGATAAGGACGTCGATGTCGTGACGCTTTGTCTTTGTGAGCTCTATGCGGTCACGAAGCTGTTTGATTTGTCCGTCGACTTTTACTGTCTCGAAGCCTTTTCCAAGCAGGTCATAAAGAAGCTGGTAGTACTCTCCCTTGCGACCAACGACGACCGGGGAAAAGATTGAGACCCGACCTTTTGATACCTCGATGCCCATCACCTGTTCGTTCTTCTGTGCATTCTTCACCTCTTTGTCCTCGATAGACTTTAGAACAATGCCAAGAATTTCGTCTTGTGAAAGTTTTTGGATTGGTACATCAACATCAAGACAGTACGGCTGTCCGACACGAGCATAGAGAATACGAAGGTAGTCGTAAATTTCTGTAATGGTCGCGACAGTCGAACGCGGATTGCGCGAAGCAGATTTCTGGTCAATTGAAATTGCTGGAGAAAGACCTGCGATTTCGTCGACATCGGGCTTCTGCATTTTATTCAAAAACTGTCGCGCGTATGGTGAAAGTGACTCGACATAGCGACGTTGTCCCTCGGCAAAGATGGTATCAAACGCGAGTGACGACTTGCCTGAGCCAGAAGGACCAGTAATCGCAATCATTCTACCGCGTGGCATTTCGACGGTAATATTTTTTAGATTGTGTGTTCTAGCACCACGAACAATAATCTTGGGTGCTTCAGCTCCCCACTCAGTTTTCTTAGTTTTTTTAGGTTTTTCTTGTGACATAACACTTGCCTCCGCATGGAGGCGAAGGTGATACGGTGATTATACAAGGAATGCGCCAGCTTACAAACTAGCGTTTGAGTGTGATGACAACGTGTGTTCCAACACCTTTAATTGATTCAACAGTGATAGTTCCGCCAAGAATTTCTACGAGCTGCTTGGTAATCCACATACCAAGACCAGTTCCAGTAATGGTAGTCTTCTCAACACCGCCCACGCGTGCAAATGGAGCAAAGAGTTTCTGCTGGTCTTCTCCACTAATACCCATCCCAGTATCCTTTATACGAATCGAAACCGTAAGCGGAGTTACTTCAGTAGTTACTTCAACACCTCCGACATGGGTGTACTTGATTGAGTTTGAAATAATGTTTTGAATGACTTGATGCAAACGTTTAGCATCAGTATTGTACGAAATCGGCACTGCAAGTGGCATGTACGTGAGAGTGAGTCTCTTTTCTTTTGCTGTTTCCTTAAGAACGTCGACAACATCCGTAATGACGGTCTGTACGTCAATCACTTTTTTATCAAGTTCCATGCGTCCAGATTGGATACGTGCAACCTCCAGGAAGTCATTCACGAGCGCCAGAAGGCGTGCTGTTGAGAGTTGAATGGTACTAACGTAACGCTGCTCATCATTCGAGAGAGTTTTCGATTCTGCCAAGAAGCTTGTGTAGCCGTTGATAGCAGTAAGTGGTGTGCGGAATTCGTGCGCAATCATATTGGTGAAAAGATCACGCTCTTTCATTTTCTCATCAAGCACATCATGTCGTCTCTGCCAGTCAGTCTGACGAGATATCCAGTACGCAAGAACAATGAGAAATACAAAGATGGCAGAGAGTCCGAAGTACGACTGGAGCAGCCTTTGCTTCATCAACCCATCAAACATTTCAAATGAATGCTCAGTCAGGATAAAGAACTGACGACCATCATTAAGCTGCACTACCCGAACAGCCTGCCACATACGTACTTCGTTGAGGGTAAAAGGAGTAACAATCGGTTCGTCCTTTTTTGCGAAAGCAACTGCATCATAGAGTGAGGTTTCTTTTTCTAGAGTACCTATTTTTTCTGACTGAGCAGATTGCTTAATGACCAGACCTTCAGCAGTTCGCTCAACTATACGCACCTCAGTGATATCAGAATTCAATTCGCGCACGCGGTTTGCCATAGTGGTGAGAGAACCATCAGCAGCGCCGGCTTCAGAAATATAAAGCCCTAATGCATCGTGGAGAGTACCGACACGTTTCAGAGCCATGGTGTCGACATTACTCTTGGCCGTCGAGTAGATACTCTCAATAATAACGACGAAAAGAACCGGAAACAAAAACACCAAAACTCCTACGAAAAGGAGTTTTGAGTTACTACGCATGACATGTAATCCGCGAGTGAGTGTGTTAAGTAGTTTGTTTACCATGAGTGCCTGTATCTACGATAATTGACTCCTTGGTTTTTGCCCCTGACTTCTCTCTCATACTGACACCTAGCATGAGGAGGATGAGACCGAAGGCTAAGATGCCAAGCCCAACAACAGTATTGTATGAGTTCATGGTACTAAAGGTATTTATTGACTGGCTACCAACCACGTCTCCAGCATTTGTATCAACAGGCGTAAACGCTTCTGCTTTCTTCACGAATGTGAACGGATTACTACGAGCCATGATTGCTCCTGTATTGTCTGTGATTGCTACGTAGACCTCATGTTCACCGTCCTCGAGCTCTTTATCAAAGGTGTATGAGAAGATGCCGTTTTCGTCCGCCCGTGCGGTCACAATTGTTGGTGTACTAAAGACGTAAATAGTGACATAGCTGTTTGGAAGTGCTGTTCCTTTAATTTCTGCGTGAACTTGCTTTCCCGCGTCGTCATCTAGTGTTTTGATGACAGGTACGACAGTTTCAACTTTAAGTACTGTATTTTCTACTAAGCCTGAGGTTTCTTGCGGCATTTCGTATTTGATTACTGCTTCCGAGGAAGGATCTGTCGGATTAAATCCTTTCATAATCTCAATACCATCAAGCACTCCATCGTTGTCAGTGTCAGGCAGAGTTGGGTCGGTATTATAAAGCGTTTTTTCATCGACATCTGAAACGCCGTCCTTATCAGTATCAATGCTTGACTCGTTGTTGCTCGCGGTTTTCCTAAGCTCCTCGAAGGTGGCGACGCGCTTTTCAAGAATAGTAAACCGCTCCTCTAGAATGCGTTCGACATCATCAGCAAGGAAGTTGACAGTTTTGTCAGCGAGCACCTCTTCCACAATTTTTCGCTTTCCTGCTTCAATCTCTCGCTTGGCGATTTCTAGAAGTAACGCATCACCTGATTGTAGTGCAATTGCGTAGCGATTAAGGAGCGCACGAATAGTCTCTTCGTATGGCGCAATGACGTCGGCAACCTCAAGGGTCACCGGGATTAATTCCTCATTTTCATTTTCTTGCTCGACATCAGTAATAGTGAAATCTGGAAGCGAACGACCTTCTTGCTGGATAACTGGTGCAGGTTCAATCACTTTGTCCGCAACAGTCTCCTCAGAAACAGCATCTTCCGTTTCAGATTCTGTTTCGCTTGGCTCTTCTACAGTCTTGACGAAGTTTGCAATTCTAATTCTTTCTGTATTTTTTGAGAAATACTCTTTGCCACTAACTGTAACGATAGTAAAAAGCTCATAATCACCGTTCTTTACATTTCGTGTATTGAAGTAAAAGCGCCAGAAGTCTGGATATCGTTCGGCCGTCCCGACGAATATTCGATTGGTTGTATACTTTTCTCGAACGTAGAAGCGAACATTTTCTTTAAAGGTAACAGGAGAAACATACGCTTTGATGAGGACATCACCGACCAAATCACCTCCGGGGGCGTCTACTGTAATGCTTGGCCCTGAAAGTGACGGTGTGGTTGTCGAGACTACGTTGTTGACGGTTTCTGTTGTTGTAGATACGGTATTATCTACTACTTGAGCAACGCTATCATCGGTCAGTTCATTTGTTTCACCGTCAAGAGAACCCGAAGTACCTGCCACGCTGTCTTCAGTGACCGTGTCAGTATCAGAATTAGTGGCTGTAGATGGAGGAAAAGGCTTAAAAACATTTCCCAAATTCATTTGGTGCCGCGACCCATCTGTGGCTTCAAAGTAAGCCCTGACTTCATGTCTACCCGGATCAAGCTTTTCTGGATCAAGAATGAATTCATAGAGTTCGACAGAAAGATCATCAATGGGTAGCTGAACGTACCTCCCTGTCTCGAGAGAGACAGTTTTGATATATACAGTCTTTACGTTCACAACTGCGAGCTTGTGCTTTGTGACAGTAAGAATCTCTTTTGGGAGAGGGTCTATGAGAGAGACGTCTGGGTAAATAATTGCAGCATCTGTTGAAATACTGTCTGTGGTATTTTCGGTATTGATTAGCGTGGAACTTGCTGTATTAGCCACGTTTCCCACGTTTGAAAATAGGGCATCAGAAAACGCAAAAGACATTGAAGCTCCCAAAAGAATAAAGCAGAGACCAGAGACATATGCTATCTGTTCGGCAGATTTTCCGAAGTCCTTCGTCATCTGTTCCAAAATGGCCAACGCCTTTTCTCTGGCTCTGATACTCATGTTGGTTGGGAGCACCAGAATCGGCTCTGGTGCAGGAGGAATGACCTTCTTGGTCTTGCCGACGCGCTTTATAGAGAGCCCGGAGCTTTCGTTGGTGATTTTTTTTGTGACAATTTTTGAGGAGGCGGCTTTTTGGGCCGTTTTCTTAATGACGTGGGCGTCTGCAATTTTTTGCACAGCTTTCTTGCGCGCAGCAGCGCTTTTTGGTTTGTCAGGCTTTAAAGAAGCCAGGCTAGGCTTTTTTACTGGAGCACTACTAGATAACACCTTCCTCGCGGGCATGACTTGATTATATAGTACAGAGAGCAAAAGCGAGGCTCCTCTCTGTCGATAACCCTACGAAAGCTCTTCAATGGCCTCAATAAGGGCCGAAAGGTCTGTTGTCGCCTTTACGAAAAAACGTTCTGCACCTAGGGCAAATACTTTCTCACGGTCTTCTTGCGAATCTCGATTTGAAAAAACGATAACTGGAATACTTGAAATCTCTTGATTCGTCTTAATTTCTTGAAGAATTTCAAACCCACTCTTCACCGGGAGCATGAGGTCTAAAACAATAACATTGGGCTTGAACTGCTTAATCTTTGAAAGGGAGTCCGCACCATCGAGTGAAAATTCATGCGGAAAATTCGAGAGGGACAGTTTGGCATCGAGCAAATTTCTCAGGAGAGGATCATCCTCGACAATATAGACACGAACACCCTTTTTGGTACCAACGGTATTGTCCACCGGAACATCAAAAATATTGGCGCCAGAAAAATTATCCGGCTGACCAAGACTGAGTCTAATCTTACTCATTACAGAGCCCTCACTCTCTTCATCAGTAAAGTAGTCTACGGCTCCATTCATAAGAGCATCGTTTATGGTGAGGTCGGTATTTTTTACTACCGCAAAAACTGGTATTTGGCGTTCAAGCACACTTCCTTGAAAAGTTTTTAGAAGTTTAACAGCAGAGGCCGAATTTGCTCGATGTCCAACCACCATTATTGAAATGTCATTTTTTTTGGCCCAAGCTGCAGATGCTTCATCATAACCTGCATCAATAATTACCGCATGATGTCTTTTTAATACATCCTTGAGGACCGAAAACATGACATCATTTCCAACAAAGGCAACCTTCTTTTCTGCCAAAATCGACATAGTACATTTATTGTAGCACTACCATCACAAAATACGTGCCTAGCTGTGTTTATCGTTTTTTCTCTAAGTACGCTATTTCATCACGAATAATCGCCGCTGTTTCAAAGTCGAGTATCGCCACAGCATCTTCCATTTGACAACGCTTCTCCTTGAGTACCTTGGTTGGATTTTTCTTAAAGAGTTCCATGTCTACCTTGAGGAGCTCATCCACAGTCTCGTCATGCTCTGAGCGCATTTGGTCTGTAATCGATTTAATTTCCTTTGCAATAGTAACTGGTGTAATACCGTTGGCTTTGTTGTAGGCAAGCTGCAATTCGCGACGGCGATTTGTTTCTCCTATGGCATACGTAAGTGCATCAGTCATTTCATCAGCGTAGAGAATAACTCGTCCGTTTACGTTACGGGCAGCGCGACCGATAGTCTGGATGAGCGCTGTCTCACTGCGAAGGAAACCTGCTTTGTCGGCATCAAGGATTGCAACGAGTTCTACCTCAGGAAGGTCGAGTCCTTCACGAAGAAGGTTCACTCCAACAAGACAGTCGAATTTGCCTCGACGAAAGTCCGTGAGGATTTCGATACGTTCTATGGTATCTACATCACTATGAATGTATTTCGTACTAATACCCTTTTCGTCAAGGAAATCAGTGAGATCTTCAGCCATTCGCTTTGTGAGTGTAGTCACGAGCACACGCGCACCGCTTTTGATAACCTTTTCTGATTCTTCAATAAAATCCTTTACTTGTCCGAGGTAGTCGTCTTTTTCTGTGACGCCACGTACATCTATCTCAGGGTCGATGAGTCCTGTTGGACGAATAATCTGTTCAACCGGCTTAAGTCCTTCCTCTGTGAGCTTTGCAAACTCAAACTTCCCTGGTGTAGCGGTGGTATAAATCTGCTGACCAACACGCTCTTCAAATTCTACAAACTTAAGCGGGCGGTTGTCGACAGCGCTTGGGAGGCGAAAACCAAATTCTACAAGCGTATCCTTGCGTGAACGGTCACCAGCAAACATACCATTGAGCTGTGGAATGGTAACGTGCGACTCGTCGATAATAGTGAGGAAGTCTGGAGTACCGTCTTCTTTGTGTGGGAAATATGAAAGCAGTGTGTATGGGGCCTCGCCAGCTTTTCGTCTATCAAAATGTCTAGAGTAGTTTTCGATACCATTGCAGTAGCCAACCTCGCGAATCATTGCGATATCATACTCAGTGCGACGACGCAGACGCTCCGCTTCAAGCAACTTCCCTTCTTTCTTAAACTTCTTTAGTTGCTCCTCAAGCTCAAGTTTGATATCCGCAACAGCGACTTTTCGCTCATCTTCTGGGGTGACGAAGTGTTTGGCAGGAAAAAGGAAGAATGCTTCCGGTTCAGAGATAATCGCCCGCGTAACGGGATCAATTTTTGTTATTGAAGAAATTTTATTTCCGGTGAAACCGAGACGGAAAATTACTCGTTCGTTAGTCGGCATGATTTCAATCGTATTGCCCACCGCACGAAAGCGAGCTGGGGTAAGGTCGGCATTGGTGCGTTCGAAATAAAGGTCAATGAGTGTTCGGAGCATATCGGTGCGAGTTGTTTCAAACCCTCGCTCAATCTTGAGGTGTTTCTTAAGATACTCAGCCGGAGCGCCGAGACCATAAATACACGATACGGACGCCACAATAATAACGTCTTCACGTGTAAGAAGTGCTTGTGTCGAAGCGTGACGAAGTCGGTCGATTTCTTCATTTATCTGTGACTCCTTCTCTATATATGTATCACTCGTCGGCATGTACGCCTCAGGCTGGTAGTAGTCATAGTATGAGACGAAGTAGTGAACGGCATTATTTGGAAAGAAATCTCGGTATTCTTGCGCGAGCTGTGCAGCGAGCGTCTTATTGTGCGCAATGACAAGTGTCGGTTTTTGGACAGCTTGAATAACGTTCGCAGCTGTGAACGTCTTTCCTGAGCCGGTGACACCAAGAAGGGTTTGATGCTGGTGGCCGGCCTTTAGGCCGGCCACCAGCGCCTCAATCGCCTTTGGCTGGTCACCTGCCGGTGTCTTTTCAGTACTAATCTGAAATTGCATGACTTTGAGTATAGCGCACTTTTAAAATAGAAAAAGCAGGGGCGCCTACGGCGCCCCTGCTTTTTCCTCATCACACTCCCCCATCTGGAGCAAGTTCTGGTTGTGGTTCCGCTACTGGTTCAGGGTCTGGTGCTGGCTCAGAAATAGGCTCAGTCTCTGGTTCTGGTGTTGGATTTACTTCAGCTTCTGACTGTGGTTCAGGAGAGCTATTATCACCTCCATTTGCAGCTGCTGAAGAATTCCCTCCCGCCTGCTCCACCATCTGGAGAAACTCCGCTTCGTCAACACAGACATCTCCCACACAAAGCTCGTCAGTCTTGATACCGGTTACACTGAGCACACCATCAACGAAGTTTGACGCAAGAGTTGTAATACGATTCCAGAGAATGTCATTCTCATTGTCTTCAATCGGTACAAAAAGAGTATCGAGTGCAGTCGCTGTTTCGCTCGCGAAGTACAGCTCATTACGTACGGCGATTTGCACAAAGTCGTCACTGTCTTCGTCTTCAAGGGCAATACCAATGATACGTGATGTTGTCGTAGCTCTAGTACCAACACCAGCCTCAGAGGAAAGCGTAATTGCATCGCCAATCTTGATATCACCACCCTCATTATTCACCTTAACCATGACCTTCCCTGCTTGTGCCACCGGGACACCACCCGCTTCACCAAGGAGGATTCCCTCATCATTTGCCACGACACCAAAAGCTGACTGTCCGTAGGTAGCACGAGCGATAGTGCGAGCTGAAGTGGTTGCAAGAGCAACAATCTCTCCGGCCTCAAGGG